>JBLHKB010000192.1:0-11458 GCA_047619315.1 Polyangiales bacterium
ACGCAGGCGCCGGTGGACGCGCCGATGATGACGTCGAACTCGCTGGCCTTGAAGTCCTCGAAGGCGTCTTCAAGGGCGGCGAGGACGCCGACTTCGTACATGGCTCCCGTGATGCCGCCGCCGGCTAGGCACAGACCGCTCCGCTTTGTTTTACTCACGCGGCGGTTGTACCACTTTGAGGGCGGAGGGCTCGGGCGTTTTGCGGGGGAACTCGACGCATCCGGGCTGACGTGCACGTCACGGCTTAGCGCTGAACCTGGACGTCCTCACGAAACATCATCACCCTCTCGCCTTTGGGTTGTGTGTACTAAACTCCGCGGCGCGACGAGTCGGCTTGCCGACCCAGCCGTTTTGAAACGAACCAGAAGAAAGACCACGGATGCAAAGCCACTTTGTCCTCAAGTGCCCTGGCTGCGGAAGCCCCGCCGCAGACTGCGTGGCGATCTGTCCGTACTGTGGACGACACACCGGTTTCGCCTCGCTAGGCCTCTCCAGAGGCATCTCGAGGAAGACAGACGGCGGCTTCAAAATTAGCGATGGCGCGTATGTTCAGCTCGGTGGCAGCAAGCGCGAATGCCCGTTCTGCGGCGCCCAATGCCGCGCCGAGGACGTCTACTGCCCCTACTGCAAAGCGAAGATCGTGGTTCAGCGGATGCGGATTGCAACGCTCACACTGACCGGGGGCTCGATGACGATCAGCCAGGGAGGTGGACTTGAAATTGTGGGCCGCCGACAACGTTCCCTTCACAAAGCAGCCACGGCCGGAGACCTGAGCGCCGTAAAGCATGAAGTTGAGGAAGGAGACGACCCGGACTTCCAAGACCAAAAGGGTCGCCGTCCCCTGCACTTTGCCGCGAGCCGTGGTCATCTCGAGGTTGCCCAGTGGCTGGTCTCCGTCGGTGCCGATCCAGACCCATCCGACGACGCCGGAAAGCGTCCCATTGAGCTTGCGCGAGAGGGCGAACACGAGGCCGTCATCACCCTTCTGCAGCAGCTAGGCGCTCGGGTCTAAGGGGCGCTGCTCACTACGCTCCACGCCTTGCAACTCTCAGATGTCTGTCCGCCGAGCTGCGCAATTGCTAGCATCAAGCCATGAGCCGCGAGATATTGCTTCATTTGCTCGATCCGAAGTTCAACGACCCGATGGTTCTCGTCAAGACGTCGACAACCCAACGTGCGGCCGAAAGTACATACTCCCGTCGCTACGCGCTGAACTGGGATCCACCGCCGGACACGATGTTCATGCGCGCGACGAATCTCGACTTCGGTGTGTTCGGCGAGGAGCTCGCTTCGGGATCGCTTCAGTCCGTTGAAGCGCGTCATTCACGCCCATCTTTCGAAGCTGCGCTTGAGGCGGACCTCGCGAGCACCATTAAAGCCCTCGTCGACTACTCGGCCAATACCGTCACGCCCGACGAGGTGGCGACGGCGCTCGCGACCGGCGTCTGGCAGCGAGAGCGGACGAAGCAGCGCGGCGCGATCCTCCAGGCGGCTGGCTTCGCGCGTTGCCTGCTCGAGGCGGTCCGTCTTGCGGACCTGGATGAACGCGCGGTGGTCTGGGAGTACACCGGCGGCGCGCCGAGCTACAAGTACCCGTGAGCCTTCGCTGGCGAGCGCTAGACGTTCTGCTCTTCGCCCGGCGTCCGCAGCCACTGCACAGCCAACGCGCCCGGGCCCAACGCCACGCCTAGCGAGGTCCAGAGCACGGAGTGTTCGGGCACGCAGAGAATCATCACCGTCGCGACCAAGAAGCCCGGCGCGGCGTAGAGCATGCGGCGGTCGGCGAGGATGCCGGCGATGAGCGCGCCATCTCCCAGGAGCGTCATCTCGATGGCCAAGCTGCTGATGTCCCGCACGCCTAAGTTGTAGGCGACGAAACGAAAGGACACGGCCATCAGCCCGATCATCCACATGGCGATGGCGATGCGGCTGCCTCGGCGATTGGCGAGGAGGTCTTTTCGAAAGATGAACCCGGCGATTCCGGAGAACACCCAAAGGCCCGTCGAGTACGCGACGGTGTGCCACCACGCGTAGGTGTAGTGACCGGCCTGTTGAGCGAGCCAGACGAAGAGCGTGGGCAGTGAGACGAGGGCGCTGACGGCGAGTAAGATCTTGCCGCGCGCGGCTTGCCCAAGTTCAGCGGACTCTTCGTGCTGAAGGCGCTCAAGGGCGGCGGCGGACTGACGCTGCCTCGTGGCATTCTCTCGGAGCAGAGCGATCTCGTCCGTTTGGTCGCCTTGCTCCAGCTCCTCGAGGAGCCCCTCCGCCGACGCCGCTTCACCCCGGTCCAGGTGATACTGGCACATCAGGATCAGCACTTCCCGCTGCCCGAGGGCTGCGTTTGTGCTCTTGGGCCACTGACGTAGCGCTTCGGCGAAGGCAAAGCGGCTCCGCCCAAAGAGGCGCTGTACGGACGCGTTTTGCCGGTCCACGGACATTGAAATTCGGTGACCGCTCTCTCGCGTCGGCTCTTCCTGGACGAGCGCCCGGAGGTCCTCAAGGGCCACGCGGGCGGAACGAACCAGCTCGAGAGCGCTGCGATGTTCGAGGAACGCCGAGACCGCCGAGCGGAGCTCTTCGACGTCTTGGAAGCGCTTATGTCGGTCGGGATCCATCGCCTTCTTGACGATGCGGCCCAGCTCCCTTGGTACATCATCCGGCATGTCCGGGACTTCCGCCTGGTACGCCGCGTAGAGAATCGCTTGAAGCGTGCTGCCTTTGTGAGGTGGCTCGCCGGTCAAGATCTCGTGCAACACCGCACCGAGGAGGTAGACATCGGTTCGAACATCCAGAGACTGCTGCGCGACGTCGACCATCTCCGGCGCCAGGTACGCTGGGGTTCCGAGAATCTCGTTCACCTCGTCGGCCATGGGGAGCCAACCGCGGTAGGTGGAGTTGGTCGCGACGGCTACGCCCCAGTCCACGAGATACACTTCGCGGAAGGCCCCGATCATCACGTTGTCGGGCTTGAGGTCGAGGTGCAGTACGCCGCGGCTGTGCGCGTAGCGAACGGCATCACAGACGCGCATGAACACGCGCAGATGCCAGGCGATAACGTCTTTGGTCCCCGCCGGAAACGCAGGGTGCTTCGGGTCGGCGATGAGGACACGCCAGGGCACGCCCTCGATGCGCTTCATCACCAGCGCCGGCGAGTTCCGCTCGTCCGTGTGCAGCGCGTAGAGAGGCACGATATTCGGATGCTCGACGAGCCCAAGGATGCGAGCTTCGCGAAGCAGTCGCTCCGCAAAAGCCGGCTCCAGGAACTCATCCTTGAGCATCTTCACGGCGACATCGCGCCGCAGACCGCCCTGCTGCGCGAGGAGGATCTTCCCCATGCCGCCTTCAGCGAGGGGTCCTTTGATCTTTAGCTCATGGGAGGAGCGACTCTCGGCGGTGGGCTCCGGGAGCTTTCGTTCCTCGACGGCGGGGGGCTTCGAGCGCGGGCTCTTCCGGTATCGCGGAGCGATCGTCGGACGCATCGTTGCATCGAGGGCGTGGTCTTCCGCCACGTCCTCCATGTCCAGCGCCGAAACGAGCTGGTCGAGCGTCATGTGTCCCGTAGCCATCTCTGAGCTACTAGCCCCGCGTCAGCCAGTAGGTCAATGCCGCACTCAGAACCGCTGACATCACCGCACCGAAAGCCAGCCAAAGGTAGTAGTTCTTGGGGGCCCCGATGGAGCCTGGGGATAGCTTTGACCGCTGCCGACGCCGCTTGGGCGAAAGGCCCGTCGCGGTCATAAAGGCCGACGCGAACTCACCAGGGGTCTGGTATCGGTCGGCAACCAGGGGCGCCATCGCCTTGTTGAGCACATCTTCAAGCTCCTGCGAAAGCTCCGGGCGAGCTTCGAGGAGTGGTTTTCGGCGCCCCGCCAAGATCGCCCCAAGAAGTTGCCCTTGGTCCGACGCCACAAAGGGCGAATCTCCCACGAGCGCCTCATAGGCCACCACGCCGAGAGCGTACACGTCAGCCGCCTCCGTCGCTGCGTGGGCCGAAGCGATCTGCTCGGGAGCCATATATCGTGGTGTGCCGATCACCGTGCCCGTCGCCGTGAGCTTCTTCGAGTCGCGAACAAGAGAAAGGCCGAAGTCGATGATCTTGACCTTGCCGCTCTTTCCGATGAGGAAAATATGATCAGGCTTCAGGTCGCGGTGGATAACACCTTTGGCGTGGGCGGCCTCAAGGGCATCCGCCACGTTGCCGACGATCAACGCAACGCGTCGTGGCTCCAGTGCTCCTTTGCGTTTGATGCAGCCGCGCAGGGTCTCGCCATCGAGCTTTTCCATGGCGAGCCAGGGCATGCGCCTCGAGGCGTCGTAGCCGAACCCGTAGATGTCGACGATTCCTATGTGCTTGATCGCGGAGAGCGCTTTGTACTCACGTTCGAAGCGCTGACGTGCCTCCGCGTCTTTTGAGCTCTTCAACATCACCTTGAGAGCCACGGGGTGTTCGTCGTGGCGTAGGTCCGTCGCGTGAAACACCGCGCCCATCGCGCCGGCGCCGAGGGAGCCTTCGAGCCTAAAGCGGTCGCCAAAGAACGAACCCGGAGCCATCGAGCCGACGACTTCGGTAGCTTCTTCAACGCTATCGTCGAAAGCGGGCAGGTCAGACACGAAACCGAATCATAGCACCCCGACCTACACAGGTCGCTGATTCTCGGTGAGCGCGTGCGCTATGTGTCGTTTACAAACGCTCGACGTCTTTGACGCCCGTGATCTTGCCGATGTCGCGCATCACCAAACGGAGACTGGCCAGATCGCCCACGGTGAACTGAAAGAGGTTCGTGGCGCTCCCATCATCGCTCGTACGGCAAATAGCCTCGGAGATGTTAAGCCCGTTCTCCGTAAAGACGTTCGAGATGCGCGTGAGGATGCCCTGCGAATTGGAGGTGACGATGCGAAGGGAAACGGGCAGCAGCATCGCCTTCTTGGACTTCGACGCCCAATTGACGTCGACGCGCCGCTCCGTGTCGAGCTCCATGGCCCGAGGGCACTCCCGTCGATGGATCGTCACGCCGCGGCCGCGGGTGATCCAGCCAATGACGTCATCGCCGGGAACAGGTGAGCAGCACTTGGCGAAACGAACGAGAAGGTCGTCCATCCCGTCGATGATGATGCGGTCGTCGTCGCGCCGAGTGACCTTGCGGACAGTGCGCTCGAAGAAGCTCGGCCGAAGGCTCTTGGTGTCGCCGCCGTCTTTTTCCCCGACCACCACGTTGGCGAAGTCCAAGGGCTCCACTCTGCCGTAGCCGATCTGGGCGAAGAGCTCGCTCATCCCGAGCACGCGGTAGTGCGCCTGAATACGCTTGAGCTCAGGCTTGTTCTTCAAGAGCCGAGCGAAGGACAGACCCTTCTTATGCAGCGCGCGTTCAGCAAGGTCGCGGCCAAGTTTGATGGAGCGCTTACGCTCTTCACCGCGCAGGTAGCCACGAATGCGCGAACGCGCGCGACCGCTCTGGACGAAGTCGAGCCAGTCCTTGTTGGGCTTCTGGTTCTTGCTCGTGATGATCTCCACCACGTCGCCGTTGCGGAGCTTATGCCGCAGCGGAACCATCTGGCCGTTCACGCGCGCGCCGGTGCAGCGGTTGCCCACCTCGGAGTGCACAGAGAACGCGAAGTCGACAGGTGTCGAGCCGCGCGGGAAGGTCTTCACGTCGCCGTTCGGCGTGAACACGTAGACCTCATCGGTGAAGAGGTCGACCTTTACGGACTCCAGGAACTCGACGGGGTCGTCGACGTCCTGCTGGAACTCCATCAGCTGACGCAGCCACGCGAAGCTCGCCGCATCGCGCTTGTCGAGTCCGCCGGTCTGCTGCTTGTACTGCCAGTGAGCGGCGATACCGAGCTCCGCCGTTCGCTGCATCTCCGCCGTGCGGATTTGGATCTCCATCCGCCGTGTTCCAGGGCCGATGACCGTCGTGTGAAGCGACTGGTACATATTCGGCTTGGGCAGCGCGATATAATCCTTAAAACGGCCCGGAATAGGCGTCCAAGTGCTGTGAACCACGCCCAAAGCCGCGTAGCAGTCCGCCACGTTCTCCATGATGGCGCGGAACGCGATGAAGTCGTGAACCTGCTCGAATTCGAGGTCCGTGCGCTTCATCTTCCGGTGCACCGACCAGAGATGTTTCTTGCGGCCATGCACCTCGAGGGCAAAGCCTCGGGAGACCATCATCTTGCGAATCTCGTTCGTGATGTTGTCGACGTATTTGTCGTTGGCATCTTCGTACTTCGCGACGGTCTCGCTCAGCTCTTGATAGGCATCCGGGTGGAGGTAGCGAAAGCTCAGGTCTTCGAGCTCGGCCTTGAGCCAGTTGATTCCAAGGCGACCGGCGAGGGGCGCGTAGATCTCCATCGTCTCGGCGGCGATGCGCTCTTGAGACTCCGGCTTCATGTGCTCGAGGGTGCGCATGTTATCGAGGCGGTCCGCGAGCTTCACGAGGAGCACACGAATGTCGCGAGCCATCGCGATGAGCATCTTGCGGAAGGACTCGGCCTGACGGTCCGCCTTCGACGCGAAGTTAACCTTGCCGAGCTTCGTTACGCCTTCGACGAGGAACGCGACCTCTGCTCCGAAGAGCTGCTCGATGTCTTTCTCCGTGACGTCGGTGTCTTCGACGACGTCGTGCAGAAGCGCCGCGCACACACTCGCCGGATCTAGGCGCATGCCCGTGATGATCCGCGCAACGCTCGCCGGATGAATGAAGTACGGGTCGCCCGACTTGCGCATCTGGCCGTCGTGCATTTTCTGCGAGTACGCGTAGGCGCGATCGATCAAGTCTACATCCGCTGCCGGATAGTATGACTGCAACTCTCTGATGAGACTGCCGACTTCAACCATTAACCCAACCTAACACCGGGGTATGGGTGGGACAATCTTTCGACCATTAGTCGTGTGAGTGTGATCTCGGGACCTACACGGCAAACGTAACGTTTGGGCTACTGGAGCGTACGGAGCTTCACCTTGCGGCGACGGGGCTTTCGAGTGCCAGGTGGGACCTGCCACTCGCCTTCGCGCGTCAGCAGGTCGGCCATCAGGTCGTACGCCGCGGCGTTTGTGACCAGCGCTTTGCGGACTTCACCGGGCTCGGCCTCGCCGTTGGCGAGATAGACTTTGCCGTCGACTTCGGGCGCCTGACCCCACCAGCGGCCTTCGAGCAAGAACTCGCTCTCATCGCTGATGCCGTCCACGAGGACCTCGATTTCCGTGCCAATACGGCTCTTTTGTCGAGCTTTACTGATAGGACGCTGGGTCCTCATCAGCTCCCGGTGGCGGCGCTTGGCCACCTTCGGGTCGACCTGGTCTTCCATCTCGCCGCTTCGAGTTCCCTCTTCCGGCGAGTACAAAAACACACCTACATGGTCGAACTCTGCCCACCTTACAAACTCGAGGAGCTCTTCAAAGTCCTCCTCGGTCTCGCCTGGGTGGCCGACGATGAAGGTCGTTCGAAAGACCATATCCGGAATGGCTGAGCGCAGCTTGTCGACGACGTCGTAGAGCCGCTTGCCCCCATGACCCCGGCGCATGGCCTTGAGCATATTCGTGGCCGCGTGCTGAAGGGGCATGTCCACGTAGGGCAAGACCTTCGGGTGATTCGCCAAGACGTCGATGAGCTCTTTCGTGAGCGTCTCCGGGTATAAGTAGTGAAGCCGGACCCAGCGGACGCCTTCGACGTCTCCGAGCGCCGTCGCGAGCTCAGCCAGAGTAGGGCGCTCGTCGAGGTCGCGGCCGTAGCTGATGGTGTCCTGGCTGATGAGGTTGAGCTCCACGACGCCCGCCGCCACGAGGGCATGTGCCTCTTCGACGAGGTCCGGGATCGAGCGGGATCGCTGTTTTCCACGGAAGCTCGGGATAGAGCAGAACGAACAGCTGCGGTTGCAGCCTTCGGCGATCTTCACGTAGGCGCTGTGACCGCGCTGCGTGAGGATGCGCGGATCCGTTGCGCGCATCGTGTAGTCTGCCGGGTTTCCCACGAGCATGCGGTCGGCTTCTTTGCGAAGAACGCTGCCGAGCTTGAGCATGTCCGACGACCCGAGGAAGTGATCGACCTCTGGCATCTCAGCCGCCAGCTGCTCCGGGTAGCGCTGCGACAGACACCCGGCGACCACCAGCTGTTCGCAGCGTCCGGTCTCTTTCTGCTCCGCCATCTCCAGAATCGTCTCGACGGACTCTTCCTTGGCCGCGCCGATGAAACCGCAGGTGTTGATGACGATGACCTCCGCGTCGGCGGGGTCCTCCACGTGGGAGTAACCGCCGGCGTCGCTGACGCCGAGCATGATCTCCGTGTCGACACGGTTCTTCGCGCAGCCGAGGGAGACGAAGTGGATGGTGCGCTTTTCGGGAGTCGTGGGCGTGGGGGCAGTCATAGGAAGCCCCAGTCGTAGCAGTGGTGGAGAAAGTTACCAGCACACCAGGCGCAGAGCCTTTGACGCCTGAAGCCGCCGGAGCCGTGACTACTCTGGCACGTCGACATATACGGCTTCGGCGTCGCCGACGCGGGCGCGTACTTCTTCGGGGGGTGGACCGTCGGTTTCCAGCAACAGAAGCTCGCCGGTGGCGTCCTGAAGAACGCCGTCCACCTCCCACTCCACGCTTCCTTCAAGGGCGTTGCCGTCTAGGTCGCGGAAGTCCGCTCTGTAAAGTCCGGCTTCTTCGTACCCCTCGATATTGAATGTGGCCACGCTCGCGACGCGATATTCGAAGCGCGTTACCTCAATTTCTCTGACGTGGAGCGGGAGCTCGAAGACCCCTTCGTTCTCCGTGGAGGCGACGACGAAGTCTCCGGCTAGTCCGGTGACGAAGTGGTCGCCTTCGGCAACACCACGGCCCGCCAGTGTGAGGCCATCACTGCCGAAGTAGGTCACGAAGAATGCGGCCCTCGCGCCTACGGCGATGCGCTCAACACATCCTTCCACCTCGCAGCGCGAGTACGCGGAGAAACTGAGATCGATGATGGGTCTCCAAAGGAAGTCGGCGCTTGCGATTTCCTCGACTTCGATGTGCTCGGTACTTACGACGGCCCCTCCGATAAACACCTCAATCTCAGCATCGCCGCTAGCGACGGCACGGGCGTTGATGGAGCCATCTTCGAGGAGATCCCATTCAAAGGCATCGCCGCGGAGCTCCAAATGAGTTTCAGCTTCGGTGTAAGGATGGGTGAGCTGAAAGTGAACGCTTGTGCCGAGCGCGTAGCGCGAGCGAAGCACCCGCCATCGCCGGGGGAAGTCGTCTTCGACGCATAGGTTCTCAGGGGTGAAGCCGTCGTCGGAGGAGGACCCCTGAATACAGGCGCCGAGGAGAGTGCAGAGAAGAAGCAAGGAGCACAGACTTCGCATGCTTGATGCTTAGCAAGATCAAAGCCAAACGTCAGAAAGCGAATCCCGTCCAACGGGGAGGCAGGTGTTGCCAAAAAGCCACGGGACTGGGCGTCACCCGCACACACACACACCAGGTCATGGCTCCGGGGTGCGTGGCCAAGAGGGCATCGAGTTTCGCGGGAAGGTGTCATCGAGGAACGCGCCGGTGAACGCCTCGAGAAGGCATTTCGCGAACTTGGGCTCGAGCCTGCGGCGAACCTCGATCGGAAACGCCGGCCTACCATTTGGGCCATGCGCGGTGGTGGCACCAGCGTGGACTTCCTCGTCCCGAAGATGCGCGGCGACGCGGACGTTTTCAAGCTTGAGGCCCTCGGCGTCTACGCCCAGGCGCTCTCGATTCTCAACTACCTGATCGCAAAACCTATCCGGGCTGCTGCCATCTATCGCTCCGGCGTGCTGGTGCAGATACCAGGGCCCGAGCGCTACGCGATCCACAAGCTCATCGTCGCGCAGCGGAGAGATGGGAGCGCAGCCGCGAAGGCACAGAAGGACCTCGACCAGGCGGAGGCGCTGGTTTCGAGTGCTCGCTGAAGACAGACCGGCGGAGCTTGGGCAGGTGCATGAGGAAGCGCTCGCGAAGGGGCAGAAGTGGCAGCGGGCGATTCGGAAGTCCCTGCGTCAGCGGCCTGGGATTCAGGAGGGCCTTGAGTCGGTAGCGTGATGGGGCGTTTTTGGAGACATCCGCCGTCCTTCGTACTCGCGATATGATACACGGACGGAATGTTACGGACCCTAGCTGCCTCATCTCTCCTGTGGCTCGGCCTATTCGGCTGCGGCGCGGCCACGAGCTCCAACCAAACGACAGAGGCGCGAACAGAAGCGCGCACGGAAGCCACAACGCCGACCCCGGCAACCTCAAGCGACGTTCGATGGGCTTTCGATTGGCCCGATGGTCTGCGGGCCCACGTCGTCGGTCGGCGCTCCGTCACGCGCAACGGTCGAGCCGCGTTCGACGTGAACTCCACGTGGGACATGCACGTCGAGCGAAACGATTTGGAGCTTGTGCTCACGAGCTCGAACTACGAGATCGAGCCCATCTCCGTGCAGCCCGCCGAGGAGGCGATCAATGCCGCGTTCGTGATCCAGATGCTGCTCCCCTCCATGCGCATTGGAACGGACGGAGTATTTCGGTCGATGGAGTACGAGCGGACACGCACGGAGGTCGACGCCGCTCTGGAGGCCGCCGTCGCGCCGGCGGTGCGGGCGAACCCGGCCTGGGAGATAGTCGGCACGGTCCTGCAGCGACAGGCGGTCGATGCTTTCGTTCAGAACAATTGGATGAGTCTGGTGCAGAGCTTCGTCGGCGGGGAGATGAACTTTGGCGAGGTCATCGAAGTCACCTCACCCAACGCCATCCCCATCGGCGGCGGACAATTGGAGCTCCTGTCTCACTACACCGCCATCGGGCGGGCACCCTGCTTTGAGGGCGCCCCTTCGGACGACTGCATCCGGGTCCAGTTCGATTCCGTGGCGCCACCGGACCAACTGCGTGTCCTCGTGGACAGCGCGGCCAGTGAGCTTCCCGGACCGATTCCACTTCTTCGCGAGCTGAGGTTCGAGGGCACCTTGATCACTGAGCCAAACACGCTCGTTCCGCACACGATGACGTTGACCAAGTTCGTGCGCGCGGAGATGCCCAACGGAGCAGGAGAGATCGCCGAAGAAGAACTGCGGGAGTGGCGCTTCCAATACGACGGCCGGTGAGATGGTAGGCCCTGAACGCGAATCATACTGGGGGGGAATAGACCGGTCTTGCTACGAGCTCTGCGGAGCGCGGCGGATGAGACTGTCGAATTTCGCTGGAAGGTACTGCTGCCGGTGATTTCCGCGCAGTCTTCGCCGGACCGCATCGAGGTCAGGGTTCGCTCGCAAAAGCCCACCACGATGTCGGCTTCGATGCCGGTTGTCGCAAAAATCAGGTCGAGGAGAATGTCCGAGTCCGTCTCGAGCCGCGCCGTCGCGAGACGCCCCGTGCTCGACTGCTCGATAGTCGCAACGACCCGATAGCCAAGACGAGACAGCTCGAAGATAAGCTCTTCTGCGCCAGCGTCGCCATCCACGCCGATGGCGATGTCGATGTCGC
>JBLHKB010000193.1:0-11419 GCA_047619315.1 Polyangiales bacterium
CCAACGACGCGCTTCAGCGATAGGAGAAACGAGGCGATCATGAGCCGACCTTCGCAAGGTCCTCACGCCACAACATCATGCCTCCACGCATCGAAGCCACGTGCTCAAAGTCCATCGACTCAAGGAGCAGCGCCGCGCGTCCCGACCGCCCGCCTGAACGACACACGAGGACGAGCTTCTCATCCCGCGGCCAGGCCGCCGCCGCCGCCGCAAGCGTTCCCAGGGGAACGAGCTCGGCGCCATCGATGTGCCCCCAAGGGCCGTCGAACTCGTCGGTCTCGCGCACGTCGACAACGCGAAAAGGCGTGAGCCGTGCGGCGACCCAAGAGGGGCCCACTTCGGGCACGGATCGGTTGCGCTCAATGGGCAGTAGGGGACTCGGGACCGGTTTGTTCATTTGATGACTCCTGGGACGTCCTTGGCTAACGCACGACATGTGCCAGAGGAGAGAAGCTCCACTTTCCCTGCAATACGCCAAGAAATCGCGCGGATGGACGGCGAAAATGAAACGCGGTGAAACGACACCTCGACGCTCGATGAAACACTTGAGACGTCTTTGTGATCGTCTGCGCGGCCGAGAAACTCGTTTCCTACGTGTGTGGAGCTGGGTGGCCCTGTGGCACGAAGGCTGCACTTCATGACATCCCAAGGAGACGCAAATGTCAGTCAAAGAGTTCTACGACCCAACCACCGCCACCCTCACCTTTGTAGTGTGGGACGAGGCGACAAAAGACGCCGTCGTCATCGACCCCGTGTTGGACTACGACCCCCTCACTTCACAAACCTCAACGAAAAATCTGCGCGAGCTCGCGGCATTCATCGATGAGCACGAACTGCGTCTGCACTATGTCCTGGAAACACACGCGCACGCGGATCACCTGAGCGGCTCCCAGTGGCTGAGGCGCAAGTACGATGCCGGTGTTGTCATCAGCGAGCAGATCATGCTTGTGCAGGAGACCTTCAAAGACGTCTTCGATCTGCCAGAGTCCTTCGCCACCGACGGAACTCAGTTCGACAAGTTGGTCCGCGCGGGCGAGCGCTTCTCGGCGGGATCTCTCGAGATTGCCGTCATTCCAACGCCTGGCCACACGCCGGCATGCGTGACGTTTGAAATCGGCGGCTCGCTCTTCGTCGGAGACGCCCTCTTCATGGACGACTACGGCACAGGTCGCTGCGACTTCCCCAAGGGCAGCGCAGACGATCTCTATGACTCGGTGCAGCGGCTCTACGCCTACCCCGATGAGACGCGAGTCTTCGTCGGTCACGACTACCCCAAAGGGAGAGACATGCGTTTTGAGACCACCATCGGCGCATCAAAAGAGAAGAACCCGCAGATTCGAGCGGAGACCACGCGTGGCGAGTTCGTCGCCTTCCGCAACAAGCGTGACGCAGCCCTCGCGCCGCCACGGCTGATCTTTCAGAGCGTCCAAGTGAACATCAACGCTGGAGCCATTCCCGCGGCCCACGACAACGGCATTCGCTACCTCAAGACGCCCCTCAATCTCTTCGGGCCGAGTGATAATGTGGGCGAGAAACTCCCGAACTAGCAGGGCTGCGGCGAAGCCCCCGGTCAAAACAGCTTTTCTCCGGGGCTTTTTCACCGCCGCCATCCGGGGAGATTTTCTTTCGTTTCGTGGTATGACGCTGCGCGGCCTCACACAGGCCCACGACTCAAAGGAAAAACATGAACATTCGAACCGGTATTCTCATCACAATTCTCGCCATGGGCTGCGGCGGCGAAGAAGAAGCCAGCGGCGAAGCTGCTAGTGCAGCAGAACAGATCGAGGCCGCTTCCGCTGCTGCTAGCGAAGCCGTCGAAGCTGCTGCCGTCGCAGCCGCCGAAAACACCGCTGCTGCCGCCGAAGGCACCACCGCTGCCGCCGAAGGCACCGCTGCTGCCGCCGGTGAAGGTCCACAGAACATGCAAGAGGGTCTCGCTGCACTCGGCGAAGCCATGGCCGCTGCACAGGGCGCCGAAGGCGACAGCCACTGCGAGCAGGCGTACAACGGCGCCATGGCAATGGTCGCCGCTCTCTCGAAGCAGGGCGGCGGCGCACCGACCGCTAACATCCCTTCGGAGGAGTCCTTCCTCACAGGCTGTAACGCTCTCCCCGAGCAGGCCCAGCAGTGCATGACGATGTCCTACGCGATGGCCAACCAAGAGACCTGCTCCGCTGTGATGCAGTCCCCCGAGGTTCAGGCTTTCCGCAACCAGATGCGACCTGAGTAGCTCACGCTCTCAAGCTTGAAGAGGCGCTCCTTTGGGGGCGCCTTTTTTTGTTTCTGATCGCCGTGTGATCAAAGCGCGCGTGGTCAGGACCTCAGTCATCCATGGCCGCCAGGGCTCTTTCAAGAAGGGAAGAGAGTCCAGTGGACTCGATGTAAGCCTCGTCCGGCACGCTGCCTTCCACGAGACATGTGGCGATGTACACCACGTCCACAGAAAGCTCGGCTCGGCTCGGCTCGGCTCGGCTCGGCTCGGCTCGGCTCGGCTCGGCTCGGCTCGGCTCGGCTCGGCTCGGCTCGGCTCGGCTCGGCTCGGCTCGGCTCGGCTGCGCTCTTCGGGTCGTGATGACAGCGCGCCGCCTCCACGACGTTCCCCGGAAGAGCTCCCACAGCGCTAAGAGGTACACGTCGAGCTGCCCGTGCGTCACCAGCCCCGCGTCGGACTCAGCCTGCGCGTAGTCCGAGCCGGCATCGCGCCACGCGTCTTCGTAGCGCTCGTGTTCCGTCGTGAGCAACAAACAAGATGCCGACGTCTTGAAGCAGCGCCGTCATGAACGCCGCGCCGCCCTGCGCGCGGTTGGGCGACAAGTCGCGGGCCAGCATCGCGCCACGAAACGACCGCTCTTGAATCGAAAACACGTCCACAACACCGCTGCGCACTTGCGGGGCGATGCGAAACGTCTCCACGGCCAAAACGATGAAGCGCACAGTGCTGGCGCCAGGCCGCACGACAGCTTCGGAGACGCTCTTCGCGGGGTGCTTCATCCCAAAGAACGGAGCGCTCACCACTTGAAGCAGCTTCGCGCTCACCCCCGGATCTTTCTCGACGATCGTCGCGATCGTCGCGAGCTCACGGTTGGGGTCGTTGATCACTTCCGTCAGCTCTTGAGCCACGACCAGGACCCTTAGCGACGCTTAAACGAAGAAAGCGCCCAATCAGGGCGCTTCCTTCGACGTTCAAGACGTCGCTTACGTTTCCAACATCAGACATGCGCCGCTGAGCGACGCTCGCAGGTCTTTAGCGTGGACCACAGTCGGTGCAGTCCGTGCCCAAAGCACAGATATCGTATTCGGAGTCTGGTCCACCATCGTCGCACTCACCATCGTTGGCGCTGTCGCACGTATTCGTGCAGCCCGCCGGAGCAGCCGGGACCGCGGTGCGCGAGCCACAGTCAGCACAGTCGGTGCCAAGGCCGCAAACGTCGTATTCGGAACCAGGTCCGCCGTCGTCGCATTCGCTGTCGTTCGCGCTTACGCACGTGTTTGTGCAGAGCTCGGCGGCGGCGGCGACAGGAGCAGCGGCAGCGACGGCGGCAGCAGCGACGGGAGCTGCTGCTGCTTCCGCGATGGGGGCCGGAGCGGCAGGAACCGCTTCCGCGGCCGGGACCGGAGTGGCCTCAGCTTCCGGTTCACCTCCGCAGGCGAGCATGGAAACGAGAGAAAGAATAATAATAATGCGGGTCATGGGTGATTCCTTAGATTCGATATGGGGTGATACGAACGAGCCAACGGATTCTTCCCTGGCCGACGTCGGACTAGCGAAAGTCCGACGGAATAGACGGCGCCTGCTCGATGAGCGGCCCTAAGTCAGCGCTGCTCAAGGTGTTCCAGAAGAGCAGGCGGCCATGACGGGTACTGCCCGCGGCATCGAGGAACGCGGCGAAGGCCTTGCCGGTGTAGGTGGGGTCAAGCACCAGCCCGCTCCCCTCGGAGCGCTTGAGGGCTTCTGTGGTGGGCGCATCGACGACGCCATAGCCGCCGCCGTAGTGGTCCGAATCGATCTTGAGCAAGCGCCCAGCCCCTTTCGCCACGTCGGGGAAGGATCGGTCGATGTTGCGCAGGTAGCGCACCGTGCTGTTGATCAGGCTGACGACGACGGTGCGGTTGCAAACCAGACGCGGTGTCACCCGTACCCCTATGACTGGCGTCGTAAAGCCCAGCGCAGCGAGCCCTACGGTGAGCCCTGCGACCGTTCCTCCGGAGCCGAGAGCGACATAGATCGCCGAAGGTTCGGGGATCTCGCCGGAGTCGATCTGCCCGGCGATCTCGAGGCCGGCTTCGACGTACCCAAGGGTGCCCACCGTGGACGAGCCCCCATGAGGAACCCAATAGGGACTGAGCCCACGCGCCGTGAGCCCGGCCATGAGTGAGGCCGTCTTTGTCGCGACGATGGGCCACGCGGAAGCGCGGTGTACTTCGGTCCCCGCGCCGAACACACAGCGAAGGTTCTCTTCGACGTGCGGGGTCCACGGCTGGGCCACGACCACGGCGTGGACGTTGAAGTTCCAGTGCGCTCCAAAGAGGCTCGTCGCCAGGACGTGGTGTGATCCATATGCCCCCGTGGTCACAATGGACTTGCAGCCACGGCGACGGGCGTCGGCGAGGAGAAACTCAAGCTTGCGGACCTTATTCCCGCCGTAGAGATCCGCCGTGAGGTCATCCCGCTTCACCCAAAGCTCGCTCCCGCTTTCATCGCTCAGGCCGTCGAGACGTTCGACCGGCGTCGGACGCGAAAGAGGAAGATGCGCCAGGGATGAGAGCTTGTGAAATCGTTGAGCGAGTAGCGTCACGTGGAGTCCTTATCATTCGGCTCTTCAGCCTCGGCGAGCGCCGCTTTGAGTGTTCCTGTGTTTCGGGCCACGATCGCCTCCAGAGTGGCCTCCGTTCGCTCGAGGAGTTCGCCTTCAAAGCGCACGCCATACTGAGCTTCCAGGAGTCGCGCTCGAACCCGCCAGAGCTCCGGTTCGTCGGGGTCCCGGTAGACGAGCGGGCGGTGGTTCGGCGCCACCCAAGGAGAGCTGAGCACCGCATCCGTGATGGCTTCGCGCAGCGCTTCGGCGGACTCACCTGTGAGGCGCAGCGTGACATCTTGTTCCCGTTCGCGCGTGCTGTCCGTCGCGATGGGCGCACCAAGAATGAACCGATTCGGCACGGAGACTTCGTTGCCTTGAGCGTCCCGAAGCGACGACGCACGGAACCCAACGTGTTCTACCTGGCCTGAGAAGTCTTTGCTCGAAAGCCACATCCCCCGTCGAACGCGCCGCTCGAACGCGAGAACGATACCCGCGATGAGATCCGGCAAGAGATCGCGGGCGGACCACCCCACCGCGAGGGCAACGCCCGCGAAAACGAGGAGCAGCACCAAGGACATTCGTGGCGGTAGAAAACGCACCACGAAAGCAACGACAAGGCCCACCACGAGCAGACGTGCCGCCAAATGTATGAAGGCGAAGACCGTCGGCAAGATCCCCTTCGGCGCAAGACCATCACGAAGACGTCTCATGCCTCCGGCTAGCGCCGCCGCGAAGAGCACCCCAAAGAGCAACGCGAAGAGCGAGCCGTAGCTGCGGTCGGTGCCGAAGGTTTGAACGAAGCTATCAAGCTCGTCCGCGAAGACACCGCTCTCATCGACGACGATGGTCGGTGCAAGAGGCTCCACCTGCTCAGGGCGGCTGGTGAAGAGCTCTCCGAGGTTTCGGATCTGCGCGTCGAGCTCTTCCTGTCGACGCTGGGCGCTTCGAGCGGACTCGCGCGCCGACTCGGACTCCGCTTCCAGACGGCGCATCAACGCCCGACCCGCTTCTTCTGCACGCGCGCGCTCGAGGGCTTCCCGCGCTTCGACATCGGCGTTGGCGCGGTCCTGTGCCAGGCGAGCCATCTCAAACTCATCGAAGCGATCGACGGCTATCTGGAACGGCGGCGGCGGCGGCGGATCTTGGGCCTCCGAAGCGTTCGGGGCGTCTGGTTCCTGCGACGACGACGACGTCTCCTGCGACGACGCGGCAGAATCCTGCCCGTCTTCGCTCGGCGGCTCTGGGACGCCGTCTTCTGCTTCAGAGGCGTCGGCAGCGCGGGCTCCCACGCCTTGGGCGAAGGCCACGGTGCTCAGACCGAGGCCAAGACCAAGGCAAGCGACAAGAAGACGAATCATGACGACCACCCCTTCTCTGCCAGCACTCGGCCTACGACACCCCGAAGATGCGCTGAGATACGAACCACGCCGTCTTTCCCTTCGAGCACACCCAAGTGCTGAAGCCGGCCGAGCTCGGCCCGCGCGCTCCGCTCATCGCGGCGACGCAAATTGGCGAGCACCGGCGCGTCCATCCAGCCTTGCCGCGCCACGAGGAAGAGCGTGTGGAGCTCTTCGTCGGGCAGCGCGCGCACGACATGGTAGTTGCTGTTGGGCACGGGTCCCACGTGGACGATATCGTCGTCATAGATCTGTCGGATGCTCGCGAGCCACAAACGAAGTGCGTCACGAACGAGCCCGCCGGTGGCCGCATGCAGCTCGGCAAAGTACTGCTCGTAAGGGCTGCGCACTTTGCTTAGCGCTCGCGCCAGCAGTGTCTCGACACGCGCGTCACCGTCGATGCGCTCGAAGGCATGACCATAGCCGCTCAGTCTGTGTCGCTCCATCACGGCGCTGGTTAGCTCCTCGATGGTGAGAGGCTCAAGTTTGACGACGTCCGGGAACGCATCTTCGAGGGGCGCGATGGCGGACGCGTAGCGCCAGAGCAGCTCGTCGGCGTAGACGAGCCACGAGCGCGACTCCCCATCCGCGAGCATGCCGTCGACGAAGGCTCGGAGTGGGGCAAACCCACCAGGTCGTGTCGACACCAGCCAGTGAAGCCCTTCGAGAACGACGAGCTGGGACTGTTTAGCCTTCGCCAGATGTTCGGCGACGTCCTCGAGCGTCTGTGGACGGTCGAGGACGATGCGCGCCACGGACTTCCAGCGTCCGCCACGGACGATAGCGCCACCCACGGACGCTTTGCCAACCCCATCGGGCCCAACGAGGGCAACCGCGCGGCGCAGCCCTGACTTGGACTTCTTGGGCAAGAGGATCTCTCGCGCGCTTCGAATCATCTCGTCGCGCCCCGTGAGGACGTCGCTGGCCTCCATCGTGTCGGCGGCGAAGAGACGCCGGTACACCACGGGCAACGTGGTGATGGCCTTCGGTTCTGTGAACACAGCCTGGCCAAAGGACGACTCTTCCTTCGTCCCCCGTATACCCAGCGACTCGCGCCAGGATGCCAAGCGCTCGACACCGATGAGCGCCACCGTCGTGCGCTTGAACTGTTCTCTGAACTCCCGAAGGATCTTCGGGAGGTCCGTCGCTTGCTGCGCCAAGCGACGACGCGTCGCCGTCTTGCGAATGACGTTGAGCTTCGCCTGAGTGATCTTGCCATCGACGAGCTCCCCACGAAGTTCATCGAGCGCGCCCAGAACGGCTTCCCGCACCTCTTGGCCAAACGTACTCGGCCACTCGACGCTCGTCTCGGCGAAGGAGTGGACCGTGGCGTGGACGCGGTCGAGCTGACCAAAGATCATCTCGTGGAGCAGGCTCAAGGTCTCAGCGGGAACGATGTCATCGTGCACGACTTCAAGTTCAGCGGTGGCCAGCTCGACGTTGAAGGCCACGAGGCGCTCCGCTTCCTTAAGCGCCAGCGCGAGAGGCTGGAGTTCGTCCGCCGCCGCTCGCGCCGCTCGGTAGAGCTTCGGCATGACCGTGGTTTCCGTGAACTCGCTGACGAGCTCACGGAACGGAACTTCAACGGAAGGCATCGGCGCCGGAAGCCTCTCGTCGCCATGCATCATGCGACCGGCGATGACCTCATAACGACTGGTGAGGGTCTCGGCGGTGTCTTGGACAGCCTTCACGAGGTCTTCAAACTTGGCCGAGTCGAGGAGCTCATCGCGCATATCACGCACGATTCGCGAAGCGTCACCGGTGACCTTCTCAGAGCTGTCCGTGAGCTGCCGAATCTCGCCGGCGAGCTGTGCGCCGGTTCGAGGAGTGCCACGATCGCGCAGGAGCGATGCGACATGCTGCAGGGCTTCGAGGAGCGTCTCATCGGCGCGGCGGGCCTGCTGAACGGCGCGACGTTGAAGCTCGCTCTGCAAGCGTCCTTCGTGGTTCGCGACCACGTCTTTGAGGCGCGCTTCGAGGCCCACGAGTTCCAGCTCCATCGCCAGCAGGGAGAACTCCCCACCGCATGACTCGCGAAGCGCATCGACGGCGACGCCGAGCTGTTCGAGGGACTTGACGCGTTCGCGGAAAACGCTGCTGCTTTGACGTCGTCGCTCCGGCAGCTCGAAGGTGGCGATGAAGGGCAGGTCGTCTTTGATCCCCCGGAGACCCGACGCGAGAGTACGAGCGGTTCGGTGCGTTCCGCCGCTCGCCATGCGCCGGACCTCGTCGAGAGCGAGAAGCAGGCCTTGTTCCACGTCTTCGCGGATCGCCGCTACGCGCTTCTCCATCGTGACGGAACGGTCGTGATCCGTGGTCGCGAGCTTGTCGTAGGCGTGAACGATCCCATCGAAGAGGTTCCTCGTTCGGCCCGCAAGATGACGCTCGGCGTCGACGAGAAGCGCAGCGGTGGACTCAAGCTTTGGCGGCGTCACGCCGGAGAGATGGAAACGAACGAGGTCGCGGAACGCCACCTTTCGCGGGTTCATCGGGCGACCAAGAACCCTCGCGGTCCCGCGGCGAAGTCGATACCAACGACGCCGCATAAACTTCAGCGCATTGTCCGTGGGACGCGACACAAAACTTTCCGGAGCGAAAGGCACCTTCGCCTGCTCTGGAAAGCCCACGCCGAGACTGTCGACGGCTTCGACGAGGTCCGTCGCGTGCCAGTGAGCTCGCTGCCTCAGCTGGGCGGCGCGCGCCAACACCGTCGCACGCCAGCGCTCACTCAGCTCGGCTTGCTCGGTGCGGAGAAGCACGACGAGCTTCGCCATAGCGGCCTTCTCGGCGGCTTCATCTTCGGAAGCACCCACTGCGCGCGCCTGGACCAGAAGGCGCCGATGGTGGCGTAAGAACTCACGGCGGAGGTCGCGCAAGAAGCCCTCGCCGCTCGCCTTGAAGCTCGCCATCGGTCCGTCATCGATGTCGCGAACGAGAGAGCGCAGGTCGCCCTCGAGCTCCTGGAGCAACAGGTCGACTTCCGCAGAGCCGCTCTCAAAGTCCGGAGCCCAGTCGACTTCGTCCACGAGCGTTGGCCAAGACGCGAACTCTTGGCTTGGCAGCTCCACTTCGTCCATGGCGACTTCGGACTTCTTGTCGCCCACCTCGCCGGCGAGGGAGAGCGCGACCTTGAGGAGGACAGGACCCAGCACTTCATTGAACGCGACGCCGGCGATAAGCAGGCTGCTCAGCGCGTGCACCTCTTCGGGAAAGCGGTCCGTCCCAAGGAAGCTCGCGAAGGTGATGGCGACGCCGGCCTGGGAAAGAAAGCCCATCCAGCCATACTTACGTGTGCCGTCATCGGCGCCACCGAGGATGGCGCCCCAACGAACGCCGAGGTACACGGCGACGATGCGCACCAAAACAAGCGCGAAGGCGAAGGGCAAGAGCGCCAAGACTTTGTCCAGCTCGAGGTGGGCGCCGGCGAGGGTGAAGAAGACCACGTAGACCGGCATCGAGAGCTGCTCGACGCTGTGGATGAGCTTCTCGCCGAGCTTGCTGAAGTTCGAGACGAGGAAGCCCGCCGTAATAAAGACGAGGACCGCATCGAGATGAAGCTCCGTGGCGATGAGCGTCGAGATGTAGACGATGCCAGCGACGAAGAGGATGAGGGGCGGGGCCGAGGACGGGTACTTGCCGACGAAACCCAGGTACAGCCCCATCAGGCCGCCGAGGAGAATGCCTCCAACGATGGATCCGCCGATCTCAATGGCGAGCGTCGTGACAATGGAGCCTTCGCTAGCTTGGCCCATCGACTGTGCGGCCAGCGCCGAGAATACGCCGAAGAGAACGACGACAAACACGTCCTTGAGGACAACGCTGCTCATGACGGTTCGCGTCATGGGACCCTTGGCGCCCGTCTCGTTGATAATGGCGACGGTCGCCGCCGGCGACGTGGCAAAGCTGATGGCGCCCACGGTCAGGCCGATGGGGAGCCACGCCGCGCTCACATCGCCGAGGCCCGGCAAAGCCAGCATGGGGACGGCGCCGCTGACGAGCCAGAAGAACGCCGTGGTGAAAGAGAGGACCGTGACGAGCTGAACCGCGAGCACACCCGTGATGGCGCGCATACCACGCCTTAACTGATCGATCTTCAGCTCACCGCCGGCGGTGAGCGCGATGAGCGCCACAGCGAGCGTGTTGAGCGGACTCAACTGCTCCATCACCTGGTTGTTGAGGACGCCTTCATCAAAAGGCGCAAGAAGTCGGAACGGAATAAACTGCGCGATGGACGGCCCAAAGAAGATGCCGGCGAGGAGGTAACCCGTGATGTGCGGGAGCTTGACGACATCGACGAGGGCGCCGATGGTGAAGCACGCCAAGATGACGAAGCCCAGGGCGAGCATCGCCGTCGGGTCGTACTGCCGGCCTTCGATGGGAACCGCGAACTCGTGGAGCACGATCATCGCGACGACGAGGAGCGCAATGATGGTGACCTGACGAAGGAATGCACCATCACCGCCGCCGTGACCATGTCCGGCGCTATTGTGTACGTGCTCGTCCGAGACCTCGTCGGCGGACGCGATGCGCGCCACAGCGGCGTCGTCATCCTCGTCGTCGGCGACGGCATACGTCGCGCGTTCTTCTTCCTCAGGAGGTAGTTCTTCTTCGCTCATGATTCAGTTCGCTACCGGCGCCAGAAGTCCGGGAGAAGCAGGGCAAAAAGAGTAAAGAACTCGAGCCGCCCAAGGAGCATCGAGAGCACAAAGAAGAGCTTTGAACCTGCGCTGTACGCCGCGAAGTTATCCGAGTTGAAATGCAGATCGTAGAATGGAGCAGGCCCCATATTGGACAGGCACGTCAGCATGGCGCCGAACGCTGTCGGGACCGGGACTCCTTCGACAGCGGCGAGCAAGAAGATCCCGATGCCGAGACATGCCATGTAGATGACGAAGAACACAGCGACGTCGGCGAGCACGGCTTTTGGAACCGTGTTTCGACCCATTCGAACGACCTGCACCACGCTCGGCTCAAAGCTGCTTCGCACCTGGGCCAGGCCCTGCTTTGCGAGCATCACGATCCGCTCGATCTTGATGCCACCAGCGGTCGAGCCGGAGCAACCACCGATGAACATCAGCGTGATGAGCAGCGTGAAGGCGGGGGCGCTCCACGCTGTGTAGTCATCGGAGCCGTAGCCCGTCGAAGACACCGTCGTTGCGACCATGAAGTAAGCGTTGCGCAGCGCCGTGCTCAGGTCTCCGTGAACCGGGAGGTTAAAGAGCG
>JBLHKB010000194.1:0-11407 GCA_047619315.1 Polyangiales bacterium
GGATCGACGGGTTCTCTGCCCAGCAGGTGGCATTTCGGCCAACGCCGCATTCGCGCCTTGGTGCTAGACCTGCGAGTAGAGGTCGTCCATGGCGCCTTCTTGGTCGCGATCTGTACGTCCATCTGCTGAGCGACGCATCGTGGGTGCGTCTGGGCGCGTTTGCGTGTTCACGATGACGCTTGCTCTTCACCATCTCGAGGAGGTCTTGAGCCGCACGACAGCACGTCTCGCGCACGGCTCGAATGGAGCGACTCGTAGAGTCTTGGAGAGCTGCGGCGTCTTCGCCTGCGTCCTGACCGCCTGCGTCCTGACCGGAATCCAACTCGACCACCGCATCCGGACCGAAGAGGCGTGACATGTTGGTGTCCTGGGCGAGTGAAGGGGTGAGGCTTAGGCGCCTTTTGCGTATTGGATTTCGCCCAAGACCGTATCGACAAACGGGGTCTCAAAGGCGCCGTCGACGAGCGGCGACACGGGCCAAGTCACGAACACGTCCTCTTCGCTCCCGCTGAGAATTCCGGAGAACTCGAGTTCGCCGTTTTCGTGCGCGACGCTGACGTCTTCAAGCTCCGAGAACATCGACTCGAACTGAGTCGCCAGCTCCTTGATGGTTTCGTTGGTGATCTCTTGAGTCGCGCGCGTATCCGGCGCCCCTTGCTTCACCGTCAACGTGTGCTGCGTGCCGGCGTCGTCGTCTCTCTCGACGAGGGTGACGTTCACTCCCTCCCCCGACCAAGCTCGGTAGCAGTCGGAGTCGATGCTGCGCGACGAGAAGCGTGCGTCGAGCTCGGAGGAGATCACGTCGAAGGCGTCGCCGGAGATCATATAGCTAGAGAACGCGAAGCCCTCGACGGCCCCCGAGTCGCTAAGGAATAAGTTGAGCGTCTCTTCGAGTCCTGCGTCCGACGTACCCAACTTCTTCCCCAGCTCCACGCCAAAGATGGGACCTTCGAAGCGCCCTTTGAATCCATCCGCGTACGGGTTGGCGAGAAAGTCCGCCGTGGACATGGGGCCGGCGAGCTCCGTGAGATACGTGAGCATCTCGTTGTACACGGACTGGCTCGCGAGGGCTTCTTTGATTCCGCTTGGCTTGAAGCCCCGCTCCACGAGATCCCGAAGAACATCGACGCGATTGCTCTCCATCGCCACGTTGGCGAGGGTGGTCTCTTTGCTGTGGCGCGTGACATTCCCGTCTAAGTCCGCGCACGCGTCGAAGAGTACCTTCAGCCCGTCGACACTCATTCGACTCATGTGACGGACGAGCTGTCCGGCATTCAGTGTTGGGTGTTTTGCGACGATGGCCTTCGCCAAGTCCGCCCCATAGGGGGTGCCGCACGCAAGGTTCGAGGGAGACACCTCCGGGAAAGCCTCGAGGACCGCGAGGGCGGTCTTCTCATCCGCACACGCAAAGCTGTCCGGCAGCTCCGCGTGTTCCTTGAGCGTCACGAGAGCATCCAGGTTGCCGACGCGAATCGCTTCCGCGAGGTCTTCCGGAATGGCGTGTTCTTTGAGGAGGTCGACGAGGTCGTTGTGTCGGCCCGCGACGGCAAAGCGCAGGGGCGATAGACGCGCCGCGAAGTTCCCTTTGGTCTCGACGAACTCGTAGGAACAGCCGTCTTCAAGCAGGAGCTTGATGAAGTCGATGTGGCCGAGCTCCGCGGCGATGAACATGCACGTACGCTTCAGCCAAACCGCAGAGAAATCCGCCTTTCGCTTCTTCGCGAGGGCAAACGCCTCCGGCGTTCCGAGCACCGCAGCCACATGGGCAGTGTTGAACTCTACACGGCTTGGCTTCTTATCAATGAAGGGCTGGAGAAAGAGTGCGCGGTTCTCCGGCACGCCCAATTTCGCGAGTCGAACCCGCCACTCCTTCGTTTCGCCCGCTTTCCATTTTCGTTGTTTCGGACCGACGGTGAACCAGTAGTCGAGATCTTCTTGCGTGCGCGGCGCTTGAGCGAGACTTTCTCCGCTGAGAGTGCGAAGGGCGCGCTGTTCTTGTTCTAAAAGCATGTTTGCGATGGCCTAATGAGTGGTGGGAAGAAGGACGCCTGAACTCTTCTACGTTGAACGCGACGCTAGCTTCCTCTGGGTCAGCGGCAAACCCGCTCGCTGCGATCTCTCGAGGTCAAAATTGAAGATGACCTCACGAAGGATCATCCACATCGGAGAATCATAATCCTGGGGTCAGGCTAGAGCCAACGACGCGCCTCAGCGACCACCGTGTCAACTCGTTGCGGCGGTCGAGTGTTGCGGTGAAGAGCTAGATACAACGTCTCGCTCACTGGATGGGCGAGCTGGTGGCTTCGCACGCGCTTGGGGTCATCGAAGGCGGCGACGGCATGCGCGGGGAGAACGGTAAAGCCCAGCCCCAGGCTGACGGGCTGTAGAATCAGTCCGATCTGATTGCAGAAGCCTCTCTGCGGCAGGAGGTTGCTGTGCTGATACTCGGCGTAGTTCGCACCCAAGAGGAGACCTGCGTGATGGGCGCCGTCAGGATGGTCGATAAAGCCGAGCCGCTGTAGCTGCTGCCAGCTGGGATCTTTCACGTGAGCGGGCGTGACCAGGAGCAAGGGCTCGGCGGCGATGGACCGGCAGCTCACTTCTTCGCGTGGTGATGGGGTGGTCATGAAGCCGACGTCGATGCGGCGCTCGACGATGGCGTTTTCGATGTCGACGTTCGGCGCAAAGCGATAGTCGATGGCCAGCCCAGTATGCTGTCGCTGCAAGTCCAAGAGCTTTGGGTAGAGCTTCAGCCCGACACTCCCCGGCGACATGATGCGCACGAGTCCCTCATGCTCGGGGTCGAGACCGACCTCCTGCTCGAGGTTGGAGAGGGACATCAGAATGTCGCGGCCTTGACGGTACAAACGCTCGCCGGCTTCGGAGGGGGTGAAGCTCTTCCCCTCTCTCAAGAGTAGAGGCGTAGACAGCAGCGATTCAAGCTTGTGGACGTGCTGACTCACGCCGGACTGGGTCATGTGCAGTCGCTCGGCGGTGCGCGTGAAGTGCCCTTCTTCCACCAAGGTGCAGAAGCTACGTAGCCAAACAGGATTAATCATTACGAACAGTACTCATTATCATAATAAATCATCATTGTACGTAATGCATGGGTCCTCCTAGGTTGTTCACTCCAACCCAACAGGAGACGCAACCCTATGACTACGCCCTATCCACGCAACTTCTCGCACATCGGTATCTCTGTCCCTGACCTGGACAAAGCAGTGGAGTTCTACACGGAAGTGATGGGCTGGTACCTCATCATGGAGCCGACCGATGTCACGGAAGACGACAGCCCCATCGGCTTGATGTGCACCGACGTCTTTGGTGCCGGATGGGGCAAGTTCCGCATTGCTCATTTGTCGACGGGCGACCGCATCGGCGTTGAGCTCTTTCAGTTCGAAGGACAGGTGAACCCGGAGAACAACTTCGAATACTGGAAGACCGGCGTCTTCCATTTTTGCGTGCAAGACCCGAACGTCGAAGAGCTGGCCGAGCGCATTGTCGCGGCGGGCGGCAAGAAGCGCATGCCGGCGCCTCGCTACTACTACCCCGGCGAAAAGCCCTATCGCATGATCTACATGGAAGACCCGTTCGGAAACATCCTTGAGATCTACAGTCATAGCTATGAGTTGGTCTACAGCGCGGGCGCCTACTAGCTGCCACCGCGACCGTCTACGGATTGGCTGCGCTGGTCTGGAATTCCCACTGCTTCAACCCCACACACATTTCACAAGTTGGTAGACGACGTGTCTATTGGCGGAAAGGCGACCTATGAAGATCTTCTACAAAACGACCGCGTCTGCAACTGGCGGGCGTTCGGGAACGTCCACCCTGGACGATGGAACATTCTCTGTTGAAATGACCCCGCCGGACAGCGGCAAGGCGGGCGTAAACCCCGAACAGCTGTTCGCTCTCGGCTATGCAGCATGTTTTGACAGCGCGATGCAGCTGACGGCTAAGCGGCTCAAACTCGACAGCACGGGGGCCAGAACATCGGTTCAAGTCGGGATCGGCGCGCGAAGTGAAGGTGGATACGCGCTCGACCTGGACATCACAGCCCACCTGCCCGGCATGGAATCCGACGCAGCACAGCGCTTGGTCGAAGCGACCCATCAAGTCTGCCCCTATTCAAACGCCACACGCGGAAATATCGACGTCCGCCTGCACATCGAGACGAAAGGAAACTAACCGCGAACAACTCTGATTTTCAAAACCCGACACGCATCCTATTTGGCAACGGCCGCCTGCCTTGTAGGAGGTTTTGAGATGACACAGACCGAAACAGTGAACCGCCAGCTTGTGCTGGTAGAGCGCACGAAGGCGTGCCGACCAAGGAGACACACCGTCTGCCAATGAGGAGATGAACTTTACGTTTTTGAAGAGCTTCCGCCAGAGCTCTTCATCCGAGTCACGAGAGCCCTCAAGCAAGTGTCTAGTGTTCGAAGGGTTCATCGGGGCGACGCACCCAAGAGAGCTTTTAGCGTGCAGGGTGATCGTATCCGGGTGTTCTTGACCCGTGGAGAAGCTCTAGAATCGATTCCGACCACCATCGCCTGTATCGAAGATGCCAAGGCCTACATCGAGAGATGCTGGCTGGGCGGATAGAATCCGAAAGGCCCATTCTGCTTTCTCGACGGTGATGACGCTGTCGTGGAACCGTGACTTCGCCCCTTCGTTCCTCGCCCGATGGTCTACTCTCTGGCTGTGGGACTCATCAGCACGCACCCTTCCGAGGGTCACCCGGGCTTGCCGGTTCGAACACTCGTCGCCGAGGTGGTCGAAGGACCAGACAAAGGGCTGAGAGCCGTCGCGTCGAGCGATTCGTTGACCATCGGAACCGCTGAGGGAAACGACCTGCTGCTCAGCGACCGAACGGTGTCGCGCTACCACCTTGAGCTTGGGCGTGGGGCCGGGGGGATCGTCCTGCGCGATCTGGACTCAACGAACGGCACGTTGCACGCCGGAGCCAGGATCCGGGATGGCCTCGTGCCACTCGGCAGCGCGCTGCAGCTCGGCGATACGCGCATCGTCGTCTCGGATGGAGAGCGCGTCACCGTCGAGCTGCACGATGAGGAAGAGTATGCGGGCATCGTCGGGCGGACGCCGATCATGCGTCGCTTGATGGCGCAGATCCGTAAAGCGGCTCGAGCGGACACGCCGGTGCTCGTCATCGGCGAGTCGGGAACGGGCAAGGAGCTGGTCGCCCGCGCACTGCACGACGAGGGGAGACGTTCGGGTAAGCCCTTCGTCACCGTTGATTGCGGCGCCCTCGCGCCCACGCTCGTGGCATCAGAGCTCTTTGGCCATGAGAAGGGAGCCTTCACCGGGGCGGATCGGCAGCATCAGGGGGCGTTCGAGCGCGCCCACGGAGGCACACTCTTTCTCGACGAGCTCGGTGAGCTTCCGTCCACTCTGCAGCCCACGCTCCTCGGTGCACTGGAGCGCGGCACGTTTCGGCGTGTGGGCGGCCGCTCGCCCGTCGAGGTCGACGTTCGTGTGGTGTGTGCGACGCACCGCGACTTGAGGGCGGAGGTCAACGCGGGTCGTTTTCGCCTGGACCTCTACTACCGCGTCGCCGTCGTCGTCCTCAACCTGCCGCCGCTGCGAGAGCGCACGGAGGATGTGCCCATTCTCATCGAGCGTTTCCTCGAGGAGGCAGGTCACGCCGGGGAGCTCGAAGAGATCATTCCGCCAGACACGATGACCTCCTTGTGTGCGCATCGGTGGCCCGGCAATGTTCGGGAGCTTCGCAATGTCGTGGAAGCCACCCTCGCGATGGGTGAGCCGCCGCGCCTGCACCCGGAGCTTGGTCAGGACGACGAAGCGTGGATGGAGCTTGGCTACAAACAAGCGCGCCAAGCGGTTCTCGGTGACTTCGAGGGCCGCTACCTACGTCGCCTCATCGAGCGCGCGGAGGGCAACGTGAGTCGCGCCGCTCGCGAAGCGCGGATGGACCGGACCTACCTCATCAAGCTCCTGCAGAAGCACGGGCTGCGTTAGACGCTGTTCGCTCGTCGCGGATCGTTGCTAACGTCGCCATCCTGCGCAGCCTCACGGCTTCACACAGCTCTTCGCTGCGTGGTCGGCGACCTCTAGGAGATCACTCTGGCTCGTCCCGTCGCAAGCCAGTTGCGAAAGACCACGCATCGTCGTCGCAATGAACTTGGCAAGGATGTGTGGCGATGCCGACAACGAATCACCTGCAGCTAAGCGCGTCTCAAACAGGCCTCTGATCGAGTCCTCCAAATTCGCTTTCACTCCACACGTGAACTTGCATGCCTCCGAATTGTCTGGGCGGCCCGCTCCTCCACTTTGCAGCAAAGCGCAGCCCAGCGGCGTGTCCTCCGACGAGTAAAGCTTCGTCACCGCCCGCAGTAGCTCCCGCACACACACCTCGACGCTCGAATCTTTCGCTCCATCAAGAATCGCTGACACGAATCCTGCGTGCGTTTCCATGTAGTGATCGAGCACGCGCTGGTAGAGCGCTTCCTTGCTCCCAAAAGCGTTGTAGATGCTCGACGGCCCGACCCCGAGTGCCTTGCCCAGGTCGGCGATGGAGGTGCGGTCGAAGCCTCTGTCCCAGAACAACTTAAGCGCTCGTTCTAGGCTCTCTTCTTCGGGGATGGATCGGGGTCTGGCCATATCAAATACCTTTTTGAAGTAATAACTTCAAAACGTCCTTGCCGCATCTCTAAAAGCGTGTAGTTATGAAGTGATCGTTTCAAAACGAGACGCGGCAAACAGACAAAGGACGGGAAACGCTATGAAAAGCCCAACAAACAGTAATCTCCTCTTCATTCACGGTGCCTTTGGCGGCGCGTGGGAGTTCGACGAGTTCATTGAAACCCTCACTGAGCAGGGACATCGGGCGCACGCGATGGATCTCCCAGGCCACGGGCAGAACACGGCGCCGATCTCCGAGGTCACCATGGCCGCCTACGTGGATCGGGTGATCGAAGCGGCCCAAGCCATCGACGGTCCAATTGTCCTCGTCGGACATTCCCTGGCTGGTGCCATCGTCTCCCAAGTCGCAGAGAGAATCCCAGAGAAGATCGAGCGTCTCGTTTACGTCGCGGCGACGCTGCCGAAGAACGGCGAGACGGTACTCGGTCTCATGCAGAGCGATGAAGATGGCCAGCTCCTGCCGAACATCGTCTTCTCCGACGACGGGTCCTTCGCGACCATCGCGGACACGCACATAAAGAACCTGCTCCTTCACGATGTGCAGGAGCCCGAGCGCGTCGCCGAGTTCGCTCCGAAGTTCGCGATGGACCAGGCCTCGGAACCGTTCATGGCCGCAATCGAGTTGACCGACGAAGCGTTCGGCGCGGTTCCGAAGACCTACATTCGCGCCTCCCTCGACAAGGTCATGACCCTGTCGCTGCAAGACCGCATGATCTCCAGTTGGGAGGTCGAGCAGGTCTACACCCTTGAGTCAGGGCACTTCCCAATGATGTCGATGCCTGAACGTTTTGTCGAAGTGATCGGCGAGATCGCGGCGGGCGTTTCTCCTCGTGTCTAACGCAAAGCCGCCATCCAAACGAACGCCATTCAAACGAAACCATCCGAAACTAGCAGAGAAAGAACAACATCATGCCACTCACACTCACGATCACCGAAGGCGCCATCCCCACCGAAAAAGCAAAGGAGGCTATAAAGCGCCTGACGGCATCGATGCTGGAACTGCACCAACTCACCGGCAACAACGTCATGACGCCGAACATCACCGCGAACGTTGTGATCGTCCCGAAGGGACACAGTTTCTCCGGGGGTGAAGAGTTCTCCGGTGTCTGGGTCGAATGGAAGGTCCCCTCCTTCGCCTTTGCATCGCGAGAGATCCAGAAGGGCTTTGGCGAGGCGACCACCGCCATCATCCATGAGCTCTCCGGTGGCAAGCAGTCCAAGGACAACATCTACTTCAACGTCGTTCACACCGTCGATGGCGCTTGGAACCTCGATGGGCAGGCCCTGAGCAATGAGGAACTTGGAGGAGCCATCAGCAAGGGCTAAACGCTACGTCACCATCACGGTTCACCGAAGGATCGGAAGTCGCCCGCATCGCAGTTCCTCGCCGCAATATAAGCGCGACGTCGATGTTGAGGCGGGTTCCGTTCTTGACTTCGAAACCGTGGCGGAATCAAGTTCTAAGGCGTTGGCGTTCAGGCAGGAAAGTACGTGATGGCAAGTGCTTCGAAAGCGTAGCGGAAACTGAGACGCGTTTGGTCGCTCCGCCTGCCAATTTGAATCCTGGTGCTATGGCTTCAGATCGGAAGACAACTCTCATGCCATACCCACGCCTATTGCTCATCGCCCTCATCGCCCTCATCGCCTTCGGAACCGCCTGTGGTTCATCCGAGTCCGTGGAAGAAGAAGAGGTCGTGGTGGAGCCCGCCTCTTCGGAAGAGCCCCGGACTGAGGAGCCTTCTGCAGAGACGCTGCCCTCCGCGAACCCGAGCAGAGAACAGGCTCCCAGTTCTGCGGAGATGGCTGAGGGGATGGCGCAGTTCCGCGCAGCCCTCGATGCCGCGGCGAACGCCGAGGGCGACAGTCCTTGCGAGAGGTCCTACAACGGCATCCTCGCGATGATCGCGTCGATGCCCGATGCGGACCCCGAGGAGAGCGGCGTGCCCACACCTGAGGTGTTCATCGAGGGCTGCAGCCGGCTCCCGGAGGCGGCTCAAACCTGCCTCAACCCCGGCTATGGTGCGCAGCATCCAGAGTGCAGAGCAACGCTCGAGAGTCCCGAGGTGCAGGCGTTCGCTCAGGCGGTGTCTGGCGGCCCTGCAGCCGGGCGCCCCGGAGCTCCTCCGAGCGGTCTACCCCAGGCGTCGGCTTCACCCGGCGCGACTCCCTGCGAGCGCGCCTACAACGGCATGCAAGCGATGTTCGATGGGATGCCCCCCACAGCCGGCGTTCAGATGCCCGAGCGAGCGAGCTTTATGGCGGCCTGTGCGGAGCTCCCGGAAGAGACCGCGCCGTGTGCGGACCCCGGCTACGGCGCGGGACACCCGGAGTGCATGGAGTGGCTTCAAACACCCGAGGCGATGGCGTTCCGAAACGCGCTCCAACCCACCCAGTAGAGCGTCTGTTGGTTCAGGGCATATAGTCGCGGCCTGCCTCGCAAGGCGGCCGAGTGTTCGTGTTGCCCGACTCCGAGGCGCGAATCGTCAGCTCGACGCGCCGGTTGATCTCCCACGCGTGGCGATCGTGGCCAGACTCCAGCGGACAGAGCTCACCGTAGCCAGCGCTTTGTAGCCGGTCGCGAAGCACTCCCCGTTGAACGAGCGCCTCGAGCACCGCCGCGGCGCGGTCCCGCGTCAATCGGAGGTTGTACTCATCGTTGCCTCGCTCGTCCGCGTGCCCTTGAATCTCTACGCGCTGGATCTCTTGGTGGCCCACCAGAGCGGCGGTGATGGCGTCGAGAATGTGTCGGCTCGATGGGAGGATCTCGGCGCTGTCGGTTTCGAACTGGACCTTCTCGAGCAAGACAAAGCCGCCTTCGCCTTCGTAGAGAATGCCTCGGTCCGGGCAGCCATCTTCGTCTTCGAAGCCGTTGTATTCCTCCGGGTCGTTTGGGCAGGTGTCGTCCACGTCGAGGATCCGGTCGCCGTCGTTGTCGTGGTCCGGGCAGCCGTCTGCATCTTGAAATCCGTCCATGTCCTCCGGGTCGTTCGGGCAGAGGTCGTCCGTGTCCAGCCGGCCGTCTTCGTCGTTGTCCGGATCGGGACATCCATCTTCGTCTTGAAATCCATCGCGGTCTTCGGGATCGTCGGGGCAGCCGTCCATGGGGTCGACGATGCCATCGCCGTCACGGTCGCCTTCGCCGCCTTCGGGGCAGCCATCCTCGTCCGCGTCGCCGTCGCGGTCCTCGGGCACCATCGGACACTCGTCGTCGTCATCGAGGATGAGGTCTCGGTCGTTGTCCGGGTCGGGGCAGCCATCTTCATCGACGAAGTTGTCGAAGTCTTCGGGCTGGTCCGGGCATTCGTCGACGTCGTCGCGGTAACCGTCGCCGTCGCGATCGCCCACCGAGGGCTCGAAGACGAAGCCAACGGTGCCGCGATAGTCGGCGGCCAACAGACCGTCGGTGAGGCCTAGACCTCCGCCCAGTTGCAGGTAGGAGCCGTCGGCCACGAAGATCTTGGCGCCGGCGATTGCTTCGATGGAGAGCGAGCCGCTCTCGCCGAGCTCGCTAGCGATCTGTGCTCCGTACGCCTCCACCAAAAACTCGATGGAGTCCCCTACTCGTGCGCCAAAGCCGAGAGAGAACGTGAGGGCGTCGTCATGCGTCAGCGGCGTGCCAACATTGGTGAACGCAGCGCCCGTCGCGTTCGACTCGGAGGGCTCCGTGCGGGACCCCACCGGGAGCGTCGCGCCACTGCCGAGCACGGCGCGATAGCCGGCGTTGGCGACGAGACGAAAGCGCCGGACGGGCTGCCATTCAAGGGCGAGGTTGGGCCAGAGTGTGACGCTCGGAGCACCCCCAAATCGTGTGGCGTCCCCCGTCGGCAGGGAGACACGAGCTGAGACGGCGAGGCCGAGGGGGTCACGTTCGGCGCGAAGCAGTCGAGCTTTTACATGAAGCGAGAGGTCACCTACGCCCTGCAGATCGAGGCCGGTGCCGTCCCCGTAGAACCCTGGGAGCTCCACCGCCGGACCGCTCGCCAGCATGATGGGCAGCTGAAGACCGACCACGAGTCGGTTCACGATTCCAAGGTTGCCGTGCAGCGTTCCCGTGATGAAGGAGTCCACCAAGCGCTCCGCGCGCTCGGCGCTGGCGGCGGAGGTTTCTTCTGCGCGACGAAACGCGTCGACGCGCACCAGCCCAAAGCCTCCATCGAGGACCAACCCAAAGCTGACGTCGAGATGGCCAAGAACGTCGGTGCCGTCGGAGACCAACAAGCCCTTGGAATCGAGGGACGGACGAAAGAGGCGCAGGTCCATGCCTCCGGTGGCGAGCTGAGCGGCGCCGACGGACGGGGAGAGCAGCGCCAGGCTGGCGAGGAGCGCGAGAGCGCGTGAGAGGTGGGTCATGGCCGCAGTGCAGTGCGAAAGCGGTGCCACGAGGATTATGCGTCAATGCGTACGCTTTCGTTGTCGGCATGCAGCAAGGTGTCGTCTGCAGACGACAACAGTCCGCGTCGGCGTCGCCGTCGCCGAGTGCCGAGAGCCGAGTGACGAAAGCCGTGCTCAGGTGCCAGCGACGATTCGGTAGATCGCGCCGCTCACAAAGACCATGTAGAGCTCGCCGCTGCCGTCTTCACCAAAAGACACGAGGCCAGCGTCGATGAACTCGAGGGAGGGGATCCGCTGAACACTCGTGGCTTCTCCGTCGCAATAAACGAACGCGCTTACGTCGCGGCTGCCGTAGTCGCCGAAGAGATAGAAGCCGTCGAGCTCGGGGATT
>JBLHKB010000195.1:0-11380 GCA_047619315.1 Polyangiales bacterium
GTTCGCACGACCCGGCATCGGCGCGGGTGCATCGACGAACATCTCAGGTGTCGATGCGGCGGGCGCTCGCTCGCGGAAGTCGAGGAACGTCAGCGACTGGTCCGACGCGCGGTAGTACATGAGAAAGCCCCCGCCACCCAAGCCGCTGGAGGCAGGGTTCACGACGCCAAGGGCCAGCATCGTCGCCGCCGCAGCGTCCGCAGCGTTACCGCCGCGCTGAAGGATCTCGTGCCCAGCCTCAGACGCGAGCGGGTGGTCCGCAGCGACCGCGTATTCCTGGTAGTCGGCGTGGAAGTCCGGGGCCGCATGGCCGCGCGTAGGAGCGACGCGGAGCGCGTAGGCGGTGGTCGCGAGGCAAGCGAGGAGGCCGGCGAGCCAAAAGAATCGGGCTTTCATAGATAGGACTTGGTGCAGGGCATGAGCCCTCGCAAGCGGTCTGATTCTGCAACACGCGAAGGCTGCACCGTTTCCGCTTTATCGGAGCTTGAGGGGCGCCCCTCCCACGACAAGAGCTCATGGATGTCACGTACGCCGATCTCGAATGTCGGGACAAACCAGTCCATGACCAAACTCCGCTGGTAGGGCTTGTGCCTTTCGCCTCCGGCAAAGTCCCCAGCCACACCCGTGCGCGGCTGAACTCTTCGACGGGATTCTCTCGCATGAACTCGCGTCCGCCGGCCTCATCAGACATGCCAAGAGCATAGAAGATGAGCAGAACCCAAGTCGAAGTCGAAGCTGTGCGCATCTCCATAGACGTTGATCCTCTCCAGCGCGTACCTCTGCACGATGATTCGCCTCCCACATGTTCTAGTCGCGTTCGCCCTCGTCGCCTGCTCGGACGAAACGCCGCCGCCGGTTGAAGCCATCGCACCGGGAACGCCGACTCTGGGAACGCCGAGCGTAGCGGAACCTGCGACACCGGGGATCGACCCAGCCCTGCTCGTGATCTTTCGAGAGAAGGTGGGCGAGCATCGCGCGGAGATGAGTCGCATCGCCGAGGACCCGGATCTCACCCCGGCGGAGCTCTCGGCCTATGCCGCAAGCATCGGCCGACCGCTTCCAGCGGAGATCGATCCAGCAGAGATCCCGAACATGCAGCGGATGATCGGGGGCATGCTCAGAGGCAGCCCCTCCGTGGAGCAGATGCTGCCGCTGGTGATTCGCACCGAAGGCCAGCGGGCCCTCTTTGTCTATCGCCAGGATGATGTGCCGCCGCCGCGCCTTATCCTGGGCGCGACGTTGTTTGAGCGCGATGGAAGCGATTGGCACCTGCTGCGCACGTTTACCTCGGCCGGTGAGATCCCCGCGGGTATGACCGAGGAGGAAGCAGCGCATGCACGCCTCGACGAGCCTGACTTCAGCGAGTTCTATTCACCCCGCGAGCTCCCGCCGCTGGCGCTCGAAGCGGGTTCCCTCGCCTCGGACCTTCAGCTGTGGACTCGCTCGACGAGCTCTCGCCAGTGCGACGTGTCCATCGGCGGCGTGGCGGTGCTCCATGACGTCAGCTCCGACCAGACCATGCTGCTCCTTGGCCGCGAGTTTGGCAGCCGCTCGCCCCTCGCCGGGTCTCCTCTCGCGTCTCACTTCGCGCTTCAGGCTACCAATGAGATCACCCTCACTTGTCGGGGCGCGTCGACGACCCCCGTCGAGCTCCGGCTCACCCGACGTGGCGAGCCCTTGCCTTCGATCGTGCTGGTCCTCGACCCTGCCTCCGGAGGCGAGGTGAGCGGCTCCTTCGACCTCGCCGATCCTGCGCGCGGAGAGCCTGCGGTTCCGACGTTTGTGACCAATGGGTCCACCCACACATCAGGCTTCGTGCTCGTCCGCGGGACACGTGGCGTCGGAGTAAACGTGAGCGTCGAAGGGGAGGGCGGCAGCGCGACTTCTTCAACGGGCGCCCCCGTGGACCTCTCCTTTGGAGGACTTGGCGGTGGCACCCACGCGGGCACCGTCACCCTGGCTGGCCTTCGTGGCGACACCGATACGCGTGTCCAGATCGCAGTTGTCGCGCCTGGTGTGTCGCGTGTCTGGACTGTGCCCATCGCGGCGACCGCGCGTGAAGTGATCACCTTCGAGATCGAGGTGGAGGGTGAAGCGGACGAATCCGGACCACCCCTTAATCGCCCCGCCGGATTCGGCATGGCTGCGGACTACTAACCCCTTCCGGACACCCCCCCACGCGGCAACGGCGGCCGAGTCCGAGGTGGCGGCCCCGTTCGGCAGCACATGGCCCCTGATTATCAACCGCCTCCCGGCTGATCCGCCCGCGACGTTTCAGTGATGAGGCGCGGCACTGAACTAAACGTTGAGCAGGCCGCTCACGCCGCCGCTGCCTTCGTCGGCGAGCCCAAAGGTGTCGACGTCGTCCATGCCCATGGCGTGGAACGCGCTTACCAGGAGCCGATTGGTCTGACCATCGGTCTGTAAGAAGCGGTTGCCCGTGTGTCGGCCCATCGCGCCGCCAGCGACGACGACGGGGATGTTGTCGATGCTGTGAAAACCCTGAGCGATCTCCGTCACCCAGAGCACCAGCGTGTTGTCGATGAGCTTGGTTCCGTCGGCGTCGTCCGTGGTGGACAACCTGTCGAGGAGATGCGCGAATCGTTGCCCGTACCACGTATAGACGGCCGCCAAGGTGGTCTGGGCCGCCGGCGAAGAGTCATGGGAGTAGGTGTGGTGACCACCGCTGCTCAGCCCTGCCCAGGGATAGAGCGAGTTGTCGTTGTCGGCGCGCGTATGCTGGAACGTCGCGACTTGGGTCATGTCGCATGCCAGCGACGCCACCATCAGATCGATCTGCTGATCGACCTGAAACTCCCGTTCCATGATGGGTGGGCTGTCCGGCGCCATGCAGCTGTAGGTCGCCACGAGGGAGTCTTCGATGCTTCGAATCGCCGCGGCGTGTCGGTCGAGACGCGCGCGGTCCACGGCACCAAGGCGGCGTGAAACCACACCTAGGTCTTCGCGCACCACATCAAGGACGCTCTGGCGCCGTAACGTCGTGACGTCGCGGTCTGGCTCGAAGGCGTCGCTGAAGATCTGGTCGTAGGCTTGAAGCGGGTTATTGAACGGGTGGCGGGGTACACGTGGCCCGGAGTACGACATGCGCGAGTTGGGGTGCGAGCCGCCGCAGTTGATTCCGAACTCGATGCTTCGGTAGGGCGTCGCCATCGCGGGTAGACGATTTGCGATGGCCTGGTCGACGCTCTCGGTGAGGTTCCAGCCAAAGAAAGTCCCGCCAAAATGCTCCCGCATGAAGTCGGTGTCCGTCGTGTTGATGTCGCTGCCCGTTAGGAGCGCTGGCATGTCGAAGGTGTGAGGCACGCGCATGTTTCGCACACCGGGTGTCATCCCTAAGTCGAGACCGTCCACTACGGTGACGTGTTCGCGATGGGGCTCGAGCGGCTGCAGGATCTGCGGCAGCGTAAAGTCGTTCATCGTCCCGCTGGGGAGCCAGCGGTCACGGACGGTACCGTGGGGCGTGTAGAAGACGACCAGTCGTGGTTTGACGCCGCCCTGAGCCTTCGCTTTTTGGCCGGCGAGCCACGGAAATACGCTCGCGGCAGCCCCTAGCGCTCCAAAAGCGCCAGCGTTTCGCAAGAACGTACGGCGATCGCTTCGAATTCGTCGACCCGTTTTGAGGTTGTGGTTTGGCACACGTTTCTTGCTCATGGCGAAGCTCCTTCAAAAGGTCGGCGGAACCAGTCCGAGGAAACAAAGGTCAGCAGCATCTCTCGGATGCCTTCTTCGCGGGAGCCAAGGGCCATGTCTTCCATCAGGCACTGCGCGTCCGCCGTGTTGGCGATGGCGCTGGCGTAGATGACCCATTGGCGCGCTATGCAAAGATCGACATCCCAGCGACCGCCGATGGCGTCACTCATGCCCACGGGACCGTCCGCCAAGATACGGTGACCGCTCAGCATAAAGTCCGCGCTGGCGTCGATGGCCTCGCCGTTGTCTTCGTCGCGCCAGCGTCCAAGCCAGTCGTAGTTCTCAAACGCAAAGCCGATGCCGTCCATCTGGCGATGACAGCCGCCACAGGTGTCATCTTCAAAATGAATCGAGAGTCGCTCGCGCGTGGAGAGCGTCCCGTCGTTGGGCGGCAAGGTGGGCGTGACACCGACGGGCGGAGGTGGCGGTTTGTCGCAGAGGAAGTTGTCCAAGATGATAAAGCCGCGCACCGTCGGCGCAGACTCCTCCGCGTGGGAGAGGGCAGCCTGAACTCCAGGGAGCGTGAGGAGCCCCGCACGCCGGTCTGGATCCAAGTGGCGAATACCCTCTTCCGCGCGGATTGATTCCTCGCCGTACATCCCATCGAGGAGCTCGTTTTCAACGCTGATGGGCTCTTCAATGAGCCCTGCGATCGTGCTCCCGGCGCGTACTTGGTGCACAAACAGCTGCACTGGCTCTTCGAGGAGCGCAGCCCGCAGATCGCCTGGAAGCTCAAAGAAGTCGGCGCGCTTGGACTCGTCGAGGAGGGACTCAAGGCGCAGCCACTGAAGAACGAACTCACGGGCGCCTTCTTCGAAACGATCATCGGCGATGAGTCGCTCGGACTCGGTTCGAATCCCTTCCGGCGTCGCGAGGTTTCCCGCCGCTGCGCTCTCAAGGAGCGCGACATCGGGTGCCGTTCCCCAAAGCGCGTAAGAGAGGCGAGCAGCCATCGCGAAAGAGTCGAGGAAACCGCCGTCGCCGGCTTCTTCGAGAAGGTAGAGAAAGCGCGGACTCTGAAGCAGCCCTTGAAGGAGCCAGCTGACGCCTTCGACATCGCCGCCTTCTGCAAAGCCAAGCTCGTAGAGGCCGCGATAGCGAGTCGCCACCTCAGCGCTCAGCGGTCGGCGAAAGAGGCGTGGCGCGATGTTCTCAAGGATCCAGTCAGCGCATGGCCCTTCACAAAGCTCGACGAGGCGTGGCGCCACCGCCGCGGAGATGTCTTCGCTCGTCCGCATGAACTCGTTCGCCGCTTCCTGCTCCACGGAGGTCGTGGTGTTGGCGCGGTACCCCGTGAGCGTTTCGTCGGAGGTGTCGTATTCAGTCTCGAAGCCAAGGACGTCCTGCACCGTGGCTTCAAGCTGGGCCGCGGTGAGGCGCCGCGTCGGAATCGGCGCGCCTTCCGCGAGCTGAGCGCAGGCTTCGGCCGGCGGGTCTCCTCCTGGCGTCACGGACATGGGTAGCGGGTTGATAGGGTTTAGCGGGTCACTGTCACCAATCGACCCCTGGCAGCCGAGCACTCCCACCAAGACCATCAGAAAGCGTGCGTGCATCCTTTGACAATAAGGGAAGCTGGACCCCGTGCCAAGGGTGAGCCGTTTGAGTCTATGCGTGACGTTTCACCGAGCAATTGAAACCTGGGGGGTTTTCGCGCTGTGAAAGAGGCGCTATGAGCGGGCCATGCGTTTTCTTTTCGTGATGGACCCCGTCAATACAATCCTCAAAGACGAGGACACCACCTTCGCCATCATGCTCGAAGGGCAGAAGCGTGGACACCATGTCGATCACTGCCTCGTGCGTGACGTTCAGCTTCGTGACGGCGTGCCTTTCGCGTCAGCCCGTTCCGCGACGATGAGCCGTGAGGCCGAAGAGCCAGTGGCGCTTGGCAAAGTCGGGAACGTGAACATCGCGGACTACGACGGAGTCTTCATCCGAAAAGATCCACCCTTCAATGACGAGTACCTCTGGCTCACGCTCATTCTCGAACGCGCTCGAGGACAGAGCTTCATCATCAACGACCCCCGCGGACTCCGTGACGCCAACGAGAAGCTCTACGCTTGTCACTTCCCAGAGCTGACACCGACAACGCTCGTGTCCGCCAGTCGCGACGCGATTCGCGCGTTCACGGAAGAGCTCGGCGGTAAGGCCGTCATCAAACCCGTCGACGGACATGGCGGCGCGGGCATCTTCTTGCTCCAGAGTGACGACAAGAACTTCAACGCCTGCGTCGAAGCCGTCACCCTCGGTGGTAAGCGCGTCGCGATGATCCAGGAGTTCCTTCCTGGCGTGAGCAAAGGCGACAAACGGATCCTCCTCGCCGGCGGCGAGATCCTTGGCGCGATCCTGCGCGTGCCCAAGGGCGACGACCTTCGCTCCAACATCCACGTCGGCGGCAGCGTCGTCGGCACCGAGATCGACGCCGACGATCAGCGCATCGTCGACGCTATGCGAGAGCGCTTAGAGGAGGACGGCCTCTTCTTTGTGGGCCTCGATGTCATCGGCGGGAAGCTCACGGAAGTGAACGTGACGAGTCCCACTGGGATTCAGCAGATGACGCGGCTGTCCGGGATCAACTGCGAAGAAAAGATGTGGGTGAACATCGAGAAGCGCCTGGTCTGAGATTCTTGGGCACTCGCGTTTTGCTTCGCGATCTAGCGCTTCCTGCGGAATGCCAAGCCGAGGACTAGTAAAAGCCACCCGCTCTCCGTACCCGTTGAACTCGAAGAACACCCGCTGCTGCTGGCTGCGATCCCGCCGTCCGGTCCAGCATCGGACTGGCCCCCGTCCACTCGGGAGCCGCCGTCGAGACCTGCGTCCGGGCTCGGTCCGCTGTCCGGTACGCCCGCGTCGGGGTTTCGGTCAGTGCAACTACAACGAACGCCACCCCCACTGCAGACCTCATAGGGAGCCTCCTCACTTTCCGAACATGTTGCCACTGCGTCGTTGCAGAAGCTGAGCACGCAGAGCGTCGCGCCCTCGCACCCATCATGGCTCGTGCATCGCTCACGAGTCGCACACTGGCATCCGACGTCGTCGCACAACTCGTAAGACCCCACGTCTACTCGGCACTCAGTCTCGCCGCCCGCGCACTGACCGCGATGGCACAGGACACCCCCGCAATCGCTGTGATAGTCGCAGGTCGGTCGACGCTCACACCGGCAGCTGTCCGCCGTGTCGCAGACCTCGAAGGCGTCGAACCGCGACTCACACTCAGCAAGGCCGGCGGTGCACTGACCGAAGAGACATAAAACATCTTCACACTCGCTGTGCGCTGTGCAGGTCGGCCGATCCTCGCAGAAGCAGCCGTCGCTCGTGCAGGTCTCACGTCGAGTCACGTTTCTCTCGCAGAAGCCGATGCTGCAATTGCAGAGTCCTTCATAGCAAATGGCATCTCCGTCGCAGTCCGAATTGGTTTCGCATATGGGCGCGGGGAGTCCGCCAAAGCATCCACCCGCGTCCGTGCTGCTCTCTGCTGACGCTGTGCCGGCTGCGCTCCCCACCAGCAAGACGGCTGCTCCGATCGCTAGAGAAACGCGCTCGAGGGATGACGGGCTTCTTCTACGGGGGGTCATGAGATCAATGCGCTTAGTGCGAACGACAGCGTCAATCGTATCGCCGCGTGAGCACCCGGTGCTCACCCTTAGTCGGTATTTACCGGTCCCAAGTCTTCCAAAAGCAGGCAGAAAACACGTTGTGCTGTTCCCTCGCGAGTGAACACTTTCTCACGCAGACGTTCGTGAGGGCTCGTCGGGAGTTGTCGATTGCCCGGATCAAGCAGCCTCGTATGATGACGCTGTGAGGGCCTTCAATGTCGAAACGTCGTTCTATGAGGACGCCCATGTGGGAGGTGTCGACCTCACTGGCCAAGTCGTGCCGAGGGTGGAGGCGCTTAGCACCGTGTTCGAGCGGATGGTGCTTGCGGGCTCGCGGTTGGAGGGGTGGACCTTGGAGCAATGCCAGCTGCGCGACTGCGACCTAAGTAACGCCGTACTCGACGAAACGATCATCGACGATGTGCATTTTCAAGGATGCAAGTTGGTCGGTGTCGACTTTGCGGGTGGGTCCGCCATGACGTTCCGCGCACGATTCACGGAGTGCTCGCTGCGCTTGGCCGTTTTCACCGGCGTCAATTTGCGGGGCGTGCGATTCGAGAGCTGCGACCTTCGCGACGTCGACTTTACGAAGGCGGATTGCCGACGCGCCGACTTTTCGGATTGTGATCTACGCGGAGCTATCTTCGACCAAAGCGACCTTCGCAATGCTGACTTCTCACGTGCGCAGCATGTCTTATTCGATTCCGGTCAGAATCAAATACGCGACACCAAGATCTCCGTGGCACTCGCTGTCGCGTTTGCTCAACGCCACGGGTTCGTTGTTGACTGACGGATCGCGTCGCCAGACCCAAGGGAGTTTCACGCGGGCGCCGACAGGAGCAACGCGAGAGGAACCGCCCCGGTCCAGCACACGGCGGCGACAAAGTACGACCACCCAGCCAGCGCGCGGTCGGGCCCACCGGAGTTCTGGAACGCAACTCGTCGACCCGTTGACGGTCATGCACCGCCCCCAACGGTGAAGCCGCCGATCACCCTGGGGAGCCCAAGTATCGCCAAGAAGACCTCGATAGGCTCCCAGGGCGTGAGCCGTGGAACAACCAGCACCACCGCGACCCACACGACCCATTTGGTCATGGAGAGAGCTAAAAGCCGTCGAGCGCGAAGCATCCTGGACGCTAGCACCAAGCGCAGCCTGAGGTAGAGTCCGCCCATGAGAGTAGTCCCTCTAATCCTCGCACTCACGGCCTGCGGCGGCAGCGCTCTTCAGCTGCCCACCACCACGCCTCAGACTTTGGCCCTCGGCGCCGAAGCCTGGGATGTCGATTCCGTCACGGACCTTGAAGTCATCCACGACATCGCCCGCGGCCCAAGCGGCATCTACGCTGCCACGAGCAACGGGGTCTATTTGTTCCAGGCGGGTTCTCAGGAGCGCGTCACGAGGGAAGACACATCTGCTGTTGCGGCGATCGGGAATGGAGTGTTCATCGGGACCGGCGAGACCATCCGCGCCCTCGACGGCGACGCCGAAGCGCATCCGCCCATTGGCGAAGTCCATGACCTCTACGCCGACGAGAGCGGACAGCTTTGGGCAGCGGGTGCGCTCGGAGTCGCGCGACGTGACGCTTCTGGCGAATGGTCGAGTTTTGGCGACGCCGTTTCCGCTCGTCGGATTTTCCCCGGCGTCACAGGCGAGCTTTGGATCGCCACGGCGCGCGGACTCTGGCGCGTTCACGACAACGTCATCGAGGAGCACGGCGAACGCTCGCTTCCAGGTCCTTATGTCCGCAGTGTCTTGTCCATCGCACAGGGTCGCGCTTTCGCCCTCGTTCAGGACGGGACCGCCTCCTACCTGAGCTACTACGACTCCGAGCGCTGGACGCACTACACACTGGCGGACTTTGACGAGGCGGCCGTTAGCCTCGGCCGGGCGGGTGGCTCCATCGTGCTCTTCACTACGAGCTACACGCTTCGCATCGGCGACGCTTCCGTCACGGCGGGCGTCCCTCTAGTGGCGCTCGAGCGCAGTGAGCACAACAGCGCGCTCATCTACGAGGGAACTGGCGGCGTTCCGGCGCGAGGACCCGTCGCCGATCTTGGCGCCGCGCCGCCCTTGCATCTCGCCCGTATTCCGGTCCAACACGAGGCGCCTCCAGCGCCCGGTTGGAATGTGTCCGTCTCGACAACCCGCACTCACGCCGCTTACGACGCTTGGCAACTTGGTGATGATGCCTACGTCGCCGACGCGAATCGCGGCGTCCAAGCGCTTGGAGATTCTGCGGAGGGCCGCTTCTTGCGAACGCGTTCGCTGCTGACAGAGCGTCTTCGTTTGGTCAGCGACGCGCGCCGTCAAACTTGGCTCTTGAGCGACGATCACCAGCTTGGCCGATGGGACGAAGATCACTTTGAGCTCGTTTCGGGTCCGGCGGACTACGTGGTCCACGCCCTCGCCGCCGATGACGCGGGGGTGGTGATCGCGTGCGTTTCATCGACACAGAACGTCGTGACGCTCTTCCGCAGAGCGGGCGACGAGTGGTCGCAGATGCTGCAGCGGACTCTTCAGTTCGCGGCGCCCGCACCTGTTCCAGAATATGCGGACGCCGAGGCGGCTGCGGAAACCGTGCCTGTCGCGGGCGTGGTCGTTCCAGCAGAACGCCTCGCCGGAGTCACGCACTTGGCCGTGCGCGGCGACGAGGTCTGGCTCGGCATCCGTGTCGCAGGTGTTGAAGGCGAGCGACAGCGCGGTGCCGTAGTCCTGAGCCTCACGTCCGAGAATACGCTCTACCACCACTCAAACGCCGAAGGTCCGGGCGCGCTGCGCATGCCGGACACCTTCGAGAACATCGAGCTGAACGATGCCGGCATGGCGTGGTTCAGCACCGTCGTTGGGGCTGTTCGCCTGGGGAACTCCCAGGCCGTTATCTTTGGCGAAGCACGCGGCGTTCGTGGCGAAGTCGTGGGTGATGTCTTGGTGGCGCCGGCGAACAAGATCTGGCTCGCCGCCGCCGAAGGCCCTGGCTACTACTTTCGCCAGAACTTCGAGTTCCGTATGCCGAACGACGTCATCGCCCACCGGCCAATATCACTGACGCTCGCCGCGAATGGCGACATGTGGGGCGCAGGCCCGAGTGGGCTCGTTCGCTACCGAGATGGCGAGTGGAGCGTCTTCGGCGAGAGCGTCCTCGGTGAAGCCCAGGCTATCAGCGAGACCTCTTTCGTTGCCGTCGAGGGCGACGCCGGCGGACGCGTGTGGGCGCTCGGTCGAAACGCGCTCTGGATCATCACCGAAGCGCCAGTCATCACGCCCTAAGAACGTGGTCTCTTCAACGCGTCATGCTTGATTGGTGTGCGCTTGGTCAAAACGTGCTCTGGATCATCAGCACCGGGCCTCGCGCCCGAGGGCTGGCCGCGCTCTGGCGTGTCGCGAGAGAATCCGGCATCCTGGTACGCATGATTCGCTTCCTTACGATCCTCGCCCTCCTCACCGCTTGTGGAGACGACGACCAACCCATCATGGGCATGGACTCGGGCCCCGGTTTTGACGGTGGTCCCGGTTTTGACGTCGGCCCGATGCCAGACGCCGGCCCCGGTGAGAGCGATGCTGGACCTGGCTTTGACGCCGGCCCTCCGAGCGGTTTCGTCGACCCTGCCTGCGCCGACGGCATGTACACGGAGACACTCCCGGATCCCACGGCGGACATCAGCGACATCACCTTTGATGGCGACATCGGCGGCTTCATCGACGCGATCCTCGACCGCCGTTACCCGGTGGGTGCTGCGCTTGTTCGCGGTGGCCGCATGAACACGAGCTTCGGCCAAGACTGCGACCTGCTCTTTGCGGGCAGCCCAAGCAGCGGTGACGACATCCACCGGAGACTCAACACCATCGTCCACGAGTGCGGCCACATCTATGACTTCTTTCTCTCGTCGCGGCCGAGCGCGTCCTACTACATTACGGGGGACCTCACGCTCACGTGCGATCGCGGCGATACCACAGCGCGAGGCGGTGACACTTTTGAGCGCTCGCTTCTGACGAGTGACTCGTTTCAGCCTGCACGCCCTCCCGGCTCCGGCCGCGGCCTCGACAGCTACGCCGACGTCTACCTCATCGGGCAGGG
>JBLHKB010000196.1:0-11317 GCA_047619315.1 Polyangiales bacterium
TGTCGAAGTGAGGGCCTGCTCGGGCCCCATCTCGCCGCTGAAGAGCTCGAGAATATTCGGCGGGTCGATGGCGAGCCACGCACTCGCGTCCTCGAATTCGAGGACCAGCGCATCGCTGATCGTCGAGCCACTCCCCAGCAAACGCTTACACTCCTTATGCCAGTACAAGTACTGCTCAAGGCGGTATGGAAAGTCGTCCCGCGAGAGGCGCTGAATCATGGCGTTGCCGAACTTGGCGAAAGCACCTCGGTCCTTTGGACCAAAGCGACTTTCGAAGCGAGCCACATAGCTGGCATAGGCGGTATCTTCGTCGATGCTCATCGTGTCCATACCCTACCAAATCGCCGGCGAGATTGGGTCGCTCACGCGCACTTCGCCACCGATGAGGACTTTCTCCGCGGCGGTGCCGCCCAGTTGGTAGACCAAAGCGCGGGGATCTGTGGCCGAGAAGATGGCGATATCCGCTGGAGCGCCCACGGCCAGGGTCCCGCGTTTGTCCTGGAGCCCGATCGCTTGGGCGGCGTGAACCGTGACCCCGAGGATCGCTTCCTCCATGGTGAGACCCGCGTCGCGGACGGCCAAAGCCGCGCATAAGAGGAGGTCAGGCGTTTGGCTTGTGCCCGGATTGAAGTCGGAACCGATGGCCATCGTGACCCCCGCGGCGCGAAAACGAGCGGCATCCGGAGGCGTCTGTCGCAGCGTTCGCCAAGCCCCCGGCAAAAGAACGCCCACCACACCACTCTTTGCCATGGCGGCGAGCCCCTCATCCGAAAGCTGCTCCAGGTGGTCCACACTCGTCGCGCCAAGCTCCGCGGCCATCTGGACGCCGCCAAGGTCGACGAACTGACCCATGTGCGCACGGCGGCGCAGTCCGTGCTTCCGCGCCGCCTCGAGAACCTGACGTGCCTGCGAGAGGGAAAACGCGCCCTCGTCGCAGTACACATCGCACGCGCTCGCAGCCCCCTGTTCGACGACGGCGGGAAGCTGCTCATGAATGACATCCTGCAGGTAGTCCTCTGGGGATCGTCCGGCGGGCACAGCGTGGGCGCCGAGGAAGGTCGCTTCGATTCGGGTGATCCCTTCGGCTTCAACGGCCTTCGCGCAGTCGAGCATTCGCAGCTCATCTTGGGTCGTCAGGCCGTAGCCGCTCTTGGCTTCGATGGTGGTCACCCCGTGAGATCGCATCACCGTCGCGCGTGCGATGGCCTTCTCTACGAGAACATCGCGACTCGCCGCGCGCGTCGAGCGCACCGTCGACATGATGCCGCCGCCCTCCGAGGCAACGGTTCGGTAGTCGATGCCCGCAAAACGCGCTGCGAGTTCGGCGCTTCGGTCGCCGTCAAAAACAAGATGCGTATGGGGGTCGATGAGACCGGGCAGGACGCAGCCGCGAGCCTCGATGGTCTGGTCCGCCGTCACGTCACGGGCTGGACCGACGTAAGCGATTCGGCCCTTGTGGATGGCCAAGAGTCCGTCTTCGATGATCCCGAGAGCGTTGCCCTCCGATGGAATGCAGGTGACGAGCCTCCCGCGAATCGCCAGGTCGACGCGGCTGGGCAGAGTGCCGGACGTGCTGTCAGAAACGTCGCTCACTTCGAATGCCGATGAGGCACGTGCACGCCGCGCTCATCCGCCGTCTTCTCCGCGATCTCGTAGCCCGCGTCCGCGTGACGAATCACGCCCATGCCCGGGTCGCTTGTCAGCACACGTTCTAAGCGGCTGTCCGCGGATGCGGTGCCGTCGGCGACGACGACCATGCCCGCATGAAGCGAGTAGCCGATGCCGACTCCGCCGCCGTGATGAACGCTCACCCAGGTCGCGCCGTTGGCGGTGGCCACGAGGGCATTGAGAATCGGCCAGTCAGCGATAGCGTCGCTGCCATCCTTCATGCCCTCGGTTTCGCGGTTGGGGCTCGCGACGCTTCCGCAGTCGAGGTGGTCGCGGCCGATGACGATGGGCGCTTTGACTTTTCCTTCGCGCACCAGCTCATTGAACTTGAGGCCGACGCGATGTCGATCGCCGTATCCGAGCCAGCAGATGCGGGACGGTAAGCCCTGCCAAGCGACTCGCTCTTTGGCCATGTCGAGCCAGTGGTGGAGCGCCTTGTCGTTGGGTACGACCTCTTTGACGGCGGCATCCGTGACGGCGATGTCTTCGGGGTCGCCGGAGAGCGCCACCCAACGGAAGGGGCCTTTGCCTTCGCAGAAGAGCGGACGAATGTAGGCGGGGACGAAGCCCTCGATCTTGAAGGCGTCCTCGCAGCCTGCGTTCTGGGCTTCAGCGCGAATATTGTTGCCGTAGTCGCAGGCGTAAACGCCCGCTTTTTGCATGGCGAGCATCGCGTTGACCTCGACGGCCATGCTCTCACGGGCGAGCTCAATGTACCCATCCGGGTCCGACTCGCGCATCGCCGCGGCCTGCTCCAGGTCGAAGCCTGCGGGCACGTACCCGCGAAGGGGATCGTGGGCCGAGGTCTGCTCCGTGACGAAGTCCGGGAGCGTCCCGCGACGAACGAGCTCTGGGTAGACCTCGGCGGCGTTGCCAACGAGGCCGACGCTAAGGGGTGTTCCGCTCTTCGTGGACTCGTGGATCATCGCCAGCGCTTCATCCAGGTCCGTCGTCATGCGGTCGACGTAGCGAGTCTCGACGCGACGCCTCACGCGCGACTCGTCGACGTCGACGCCCAAGAAGGACGCCCCGGCCATCGTCGCCGCGAGGGGCTGAGCGCCGCCCATGCCGCCGAGGCCCGCGGACAGAATCCAGCGACCGCTCCAGTCGCCGCCAAAGTGCTTCACGCCGGCGCTGACGAAGGTCTCATATGTGCCCTGGAGGATCCCTTGAGTTCCGATGTAGATCCACGAGCCAGCGGTCATCTGTCCGTACATCGTCAGGCCTTCGGCCTCGAGCTTTCGGAAGGTCTTCCAGTCCGCCCACTTCGGCACGAGGAGGCTGTTCGCGATGAGCACACGTGGCGCTTCTTCGTGTGTGCGAAAACGGCCAACGGCCTTTCCGCTTTGAACCAAGAGCGTCTCGTTGTTCTCCAGGTCGCGCAGCTCGCGAACGATGATGTCGAAGGCTTCCCAGTTCCGCGCTGCCTTGCCCGTGCCGCCATACACGACGAGCTCTTCGGGGCGCTCCGCCACCTCCGGATCGAGATTGTTCATCAACATGCGAAGAGCGGCCTCTTGGCCCCAGCCTTTGCAGCTCAGCTCGGTGCCTCTCGGTGCCCGGATCGTTCGTGCCATGGCGGGACTATTTCGAGGACCAGCCTTGGGGGCAAGGTCATTCGCTTCTGCGTCCAGACGGTTCAATCGGCGGACAAAGAAGCCAAACTTGGCCATCGAATAAGACGCGCGTCGCTAAAGTCATGCCAAACGGGCCAATGTGGCGCTTTTAGTCCAAAAAAACGCACTTAGTGGCGACTTTGAGTCGTTTCTTGTGCGCCACGTGCACTATCCACACATACCGGTCATAAACTACCGTTTTCATTGAGGTTTGGAGGGCACGACGGCTCTCCGCGGAAGTGCAGCATTAACGTCCGGCGTAGCGATGGCCTCGCGCCGGAGGGAGGTTGGGCCCACCTGTGGCTCTGCCTAGTAGCTGCGGGGGAGCGCGTTCAAGTCCGCCGTGTCCAACGCGAAGCGAATCAGCGCGCTGCGGTTCATCTTGCGGTGCCCTGACTCCTTGAGCTTCGCGACCTTTGCGTCGAGGCGCGCGAGGTCTTCTTTGTAGAGGGAGATGCAGATGACGTTGTAGTGGTCGGGCTTCTTATTCTTGCGGCTACGCGCCTTCTTTTTGGGCTTTGACTCCACCAGAGCCTTGGGCGCCTCGGAGTAAAAGGTCTCGCGGAGCACTTCGCGTACTTCGTCTTCGCCAAAGATGCCGTCAAATGTGTTGTCGCTGTTCATATTCTTGGCTTTCAAACGAGCGCTCGGCGAGTGCGGAGAGAGGGAGTAGGGCGTGGCGACGGTGGTGTAGAAGGCGATGATGTCTCTTTGGCGACGAAGGGCTTCGGACGCGAGAACGAGCGCCGCTTCGGCACAACGCTCGCCGCTTCAACGACGGGCTTCGTGACAGGACTCGCGACCACGGCAGGCTTCGCGAGGACGGCGCTGGCTTCCGGCGCTTTGCCAGCGAGAAGGATCTCTTCCACGGCGCGACGGTAGTCGATGGCGCCGTGACTCTCCGGCGCGTACTCGAAGATAGTCTGGCGCATGCTGGGCGCTTCGCGGAGCTTTGTGTTCACACGGATCGGCGTGAGGCAGCGTTCACCGAAGTGCTTCTCAAGGGTCGCGACGGCGTCGCGGGAGATGCGGTTTCGCACATCGTAGAACGTCGGGATCACGCCGAGAATTCGCGGCTCATGTTGCAGCAGCGTCCGCACATTCTTGAGCGTCTTGAGCACCTGCTTGACGCCGATGAGCGAGAGATAGTCACAGCCCACAGGGATGACGACGCCATCGGCGTACACGAGCGCGTTTTGGTTCAAGAGCGAGAGCGCCGGGGCACAATCGAGGACCACGACGTCATAGCCTTTGACGGCGGACCCAAGCCTCTCGCGCAGCACGCGGTGACGGTTCGGGCGCTGCGCCAAATAGAGCTCCGCGGAGGCAAGCATCTCGTTGGACGTGAGCACGTCGAGGTTGTTGCGGACGGGAATGGCGGCTTCTTCCACCGACGCCCCCTGGACGAGTACGTGGTAGAGCGTCTTCTCTCCGCGAATTCCAAGGGACGCGCCGACGTTGCCCTGGCCATCCGCGTCGATGAGGAGCACGCGCTTGCCCTTCTCCGCCAAGCCCGCGGCGAGGTTCACCGCCGTGGTGGTCTTGCCCGTGCCGCCCTTGTGGTTGAACACGGCGATACGTCGCGCCTCCGTGGGACGTTCGCGCGCCGGCAGCTTGGGGGTCGCCGCGCGACACTCCTGCGTGCAGAAATAGTGGCGGCCGCCATCGCGGACGACGACCTGGTAGGGGAACTCAAGCTCGAACTTCTTGTCGCAAACGCTGCAACATGAGCCCTGTGCCAAGAGATTGCGCTGACACAAGGTGGAGCAAACGTAGACGTAGCCGCCCTTCTCTTCCCGCACCTGGTAGCGGAACTTTACGTCGAAGGCTTTGGCGCACACATCGCAGCGGGATCGGTCGTCCATCGGGGTCCTTACTGAGACGCTTACTGAAGTGCCTCGTGAACTACTCATGCAACAGCGGGGCGCGGCGGGTCAAAAAAACGGGGACTGGCTGGTGGGCTGTTTGTTGGTTTTTCGTCAACAACCGAGGCCGCGGCCCGTCTGTGCGCCTCGCTGCAAAGCCGTCGCTCTCATGTCTCTCCGGACGTACCGCGAGCTGACGGGCGAAGCCGTCGAAGCCGTCGAACCCATCGTCGTCAGCTTTGATGACTTGGTTGGATGAGGCGCTGTCTTCGAACTTGTTGGGCTCTGCTCGCGAAGTGAGCGGTGACGATGACTTCCGCGACGACGGGAGGCTCGCGCCGATGACGCAACGGAGGGCGAGCCGAGGGCGGAGCCTAGAGCCAGCGTTTCTGCGTGGCTTCGGCGAACTCTGGGGTTTCTAGATCGAGGCGGCCAAGCGCCAGCCAGATCAACGCCGGACCTTAGGTCCGCGCGAAGTGGAGGAAGACCGCGGCCGCGACGCACGTATGATGCGGCATGGACATGATCGAAGCTTCGAAATCTTCCCGGGCGGCCTGTCGACAGTGCGGCGCAAAAATCCAAAAGGGAGAGCTGCGGTTCGGCGAGGAGTTCGAGAGCGAGTACGGCACGTCCCACCGCTGGTATCATTTGCCGTGCGCGGCGAAGAAGCTGCCGGCGCTCCTGAAAAAGACGCTTGAGGGCTACGACGGCGAAGTCGAGAATCGCGAGGAGCTCCTCGCATCGACGGACGCCAAGCCCGTGGTGGTACAAACGACGGTGGCGGTCGTGGCGACGTTGCCAAAAGAGCCGAAAACGAACGACAAAATTGAGGAAGCGAAGTCATCGCGTTCGAAGTGCCGTCAGTGCGGCGAGAAGATCGAGAAAGGCACGCAGCGTTTCGGCGAGGAGTTCGAGAGCGAGTACGGCCTGTCGTTTCGCTGGTATCACCTGCCGTGCGCGGCGAAGAAACTACCAGCCCTCTTCGGCAACACCCTCGGCCATCACGAAGGTAAAGTCGACAACCGGGAAGAACTCCTCGCGCTCCTCGGCGACGGAGATGACTCAGCGCCGCAAGAGATCCTGCCCGACTACCCCGACGTGAGCATGGCGCCCACAAGCCGTGCGAGCTGTATTCAGTGCCGCGAGAAGATCGAAAAGGGCGCGCAGCGCATCGCCGTGGAGATCGACCTCGAGATCCGAGGACGGATGAGCCGCGGCGCAGGCTACATGCACGCCCCCTGCGTGGGTGTGTGGCTTGGCGAAAACGAAGACGTCGATGCGGCGGAGTTCAATCGCATCATCGTCGCCAAGGGCGGTGTCGCGGCAAAGGCCACGGCGCCAACGGCGAGTGATTTGCCGGGCCTCGGACCCGTCACCTCGATGCAGCTGAGAGCGCTTTCCAAGAAGCTCGTGAAGCTCAAAGACGAATACCGCATCTCGGACTACATCCGCGAAAACGTCGAATACAGCGTCTCCGAACAAGTGGTGTGGCATCTCATCGCGCATGACGCCCTCGACGTCGGCAAGAACATCTACCTGCTGAAGGGTCCGCGGAAGTTCTTGGACTACGATGGCCGCAAGACTCCAGACGATGTCGATCGCCGGACCGAACATCTGGACACGCTCCTCAAAGCACTCATGCAGATCCCGTCGAAGCCCGACTACGAAAGCGACACGGACTTTCCGAGTTTGCCGACTTGGGTTGTCGAGATCGGCATGTTCTTGGTGCGGAGCGCTCCAGACAAAGCGCGGGAGATCTTCCCGTCGCTCAAGCCCAACGTGCAGGTCGCCATTTCACTTCCGATGTTGCTCCACGACATGGAGCTTCCCGAGGGTGCCGCCGACGGGCTGACGGATTCAATGGCCAACCTCATCGGTCACCATCCCCTGACACTCTACCCACCAGGTCAGGACCGAGACGAAATCGTTCTCGATGTCGACGCGCTCATTGAGCGTCTTGGCAACCAAGAGCGATGGCTTGAGACCTGCGTAAAGGTCATGAAGAAGACCGAGGCGAGGTCGATCACTGGTCTAAAAGTTGCGATCGTGAAGGCCGCAAAGGCGCCCCTCTTCAGCACGCTGGAATCGCTCCTCAACTACCACTCGAAGCCAAAAGAGTGGGTAGAGATCCGCGGCCTGCTTAGCAAGCGCGATGATCTGGATGCGCTCGCGAAGGACGTCGCGAAGCCAAAATCGAAGGCGTCGGAGAAGCTCAAGCTGCTCCTCATTCCGTTGGCGAAGGGTCCCGTAAAGGGCGCCGAAGACACACTCGAGTTCTCCAACCTGAGCGACAACGACGAACTTCCTTTCGTGCCAGAGTATGAAGCAGTGATGCGCGCTGTGGGACAAGAGCGAGCCCTCGCGGCGGGGGAACGCGCACTCTCCAATGAGGACATTCCAGTTCATCAGAAGGGCTGGGGCACGCTCCTCTCCCGCATCTACGGGGACGCAGCAAGCGACCTCCTGACGCGGCTCATCGAACTGAGCCGAAGCAAGCCTCGAGCGCTTCGGCACGCCGGGATCGCGCCTCGCGCGTGCCTGGCCGAGATTCAGAAGCACGACGACTTGATGGAGAAGAGCGAGCTCTTCACGAGCATCGCCGTCGCCTTCGCGCTCACGGGGGAAGAGATTCCAGCCATCCTCGATGACGCCATCGCGAGCCGCCCGTATGACTTTCCAAAGTACGCACATTTACTCTCCGACGAGCGATGGATCCGGATCATCGACATGGCCCTCGCAGGAGCAAACCCGCCGGGTCAGGTCATCCAGCATGTGAAGGTCTCCTCGGTGTCGGTTCGTCGTCACTGCGTTGAACAACTCGTCGAGCGACGGAAGAAGATCAAAAAGCAATACGATGGACGGGCCGCCTTTCTCGCCGTCGATCCCAACGCTGAGCTCCTTCTCCCGCTTCTTTCGAAGGTGGATGCCGACGAAAAGAAGTTCTTTCGGGTCCTCGAAAAGACCTACGACAAGGTCACCTTCGCCAAGGTCTGCGACGCAGTGGGCAAGAAGGTCGAGACTCGTGCGGAGAAGCTCCTGTCCCTCGCGGCGGCCAAAGGAGCAAAGCAGCCCGTGCTTTTCTATCCGGCGAAGGGCGACCTAGAGCCCCTCAAGGTCGAGACTCTTAGCTACCACGGCGACGCGCCGCCGCCCGAAGTCAAGAATCCAGCCGGCGTGGAGGAGGACATGAAACACATTCTGACCTTCGACCTCTCTCCGTTTCCCGCGCTCGTTAAACAATTTGGGCATGAGACGATGTCGCTCTTCGTCGAGGCGCCCAATAGCGGCGAGTTCAACGACGACGCGGTCTTGATCGGTTCGCCAAAGCTCAGCGCGATTCCAGAGGGCGGCAAACCGATGGCTATCGGTGCCATCGAACTTCCTGCGAAGCTCCGCAAGCGGGGCAAGAGTTCCGACGCAAGCGCGTTGCGATCGGTCATCGGCGGCCTCGACGCTCACGCCTTTGGTCCGGCGTACTGGATCCAACAAAACCAGGGCGACACCGTCACGCTTCAGCTCAATGATAGCTTCATGAATTTGGGCGACACCGGCTCGCTCTACATCGGCGACTTTGGCACGACATGGCAATGCTACTAAGAGCTCCGCGCCTTTGCCCGTTTCCAGTATCCCGCTCCCTCGACGGAACGTCGAGCGCAGCTCAGTAGCGGAGGTGAAGCGTGGCGCCCGCAGCGTTTGGGCCAATAGAGGGCACGACTTGGGCGCTCGCGTCGTTGTCGTCGTCGTCCGAGGTGAGCAAGAGAATGAGACCGATGGCCGCGCCCGCGATACCTAGACCCAGGCCGATGTCGGCGACGAGCGCGCGTGTGCGCAGCGATGTTGTTTCGCTTTCCTCACAGCCTGCGACGCAGTCGTCTTGCAGGCGGCTCTTCTCCGACAGCGCGAGGCCGCCGGCTACGCCCATGGTGATGAGTCCGGCGGCTCCGATGCCGAGGAACGCGTACGCCAGCGGTCGGTGCGAGAGGGAATGTGGCGCAGCTATGCCGAGCCGGTCTGGGGTCAGCTCGGCTGGCTCCATCGGTGACTCCGTCGTCACACCTGGCGTCGACGCTACGTCACGGACGGAATCGGGAGCGATGAGTTCGCCAGGCTCCTCGATGTCCGGCGTACCGGTGCCTTGCTGACGAGCGCGAAGGTTGGCCAAGCGTCGCTCTTGAAACGCGCGATCCGCCGGCGGCGGGTTCGAAGTGATGAACTGCTCCAAGTAACGAATCGCCTCATCAAGGCGGCCAAGGCGCTCGTAGCACTGAGACATATTGAAGAGCAGCGCGGGCCTCGACGATAGTTCGTAAGCGCGGCCAAACTCAGTCAGGGCGTCGTCGTAGCGAGCTTCTTGAAAGTACGAAAACCCCGCGGCGAAGTGACTCCGTGCTTCGGCCTCACCGGACTCTTGATCGGACCGAGTCTCCGGCGACACCACTGGGTCCAGTGTGTCCTGCGACTGCACGGGCAACGAACAAAGCATCGCGCTCACAGTGAGGGTATAGGCGAAAACGTAGCGCATCATTCCTCCACCATGCACTCGCCGGGTAGGGGCGGAGCATTCGGGCAAGTCCCGCTCGAAAATTCCGTAAACTCTCCCAGTCTGCAGACTTCCGGCCTCATGCAATCAGCATCGAGGTAGCAGCTGGCATCGCCGAATTCTGCGCGAATCGCGACGAGGGAGGGGAGGCAGACAGACGCAAGCGGTGTGACTGCGTTGCCGCAATCATTTGGGAGGCACCGGCCATCGTCGACGCGGCTTCCGACCATCAGTCCTTCACAGTGATCGTCCGAGAAACAGCAACGGGCTCGGTCCCAGTTGTCCTCACGCGTCTCATCGACCTGCGCCGCGCAACTACCGTCGGTGAAGGGCCCAACATCGTCGGGTGTCGCGGCATCAAGTTCCTCGGCGTCTGTTTCGCCGGAGTCGCCTCGTTGCGCATCTGTGCCGCCATCACGCTCGCCAACAAAGCTGTCGGCATCACTGATCAGCGTGCAACCGACGAAAACCGGAATCGCGCAAAGGAGAAGCCTCATGGTTTGCGGATGAAAGCACAGAGTCTGCACTCTCCGCAAACCCGGAGAAAACCATCAGAACTTGGTAGAGCTACGACCTAACTGCGGATTTCGTCCAAGTCAGCAGCGCTCCACGCGAGTGAGGGGCTATGGTCCGCGCCATGGAAATCGATCCAGCCGTGATGCGCGCATTGCCCGTGTGGTTCACCGCCACGCTCCTCTCGCTCACGGTGCACGAAGCAGGACACGCCTTCGTCGGCGGCTGGGGCGGTGACGACACAGCGCGCGATCAGGTCACCCTGAACCCAACGCCGCACGTCACACGACAGCCGTTTGGGATGCTCCTCGTGCCCATCATCTCCTTTGTTCTCAACGGCGGCACCTGGATGATCGGTTTCGCCTCCGCACCCTATGACCCCGGCTGGGCGGTGCGCTTTCCCAAGAAGGCCGCGCTCATGGCCGCAGCCGGTCCCATCTCCACATTCCTCATCGCCATCACCGCCGGCATCGCGATCCACATCGGCATCGCCACCGGCTACTGGGCGCCGAGCGGACTCGCCCTCGACCAAGTGGTCGTCGACGCCACGACGGGTGAGGCCGGCGCCATCAGCACGTTTGTAAGCGTGCTCTTTTCCGTCAACGTGCTCATCGGATTCTTCAACTTGATCCCCGTGGCGCCCCTCGATGGACACGCTATCGTGCCTCTCTTTCTCAACGCTCGTCTCACGCGAAAGTGGTTCTCACTCTTCGCCGATCGCAGCGCGTCCATCTTCGGTTTCATGATCGCGTTCATGCTCTTCTCAAGAATGTACGGGTCCCTTATCCGCGGCGCCCTCTGGTTGCTCTACCTCCCGCTCCGTTAGACAACCAACGCGTGGGCCTCGGTTGCCTAGAAACCGTATGCCGAAGGTCGGCCAAATCGATTCCCCACGACATCGCGATGCGTCAGCGAGATGCACGACTCGTTGGACCGAAAACAATGACCGTCATCGGTTCGATCTTCCTCGGCGGGGCCGTCTTGATTCCGACGTACGTGTGGCTGCTCACTGAAGAACCCGCGGCGCCGTTCATCGGACTCCCCTATTTGGCCATCGCTGCTCTTAGGTTTGGGAACTCGGCGAACGCACGAACCGCAAGGCATGCGTGCTCGAG
>JBLHKB010000197.1:0-11316 GCA_047619315.1 Polyangiales bacterium
TCTCGTTTGTTACTGAAGTGCTGATCTAGTGCGCCTTGCGCCTGGCGTCGAGGCGGAAGAGACGTTTCCTTCCACGATACTCGAAGATGAGCTCCCCTCCAGGGCCAGCGAATGGGCCCAATTCCCTATTTCCCCGGGGTAAAGTGGAGGCGGCGGCGGCGGCGGGAGACCTCGCTTAAGTGCGCAATCTCCCCATAGAGCGAGGTCATATCGACCCCAAAGGGCTCCGTCACGCCCAATTGGGGTCCAAAACCATGGTCTTCGGGAGGGTGCACAGCGCAGCTCTGGAGGGCCGCCCTGGCAAATCGAGCGGGTCCATCACGTTGTGGACGTCCTCAAGCGCTTCCAAGTCAAAAGGTTCGGGAAAAGGGCGCGCCAACGTCGCGCCGAATACTACGCTTCGGGACCCATGCCGCGATCGACAGCCACATCTCGAATCAGCGTTTGCGTTCTCGTGCTGGCGACGTTCGCATCGAGCGCGCACGCCCAAGATGGCGTCGACAATGATCAAGCGCCGCTTCTTCGCTTCGACGCCGGGTTTCATTTGGGTGTTCTCGGGCGAGTCAAAGGTGAGGTCCCCCTCATCTTTCTTTCCGAGCAACCTCGGCGAGGATCGTCGCCATGTGTACCTGACTCAGATGGCCATCGATTTGGGCGTCATGTTTCGCCTCGACTGATCACGCCGTACTCGCTCAGTACCTGCTCAAGAAACTCTGTGATCTCTTGCTCAACCTCCGAGACGGAGCCGGCGATTCCTTGAGTCGCGAGATCCATGCGTTCGTAAAGATTGTACACCTCATCTTCGGCAGGGGTCTGCCCACATGATACCTGAGGCAACCTGTCGAGGGCAGCGACGGCGCTGAGTCGCTTGTCTCGAAACATCATCGCCACGGCCTTGGCGTGCAGTATGAATGTGTCCCCGACGATGCTGGGTTGCAGTTGATCGAGGAGAGAAGCGATCTCCGTGCTCGTGCGATGACACAAGGTCGTAAGCTCAAGCAGCACATCGCAGGGCGTTGCCGCAGCGAGGATGGCGTGATCGACCCATGACGCTACGTCCGCTCGATCGTAGAGGCCCACCTCGAATCCGATGCGCAGCTCGAGGGCGCTCTGTGGCACTACTTCAGTGTCTCCGTGATGTGCTGACGAAGAGCCTGGGTGTCTTCAAGCGCGGCCATGGAGGAGACTACCGCGCGAGAGCTGATATAACTGGAGCATTGAGACACATTGAATATTTTAGCCTCGGGGCCGTCTCGAGAAAAGTGAACCCGCGCTCCCTCATCCGACTGGTGCTCTTGGGCTGTTTGACCGCGACTGTCTTTGCGCCGAGCGCTGAGGCGCAAGAGCGACCGCGCCCTTGGGGAAGCGTTGGGCGGACCGGCGGTTCTGACGCGCGGACCAGGGCCACCCCCGTACGTGAGACAAGGCGCGCGGAAGCAGAGCGAGCTCGCGGGGCGGAAGAGCGGCGGGCGGAAGTTCGACGGGACCGGATGCGTGAGCAGCGCCGGTTCGAGCGCCAGCGGCGAGAGCAACGACGGCTCGCGTTCTTCGTCGTGCAGGACGCTGAACGGCGGGCGGCGGAGGAGCGCCGCGTGGCGGAGGAACGCCGCGTGACGCCAAGTGAAGAGACGACGACGCCCCGCAGCTACGCCACCGAGCAGTGCAGGCAGCGCTTCTACTCCGATGCGCGCGAGCAGCAGTGCATCGAGAGCGGAGCGTCCGGGGCCGTCGTCGTCGCGTGTGTTCGCTGGCTCTACGGCGCGGGAAGTGAAATCGCGTGTCTATCCGTCGCCACGGATGCTGCCCGCGTGACCGAGTGCGGGGGACTTCATGCCGATGCGGCGAGCATCCTCGCGTGTATTCGGGAGACGCCCTGAGGTAGGCCGCCCTTGACGTGGTAGCTATTGGCTCAAAGGACGCACCACCATGGCCGAACTCAAACTCACCTACTTTGATTTTTCCGCGAGCCGCGGCGAGGAATGCCGACTGGCGCTCCACGCTGCTGGAGCCGATTTCCACGACGAGCGCATCAAGCGCGAGGCTTGGGCTGAGCTCAAGGAGACGACGCCTTTTGGCGCGTTGCCCATTCTTGAGATCGAGGGAAAGCCCGCGCTCGCGGAGACCAACGCGATCCTCACCTACATTGGGCACCGTTTCGGCATGCTCCCGACTGACCCTTGGGAAGCGGCTCGACATGAGGCCCTCCTCTCCGCCGGCGAGTCATTGCGTTCGGCCATGGGCCCTCTTCGAAAAGCGAAAGACGAAGACGAGAAGAAGAAGACCCGCGCCGAGTTTATCGACGGCTACCTGAAACGCTGGGCCACCAACGTGGACGCTCAGATCAAAGGCCCCTTCGTTGGCGGAGCAGAGCTGAGTGTCGCGGACATCAAGCTCTACGTGAGCGCACACGCCCTTTGTTCCGGCGTCTTCGACTACTTCCCGGCGGACGTACTCAGCCCGTACAAGAAGCTCAGCGCTCTGTACAAAGCGGTGGGCGAGCACGCCAAAATCGCCGAGTGGCGCGCGAAAGCGTAGGTCCCTCCACCTAGGTTTTGAGACAGCGCCGGCGGTCCGGGTTATCGTTCGTCCGACGTGGAAAACGACGACAAAAAAATCATCAAGATCGTGCTGGCGGTCTTCGGCTGCCTCGGATGTGCCGGCGCGGCTGTGCTGCTAGCGCTGGTCGGTCTCGGTTTTTGGGCGAGCTCGCAGGCCGTCGTTCCAATGGCGCCGCCCATCACGCCGCCTGGGCCGCTCGTTGCGCCTCCGGCGTTGACTCCGTTCGTCACACCACCCGCGCCTCCGGGCTGGACCCCTTTTGCACACGCGGTCCAGTGCCCAAACAACACCAACCTTCGGCTCACGCAGTTTCGCGCTGCCTACCCGCCGATGTACAAGGTGATGCCGTGCCAACAGCAACAGCCTCGTCCTTGGTCGTACGTGACATTTCACCTCGAGGACCCATCGGGGGCTGCGGACAAGCAGATCACTCTCGGATACGCCCGAGGCATTCCTAACCAGCAAATACTCGAGAGCGTCGCGACTCAGCTCGCCGGACAGCTCGGTGCGCCGCCGCCTCGCCTTCTCGGCAACGCCCCTTTTGTGGCGCGTGGTCAGGGCCTCCTCCGTCGTGACTCCGTCTTCACGGTGCCCACGACGCTGGGGACTTTTGCGCCTGGGTCGTACCTGATGCGCCAGCTATTGGTGTCTGGGACGGGCCTCAACGCCGAGGGCATTCTGATCACTCTGGTGCACCGAGTGCGCACCACGGAGCCCGCGGCGCTCCTCGAATCGAACGCGGCGTTGCTGCAAACGGCGAACTCGATTCAGTTTTAGGCGGATCGGTCTAGGCGGATCGCCCTAGCAATCGATGGGGCTGACGTCGTAGGTCGCGCTCTCATCGCCAGCGACGACGAGCACTCGGTAGGTTTCACCCGCAGTCGGCGACCAGCCCATGGGACGGAAGCTCGTCGCGTTTGGATAGCCAAAGCCGGTCTGTTGGAGTGGGAAGATCTGCACGGGTAAATCCACGCTGTCGCTAACGCGGGTCACCGTGATGACCACGTCCGCGAAGGACCACGCGGCGTGAAAGGTCCACGTGGTGATGGGAAGTCCCGTGGGACTGAAGCCTGGAGGAGGGAACGCAAACCAATCGGGCTGGCGCCCCGTGCCGCCCATCGCGAACACGCCCATGCAGGCTGCACCGCCGAACGATGTGCCGCCTTCGTAGAGGCCGAGTTGCACGTTCGAAAGCGGCGGATTCAGGATCCATCGCCGATGACCCATGGTGGTCTGATTGCCACGGTCTTCGACCCACTGGTCGATGGCCTGAACTGTGCTGCGCGAGCCCCACGCGATGTTGCTGGACCCGGCGCCGGCGGCTCCTTCGGGCGTGTAGCAAACGGCCATGGGGTCTGGGGTATGTGCTTGAGGACCGGTGGGGTTCCATGACGAGACCAGCGCGCAGCCTTGCGCTTGCTCGTGCGAGACCGCCGTTGACGAAGGACCAAGTCCGCTAAACCAGCGGTAGGCGTTGATTCGGCGCATGCCTTCGTTGATGGCCGTCGCGGTGAGGGTCCCAGGGTCGCATTCGGCGCCGCTGACTTCAAAGCCGCCGGGCGTCACGGTCTGGCTCTCCTGCCAAAATGCGCACACCTGTTCTTGCGTGTGCGCCAGGGGGTCCGAACCCATCGCGCTGGCTTCGCACTCTTCACCCATCCGAGCGAAGCCCTCTGAGCACAGGCACGCGCCGGCGGCACAGGTCTCGTTTCGTCCACACGTGACATCCACGCATGTTTCGTCAGGTCCCTGGTCGATAGGAGCATCGGCGAGGACATCCATGCCGACGTCCACGACGGGCACATCAGGGACAGCGCTATCCGTGGCCGCAACGTCCGGTGATGGGCCCACGTCCACCGGGACGTCTGTGCCGGCGTCCGTTCCCGGCGCGGAGGAGACCAGCTGGCCGACGCATCCGCCCATCAGAAGAACCAGAGCCACGCAGAAAGAAGGGCTCAGTGATGTGTCATGGCCATTCATCGGTCTTCACAGGTTCACTGCCGGGGAACCCGCCGTCAACCCAGGATCGTCTTTCGCCATCCACGTCATCACCGGCGAATCTGCTGGCGGCACCTTGCGGCTGTTCTTGGCAACACATCAGCTCGAATGCGTCGTGGACAACTTCAGCGTCGGTCCACCGAATGCATCACTTCCGACGACGCCGCGTTTAGCCACGGGTTTCGCCCTGCTCCGCCTACGGCTCGATGGTGATCAGCAGGACGTCGAACACGAGCATTCCCTGTGGGGCGCCGGCACGACCCGCATAAGCGAGACTCTCGGGGATCCAGAAGCGTCGCGTCTCGCCCTCCACCATGAGCTGCACGCCCTCGGTCCAACCGGCGATGACTCCGTTGAGCGGGAAGGTCGCTGGAGTACCTCGCGTGATGCTGCTGTCGAACATCTCACCCGCGGTGGTCCAGCCCGTGTAGTGCACCGTCACGCGGCTGCGTGGACCCGGGTGGGTCGTCCCCGTGCCTGTCTCCAGCAGTTGTGAATAGAGTCCCGACGCGGTGGCAGCGGCGGTCGATGGCGGCGCGGCGACGTCGGCGGGAACGGAAGGTGGATCGGGCAGGCTCTCGACGGCCTGCAGCTCGACGTCGAATACGAGGACACCCGCAGGCCTCCCAACTCGACCTCCGTAAGCGAGGTCTTCGGGGATCCAAAACCGACGTCGTTCACCGACGCGCATCAGCTGTAAGCCCTCGGTCCAGCCAGCGATGACACCGTCGAGGCGGAAGGTGGAAGGCGAGTCTCGTTCAACGGAGCTGTCAAAGCGCTCACCGTCGGTGGTCCAGCCGGTGTAGTGAACGGTGACGCGGTCCTGAACTCTCGCGGGTCGCTGAGCCGACGTCGAAGGCGCGATCACGCAAGTCGCGAGGCCAGATGCTGTTCGAAACGCGTGCAGTGGCGCTTCGGCGACATGCTGCGGCGCGTCGAGCGCTATCGATGCGGCCCCGACGGTGAAGTCGACGCAGCGAGCGTCGGGATCGTCCGATGGGGTCACGGGTGCGATAGTCTGCACGGTGACCGGCGCCGCCGTGGTGGGTTGGGGGGAAGCGCCGCAGCCGGCGAGGACGCCCACGAAGAGAACTGTCTGAACGTTCATCCGCGATCTACACCACTCTTTGGCAGACATGGCAAATCACGCCTGTACCTGCGTTCGGCGAGACCAGCCCTACTGCGCGCCGCCGGCAGGGGCACATACCAGCGGAACACTGGGCTGCACGCTCAACTCGATGCCATCCGCAAAGTGCAGAGCGTCGTCACCGGGTAACGGATGCACGCTCCACTGGCCGTCCTCGCCGGGACTCGCCCAGAGCGTTGTGCCTCGCTCGACACGTCCAACTTCCTGTCTCGGGAGTCCTTCGCCGGCGGCAAAAAGCGGGAGGTCGTTTGGTATCCGGCAGCGTCGTTCGCCCGAACCGTCACGACCGGCGGTGCCCATCATACTCCCGCTGACGACACCCCCGGCCAGCGGCTGGGCCCACCCGACAAGCAACGCAAGTGAGCCACCTCCGTGGAGATAGCCAGCCACGCGCGTAAAGCCGTGGCGCTCTTCAATAATGCGCACGGAATGGACCTCGGCCTCGCCTTCTTCTTGGCGCACGAAAGGTTCGCCGCCCGGCAAATGGGAGAGCGTCAGAGTTGAGACATGTCCTGCGCGCCCTCGAGGTAGCCGAAGGCTGTCGAGGGCGGTGTCTTCGTCCGGCTCTTCGACGCCAAGTCCGACGGCGCCACAAGGTACCCAGCGGCTCGGGACCGCGGCGAAGGCGACACCTGGCGTCGGCGCGACGCCGATTTGAACGCTTCCGTTCTCCGCCGCCAAGACCATGGTCCTGCCGCCCGCAGGGACAGCGACGCCTTCGCCCACCCACACGGTTCGACTCGCGCGCAAGATCGAGTCTTGTCGCAGATCCGCCTCGCCATACACGTGCCAACCCTCGCCGCTGAGGTGCGTGTGCAGCGAATTCGTTGTGAGCACGAGCTCCTGGGCGTGGCCGCTCTGAGCGACGGTCACGCCGGCGACTCGAAGGGGCCCAACCCACTTTCCAGGTCCGAGTTCGCACACCGTCGTTCGCGCGGGCGTAGCAGAGAGCACAGGTGCGACGGGTGTTGGCGCGGCCGTGGACGCGAAGCCCGAGCCCGTCATGTTTGCGATCCAAACTCGCGTCGCAAAATTTCGTATGTAGCGTACTCGCTGACCACAACCGGTCACGCCTACCTGCGAGGGGTGTCGCCCTCGCCTGTCGAGAAGAGAGTACTCCAGTTGTTCAGTCGGGCACTCCCATGTCGAAAGCCGCCGTAACGCTCAGCTGTCGAACCGTGTCCTCCCAGATGCCTTCGTAGACCTCTATGCCGGAGATGATGATTGTGCCGCCGCCGCAGCCGACAATAAGCAAAGCGGTGGCGAGTGCTCTCTTCATGGCGCGGACGGTATCACTGTCCGTCGACGGCGCCCGGGATACTCCGCACCCCAAAGTGATGAAGCCTCCAGGTCCAGCTAGAGCGAGAGATCAAAGGTGAAGCCGCGCGCCGTCAGTTCGACGGCGGGCCGACGACCTCGCCGAAGACTCCCTCCGCGAATCAGCAGCGCGATTCCGCTCAACGCGAACCCCGGCGCGAACCCGATCAAAGCAAAGCCGGTACCGGCGATCGCTGGCTGATCGGAGAAGACCATCGGCGCCAACGCCGAGAACACGAGCCCTGCCGCAAGCGCCGCTCCGCCTAGCCGAAGATGCGCCGTGCCGATCGCTGCCCCGTCGTGCCATTGGTTGTGCGACTCCATGCGCAGTGCGATCCCATGGAGGAGCAGCCCCGTTCCAAACGCGAGCGGGGTGACTGTGGCGGGGAGTCCGATGACGCAGAATTCGCATCCTCCGTCTTCGTAGTAGGCGCGCCCCGTCATGGGGTCGACGTAGTCGGGCTCGGCGCTGCTGGACTCACCGGCGATGGCGCCGATCGTCACCTGTCCAACGACACCCAGGAAGGCGAGCAGGCCGCCAGCCACGATGCGGCCGGAGCCCGGGTGAGAGACGTCGACAACGTCCGCCACCGGAATCTCTATGGGGCCGCGCGATTGGAGTACGCGCACGGATGCGTCGTCGCTGCCGGGAGCGACGGCGCCTCGCACCATGGTGCCGTCGCGCAAACTGAGGGTTGTTGCAGTCGAGCAACCCAGGAGGAAGAAGCAGGCAGAGGCGCTCAGTCGCGCGTACCCGAGAAGCAAAGTCATGGCCTGCGCTAGAGCAACCCTCGTGCCAATCGGCTGCGTTTCCTGGTGCAGGGGCGTCTGCGTCGTGAGAACGACATCGGCGTCGCGATTTCGTTCTCACCACTATGACATTCGCGTCGCGAAGAAAAAGGCGCGCGGCGCACTGTGGTCTGCACCATCAGACTCCGATGCCTGATCTTCGTCGATAGGCGACATTCACCTCGCAAAGCGCCGGAAGAACCTCGGCCCAGAATAGCGACCGTTCTCTTCGCAATCGAAGGTCCCCGGGACTATACCGCGGCTATGGTTGGACGAGAATTTGATGTGGTGGTCATCGGTAGCGGCCCTGGCGGCGAGGGCGCAGCGATGAAAGCCTCCAAGGAGGGCAAGCGCGTCGCCGTTGTCGAACGACACGGTGAGATCGGCGGCGCCTGCACGCACTGGGCGACTATCCCCAGCAAGACCCTTCGTCATGCCGTCGGGTCATTGATGGAGTTTCGCACCACGCCGATCTTTCGGAGCATCGCAACACAACTCAATGTGACCTTTCCGGACCTCGTTCAGACCGCCAACACGGTGATCGCGAAGCAAGTCGCCGTCCGCACTTCGTTCTACGATCGCAACAATGTCCCTGTCTTTCATGGGCAAGCGAAGCTCGTCGATCCGCACACCGTCGAGGTCAGCCAAGATGGCGTGGTGGTGGAGACGCTGAGGGCGGAGAGCGTGGTCATTGCCGTCGGCGGTCGCCCCTACCGTCCACCCGAGGTCGACTTCGCTCACCCTCGAATCTTCGACAGCGACACCATCCTCAAGCTTGATCACACGCCATCGTCGATCACGATCTACGGCGCGGGCGTCGTTGGATGCGAGTACGCGTCCATCTTTCGCAACCTCGGTTCCAAAGTGAACTTGATCAACACGCGGGAGAAGCTCCTGTCGTTCCTCGACGACGAGATCATCGACGCTCTCTCCTACCATCTGCGCGACGGGGGCGTGCTGATTCGCAACAACGAAGAAGTGGCGAAGGTAAGCCCCCAAGACGACGGCGTACTTATCGATCTCCGGTCAGGAAAGAAACTTCGCTCCGATGTGCTCTTGTGGGCCAACGGTCGCACCGGAAACACGGATGGACTCGGGCTTGAGAATGTCGGAATCGAGCCCAACGCGCGCGGTCAAATAGCCGTGGATGAGAGCTACCGAACGGCTCTCCCGCACATCTACGCCGTGGGCGACGTGGTGGGCTTTCCCAGCCTCGCCAGTGCGGCGTACGACCAAGGGCGCTTTGCGGCCAACCACCTCGTCTTCGGGGTGTGCGACGCCCGACTCGTCGAGAATGTACCGACGGGTATCTATACGATGCCGGAGATCAGCAGCGTGGGACCCTCCGAGCGCGAACTGACCGAGCAGGAAGTGCCGTACGAAGTGGGCCATGCGCTCTTCCGTAGCCTGGCGCGCGCGCAGATCACCGGAAACACGGTCGGTATGCTCAAGCTCCTCTTTCACCGCGAGACGCTGCAGGTGCTGGCCATTCACTGTTTCGGCTACCAGGCCTCTGAGATCCTTCACATCGGTCAGGCGATCATGTCCCAGCCAGGAGACGGAAATACGTTGATGTATTTCATCAACACAACCTTCAACTACCCAACGATGGCGGAGGCCTATCGCGTCGCCGCACTCAATGGGTACAATCGCGTGCGCGAACTGGGACTCTAGCCGTTTCCTCTTTCACGCCGAAGAGTCGCGCATCCTGCTAGGAAGCTGAGTGTTTAAGTCGCTCAAGTGGTTCCTCGCCGCCCTCGCCGCGCTGGCGTTGCTTGGGGGCGTGTTGTTCTACGACTTCGATCTTCAGGCCTGGCTCCGTCGCGCCGGCGACATCCATCCCCTCGTCTATATTTTGGTGTGCACGTTCGCCGCGCCGCTGATGGCCCCCGGTAGTCTGACAAAGATGGCCGCCGGGGCGCTCTACGGCGTCGGCTACGGAGTGCTCTACGGCTACACCGGCGCGCTCCTCGGCTCACTCTTGGCGTTCGCCGTCGCGCGTACGATTCGGCAGCGCAGCCTTGGCGAGAAACTCAAAGAGTCGAAGGCTGTTCGGAAGTATGACTACGTCTTTCGGATCGCGGGTTGGCGCCTCGTGCTGCTGATGCGCTTGTCGCCGGTCATCCCGTTCAACGTCCTGAACTACGCGCTCGGCTTGAGCGAGATCCGACTACGCGCCGTGTTGATAGGAAGCCTGGGGATGATCCCAACCGTCGCCACCTACGCCACCGCGGGCACGATGGCGCGACAGCTGGGCGAATCAGCGCCCACTCCCTGGTGGCAGTGGGCGTTGTTTGGCACAGGCATCCTCGCGACACTTGTCGCGGGACACTGGACTCGCAAGCTCTCCGCGGAGGCCGAAACGGCCGGTGTCGCTATTGGATCGTGAGCGTGAACGCGCCGGATTCACCCGAGCGAAAACTGGTGGCCACGACGGTGTACTGGCCCGTCGCGGCACAAGCGACGGTCAGGCCCGCGTCGGTGCCAACGTTGCTGTCCAAGTCGTCATTGTCGAGCTGCGCGCCGCCGTTGGGAGGCCTGACGATGACATATGGATCGAACACCGTGGAGGTCAGCCGCACCACGTGGGACTCGCCTGCGTTCCAGTTGAACGTAAACGTCTCTGCGTACTCGCCACTCTCCAGCGTCTGGTCCCCGGGTCCAAGGACGCCGGTACGAGTGACCGCAGCAGCTGCGTTGGCCGCACCAGGAACGACACCTGGAACGACCCCGGGGAGGCCTGGAACAGCGCCCGGAGCAGCCGGTAGTCCAGGTACCGCAGAGCTCGGAGTGCCGGGCGCGATGGGTGCGACAGGAGCTGCGCTATTCTCTTCCCCGCCGCAGGCGGCAAGGACGAGGGCTCCCACGATGAGGAATTTCTTATACGTCATTTGTTCTCCATGGTGAGGAGGCAGTGAGCCTCGACGGACCACGGATATCATGCGGAAGTTAGGCACGCGAGCGAGAACATTTGCTGCGGCGCCAGCCGAGGCAAGCGATCAGACCCAGCGCAAACCACCACGTCATGCCCTGTGGAGCCGAGCCCCCCCCCGCGCTGCACGCGCAACCGCCTTCAAGTGAGCTTGGCCCGCCGTTCGCGGAAGCGTCCACCCGAGCGTCCATGGAACCGTCACCGAGCGCTGCGTCGCGCTCCGCGCCGCTGTCCATGAGGCCGCCGGGTCCGCCATCCGCCACGCCCGCGTCCGGGACGCCGCACTCGTCATCATCGCCGTCCGCGTTCTCGTCGCAATCGTTGTCCGCGCCGTCATCGCAGATCTCAACGGCGCCGGGATTGGAAGACGCGTCCATATCGTCGCAGTCGACGCTCGCACGAAACCCGTCGTCGTCGTCGTCGGGGTCGATTTCGAGGGTGTACATGTGGTTCTGCCTGCATTCATCGTCGGTGCGGCGACGTTCATCGCCTTGCCTCTCATCGCCATCGAGAAGGAGTCGGTGCCCAACGCATTTAACCGCTGCTTCTCGCTGACGCGTGGCCACCGATGGCG
>JBLHKB010000198.1:0-11294 GCA_047619315.1 Polyangiales bacterium
TGTTCTCGTTCCAAGGCGCCGTGTCCACACACAACGGCGTGCATTCCCCCATCTTCAAAAAACGATGGATGAACAAGATCTGGCAAGCCGTGTTGACGTTGACCTACGGCCACCCCGTCAGCAGCTACGTGCCAGGTCACAACCTGAGCCACCACAAACACACGCAGTCTCGAAGCGACGTCATGCGCACCACCAAAGCGCGCTTTCGCTGGAACTTCCTGAACCTCTTCTTCTTCATGGCGAGCTGTATCCCGTCCATCATGAACGCAGACTCGACGTACACGAAGATCATGCGCAAGCGTCATCCGCGTTGGTTCAAGCAGATGCTCATTGAGCTGAGCACGCTCGTGCTCATCACCATCGGGCTCTTCGTCTTGGACTGGCAAAAAGCGCTCGCGCTCTGGATCGTGCCGCATCTCTACGCGCAGTGGGGCATCGTCACGTTCAACCTGCTGCAGCACGATGGATGCGATGAAAAAAGCGAGTTCAACCACTCGCGTAACTTTGTCGGCAAGTTCGTCAACTGGTGGACCTTCAACAACGGCTACCACACCATTCATCACCACACTCCAGGCCTTCACTGGAGTCTTCTCCCCGAAGTGCACGCAGAGAAGATTGCGCCGCACATTCACCCCAACCTCGATCAGAAGTCCTTGGCGGCGTATCTCTTCAAGACGTTCATCCTGGCCCGCCGCCGCACCTACGACGACAAGCCGTATTTTCCAGGACCTGAGGGCCCCGACGAAGAGTGGATTCCTCACCCAAAGGATACGCTCGGAGATCTCGGTGCCGAAGGCATGACCGAGCTCCAGGCCCGCATCGCCCACGACGTGCCGGTCCACGAAGTACCCGCTGCGTGAAGAGCGCGGCCCGCCTTTCTCTCTTCGCCGCGCTCGCACTCACCGCCTGCCACGGCGAAGCTGTTCCAGCTCCTTCGTCCACACGTGCGTCATCCACGAATGCCGCATCTCCGCTCCCCGAAGGTCTAGTCACTCACGAAGTCGGCTCCACCGGCCAAGTGGTGATTCTTCTTCATGGGTATGGCGCTCAAGGCGACGACCTCGTGCCTTTGGCCCGACAGCTCGGCGCGGCGCACTTCTACTTCCCCGAGGCACCGATCCTCATGCCGACGGGCGGACGACGTTGGTTTGGCCGCCAGTCCGAGGGCGCCACCGCCGGTGAAGTCGACGAAGCGCGGAACGGCGTCATCGCGCTCATCGAGAAGCTGGAGAGCGAAGGCACGCCAGCGAGCGAGATCATTCTCGGCGGCTTCTCCCAAGGCGCCATGCTGACCGTCGACGTTGCACAGCACCTCGCCGCTCTTGGCAAGCAGCTCGGCGGACTCATCGTTCTCTCGGGAAGCACCATGCCCCACTGGCCGGCGAACCTCGACGTGCGAACAAACGTGCTCATCACCCACGGACAAACAGACCGCGTCCTCGCCATCACCCAAGCAGAGCAGCTTCAGCAACGACTCATCGCGAGCGGAAGCGATGTTGAGTTTGTGCCCTTTCCGGGGGGTCACGCGATCCCGCCAATCGTCCAATCAGCCACCGCTGACTTCATTCACCGGGAAGACTAGACGCTCTCAGGTCGCGCCTGATCAGGGCTCCGCTCGCCACGCACGGAGCTCTTCGAGAGAGCGTGTGTTGAGTACATCTTCAGGTCTCAGCCCCGCGCGCCGCGCGATGGCGATGCCGTGCTCTAGGTTGCGTAGCCCTTCCGTGGAGTGGGCATCTGCGCCGATGGAGACCAAGACGCCCTGTTCCTTGGCCATCGCTGCGTGCGTCGCAGACAGGTCGAGGCGATGCGGGTTGGCGTTCAGCTCAAGAGCCGTTCCACCCTCCAAACACGCCTCGATGAGCGCGCCAATATCGACACCGCTCTCATCGCGCGCGAGCAGAAGTCGGCCCGTCGGGTGTCCGATGATAGCGGTCTGCGGATGAAGCGCCGCACGAACCATGCGAGCCGTCATCGCCGCCGGGTCCTGCTTGAAACGGCGATGCACGGACGCCACGACGATGTCGAGTTCGCTCAGCTGCTCGTCGGGATAGTCGAGGGCGCCATCTGCAAGGATGTCACTCTCGACGCCCGTCAAAAGCGTACACGCGTGCCCTTCCTGATTCATGCCCACGATCGTGTTCGACTGTGACTTGAGCGCGGCAGGCGAGAGCCCGCGTGCGTACGCCGCGGCTTGGCTGTGCTCGGTGATTCCAAGGTAGGAGAGACCCAGCTCCGCCGCCGCTTGACGCATCTCCTGCAGAGTCGCGGTCCCGTCGGAAGCCACGGTGTGGTTGTGAAGAGCCCCGCGAAGATCGCCGAGCTGAACCAAAGGTGAGGCGACAGCGCCCTCCAGAACAAGAGGCACATGAGCGAGGCGTCTCTCCGCCGGCGTCGTTAAAAGCCCAAGGCCCGCATACACCTCGTCTTCGGTGTCGCCGGAGAGCTTCCCCTTTGCTCGGAGGGCGTCGAGATGCTCATCGCTGCCCGTTTCCTCGACGAGCGCCACGCCAAAAGCCCCGGCCTCAGCAGTAACGCTTCGAACGCCACGAAGGCGGTCGAGTTCTTCGGCAAACGCGTCGGCGCCCTCCCCCGCCGCGACGACGAAGAGCACTTCGCTTGTCAGCTCCTCTCCACGCCGATAGTCGCCTGCGACAGCAACCCTCTGGCTCGCGCTGGCCGCTAGCTCCAACACGTTGGCCACGATCTGCGCGGCCTCGTCTCGGCGGATCATCCCTTCGTGCTTGCGAAGCGACTCCAGCTGCGCAGCGACCTTTTGCTGCGTCTTCTGGCCGAAGCCCTTGAGCGTCAGAAGTCGGTTTTCTTGAATCGCATACTCAAGCTCGCCGAGCGTCGTCACGCCAAGGTCGCGCCAAAGCGCTTTGACCTTCTTGGCGCCGAGCCCCTTCACTTGGCCAAGCGCGAAGAGTCCTTCCGGCAAATCGCTCTCGAGCTCCAGCAGCAATGGTGATATCTCCCCAGCCATCACGCAGCGAGCAAGGTCGGCGAGTTCTTTGTCGATACCTGGCAAAGAATCGAGTCCAGACTCGACGAGGACCGCGAAGTCTCCGTCTGCCTGGCTGATGGTCCAGCCTGCACCCGTCCACGCCTTTGCACGGGGGTCGTCTTTAAGCTCCGCAGCAAATGCAGCGCGACCGACCTCTTTCGATACGTTTCTTCGTGTGGTCATAGCGAGTTTCTAAACCTCCATCTCGAGGCTCTTTGTTTGCAGCAGCTCGTCTGCATCACCACGAATTCCGCGTTCAGCTTGGCGTAAGAGCCGCAGAATATGCGGGCCCAGAACATCCAGTTCCGTCGATGCGAACTGCTCGCCGCCAAAGCGTTTCACCGATCGTGTCTGCGCGCGGAGCACGACCGAATCTTGGCCCACGATGCGAAGCGCCAGCGGTTTCAGCGCCCGTCCCGCGATCTCTCCGAGTTTCGCGTTCGGCACAAAGGGGAGCTTGAACGACACCGCCGCGAACATGCGCGTGAAGTGGTCGCGCACCGGCGTCAGCGCTGTGGTAGCGACGACATGACTGCTCCCGCCGATCTCGTATTCCACCTGGGCGATACAGGGCAAAATGAACCGGTCGTGGTGCTTCACAACACCGCCACCCGGCGCGAGCACACGGCCAATGACGCCTTCCGGTCTTGGCTCACCGAGGTACTCCGCTTCGACGCGGTCTCCATAACGACGCACCTCGACACCGATGCGCTTCCGCGACGCTTCGCTGCGAAACAAACCACGGTGCAGGAACGCGGTGTGGGGAACATCGAGGGCGTTCTCCGCCGCCGCGTGCATCGTGCCTTCAAGCTCGACGACGTGCCGGATCGTGGAGTAGCGAGCGTCACCAAGATGTGGAAACGCAAAAGGGTCACGCACCGGCTCGACGTTCGGCGTGCCATAGACCCAAATAAAGCCATCGGCCTCGCGCGCGGCAAACGCCGGTGCATTGCGCGCAGCTTTGTTCGTCTCCGCGCCACCACAGAGCCCAGGGATGTGTTGGCATTGTCCAGCGTTGTCGAACTGCCAACCGTGGTAGCCACATTCGAGCCTTGTGCCTCGAACCCGCCCCAACGAAAGCGGCACGTTGCGGTGAGGGCAGCGGTCGAGAAGCGCGCCGATGCCGGCTCCGCTGCGAAACACCACGATCGGCGTTCCCAAGAGCACGACCGGCAGAGGCTTGTCCTTGAGCTCCTCGGCGATGGCGACGACGTACCAATCGTCACGAATCGCCACGACCGAACTGTTGGCCTTAGTGGGCGGGGGTACGAGGACATCCATCGCAGGCGAGCTTACACCCCGCTGGCATTCGGCGCATGTCGGCAGAACCGATGCCTCCTGGGCAATGACGGCGTTCTCTAGGGCACCGTTGTATTTGAGGCGCGTTCGTCGCATTGTCCCGGCGAAAAAGGAGACATCGATGGCCAACGATAAAGGAACCGCGTCCGATCCGTGGAGACTCAATACACCCCTTGGGAAAGCCGAGTTTGAAATGCACCGGGACCACGAAAAAGACGTGCTCCATTGCCAAGTGGGCTCGACCTGGCTTAGCTACAAGATGAGCGCCCTCGATGACCTTCACGCGATGCTAACCGAGCATGGTGACTGGATGGAGCTCGGCAACAAAGATGAGAAGGCCGAGACAAAGGAGGGAACCGTCGAGCACTGGGCGCGTTCGGAAGAGAACCCTGCTGGTGGCTGGTATGGCCTGCGCAAAGGGTACCGCGGACGATTCGCGTCTTACGTCGTACCGGTGCTCGAACGGCTCGGCAAAGTCGAGTTCGAAAAGCGCGGCCGCTCTACCTGGGTGAAAGCCAAATAGCCCGAGTCGCTAGAAACGCGCACCGATCGCAAGGGAGAGCGTGGGTGTTTTCCCGTACTGTTCGATGATCGCTTCGGCGGTGGTTCCCGCGGTGATCAACGCCGTCGCTGCCTGACCTGAGGGGTTCGCGCTCGATAAAAGCTGCACGCTCGCGCTCATGACCTGAGACCACCCGATGGCTGGGCGAAGAAAGAGCGGGCCGTAGACATCGATAGCCCAGCCAAGCTCGACATAGAACATGTGGAGTGTGATCTCAGCGGAGACTTCTCCGGCGCTGCTTGGCAGAGAAAGGTCCGCCACGCTCCACGTCGCCGCGCTCCCGAGGCGTGCATAGCCCGCGCTAAGCTCCGGGCCCCCTTGGCCAAAAGGGCGAACGCCAAGTCCCAGTCGAAACACCCACGCGCTAGAGAACGCGGGTTCGATGAGCGTCGCGACCTCCTCGCCGCCGAGGCTAAGTGCCACGGAACCCGCAAGACCGCCGTAGGCGGAGCGCCCCACCGATGTCTCCGCAAAGAACCGCCCAGCGAGCACAAGGCGTGCGCCGAAGAAGACATCGAGGGGCAACGTGGTCCCAGCCAGGAGCTCGACCGTGACGAGCGGCGCGACTTCGTTCTGCGGCGCGACTTCGTTCTGCGGCGCGACTTCGTTCTCTGTCGCGACTTCCCTGGCTCGAGCCGGCTCCGCTGGTGGCGGCGCCTCGAGACCGCGTCCTTCTTCGACGACGTCCTGAGCGCCAGCGGGCGAAAGCGAGCCGCACAGAAAGATGAAGACGGGGAGCGTTCTCCTGAACGGGGAGCTGAAATGGCGCATCACTCTGTGGGATGCCTCACAGTCTGTGGACGTTCAGTCCTTACGGGTGATTGTTATGCTTTGCGCTCTCCGGCGGAGGCTTATTCTCCAGGAGCAGATCCCGCAGCGCCGATGCCGCAGGATGCAGACGTGTTAGGCCGCGGTGAACGATGCGAAGCTGACGACGTATCGGCACCCGCTTGTCCACTACGCTCACGAGGCGACCACGTCGAATGTCGTCGCCGACGGCGTTTTCGCTCACCAGCGCCATACCGATTCCCGCCCGCGCGTGTCCTTTCACCGCCGCGATGGACCCCAGCTCCATCGCGATCTCCGCACGCGGAAACTTCGACTCGAAGATGGCTCGCGTCGAAGAGCCACGGCGAAACGTCAAGAACGACGCGTTGTCACGCTCGAGCGATGGCGACGCGATGAGCACAAGATTCTCCGTCATCCATTGCTCGCTATTCGGTGGCGACTTCGCACGAAGCCCCTGACCCACGATCGCCAAGTCCACGGCGCCTTCATGAAGAGCCTCGAGAGCTTCTCCCGTCGTCAACTCCTGAAGTGTGAAGCGAATCTTCGGGTAACGTTTCCGAAACTTCGCAAGCGGCCCCGGCAACAGATACGTGCACGCTGTCGCACCCGCAGCGATGCGCACCATGCCCGCGTTGAGGCTCATCAGCACCGCCACCGAGCGCCGCCCGTCCTCCGCCGCGGTCAGAGTCGCCTTGGCATGAGGCATCAACGCCTTGCCAGCGGCTGTCAACGCCGCTCCGCTCCGACCGCGGTCGAAGAGCCTTCCACCAAGCTCTTCTTCGAGGCGCGCAATGGAGGCGCTGAGCGCCGGCTGCGAAAGGTGCGCGTGGTGAGCGGCCTCCGTAAACGTTCCGTGCTCCGCCACGAGTAGAAAATGCTGAAAGGACGCCAAACTCATTCCATCAGTATTTCTTATGGTTAAGATAAATACAATCGTTTGGACGAATGCATTCTCCGGTCACACCCTTTGGGCATGGAACTTCTCGGCTACATCGCCCTTGGGCTCATCGCGGGTCTCCTCACCACCATCGCCGGACTCGGAGGCGGACTTGTCCTGACCCTTGTATTGGCGGCCTTTGTCGGTCCACAGACCGCGCTTACCCTGGCGGCGCCGGCGCTCCTCCTCGGCAACATTCATAGGCTCACGCTCTTCCGAGGCGACCTCGACTGGCGTTTCTCTCTCCCCTTTGTGATCGGCGCCGTGCCCGGAGCTCTCATCGGCGGATTTTTGACCCTCGCGTTGCCGGACGTCGTCCTGAACGTGCTCCTCGTCCTCGCGCTCGGATTCGCGGCGGCGAAGGAGTTCAAGCTCATTCGACTTACCCCAAAGGCAAGCGCCGTCGTGCCCATCAGCTTTTGCGTCGGGGTGGTCACGGCCACGAGTGGTGGTGGCGGCCTGCTTCTTGGCCCGCTTCTTCTCGCGACCGGCGCTCGTGGCGGACGCTTCATCGCCAGCGCTTCACTCATCGCCGCAGCCGTTCATGTCACGCGCCTCGTCGCCTACGGCGCTGGCGGACTGGTCACCTCGTCCACGCTCCTCGCGTCAGCCTGCATCGGCGCCGCCATCATGCTGGGCAACACCCTGGGCAAACGCGTCAAGATCCGCGACGCCACACGAACCCGCCTCACCTACATAGCCCTTATCACCTGCGGGATCATCACGGTTGCCGGCATCGCTTAGCGGCGCGGGCGGCGACCCAGGCCGAGGCCCACGTGTCGCCCCAAAACAGACAGACACACAGATCAAAGCCCCGAACCCTGAGAACTGATACACTCCGCAGTTCATGGCGAACCTTGGCTACATCCAGGTCGTTCGACACTGCAACCACCTCTGTGGCTTTTGCTCGAACCCCACCACGCCTTATTCGCACGACTTTGAGTCGATGCGTCCGCTTGTGGATGACTTCGTCGCCCGTGGCTACTTCGGGGTCATTCTCACCGGCGGCGAGCCCACTCTTCACCCGGACCTGCCCCGAATTTGCGCGTACGCGCGCGACCAGGGGCTACATGTCCGAATGATCACGAACGGGCATCGCCTCGCCGACCGAGCCTTTGCAAAAGACATGGCGAACGCTGGCCTTCAGCTCGCGCACGTCAGCATCTACTCCGTGCGCCCTGACGTGGAAGAGGCGCTACGCGGCACGAAGGACACCCTCCCCCGTGCCTTTGCGGCGCTCGACAATGCCGGCGCCGTCGGCATCGACGTCAACATCAACTGCGTCATCAACAAGCTCAACGCGAGCCATCTCGATGAGAACGTGCGGCATCTTGTTCGGCACCACCCTCACGTCCGGCACTTTGTCTGGAACAACCTCGACCCTTCGATGGGCCGCGCCGAGGTGAACCAAGAGAAGTTCACACCGCGACTCGCCGACTTCGAGCTTTCACTACAGCGCGCCATGCGCTTTCTGCACAAGGGCGGCCGTACTTTTCGCGTCGAGAAAGTTCCGCTTTGCTTTATGACGGACTTCGCGTGGGCGAGCACCGAGACGCGAAAGATCGTCAAAGGCGAAGAGCGTATCGTCTGCTTTCTCGATGCGAAGCAATCGGTTCGACAAACGGATTGGGAACACGTTTATGCAGAAGGCTGCTCACGCTGCTCGCTGCGCGAGATTTGTGGCGGTCTCTTCGATCGCGGCAACGGCTACGACCCAGCAGAGCTCTCCCCTGTATTCGTCGACCGTGACACCGTCGTAAAGACGATCATCGAAGATCCAACCGACCCGAGCTACAAGCTCCGCGATCTGGCAGCGTGGAACGCGGACTTTGAGAACCGTGTCCACGCCGCCAAGGAAGCCGGCCCTGAAGCGCGGAGCTTCGAGCAGCCAGACATTCAAGTCGGCGCGCTGACGGCCAAAGGGAAGAAACGCTTTGAAGCCAAGCGTCGCAGCGAAAGTGGACACGCCGCCTCACGGGGCGTCGCCATGGAACGAATCGACGACCAGCTACCCGACGAGTAGCCGCTCACTTCGACCCAATTGAAGACGGGGCCAGACCTGGTCCGTCTGACCCCGTTTTTCGCGCTCGCTTCGGCTAGCTACGAAGCGCTGCCAAGGTCTCTGTGCCTTCGAGACCGAAAGTCTCGTCGGGGACGCCAGCCGCCTCAAGCATCGACAGATAGAGGTTGGCGATGGGCTCGCCGTCCACGACGAAGTGCTCGCCGGTCCTGACTTGGCCACGTCCGGTGCCGCCGAGAAGAATCGGAAGATTCGTGTGTCGGTGAACGCCGCCGGACTGACGAGAGGTCAGGTCACCCATCGCGTCGCCGCTCGAATGACCTGTCCCGTCGAGGCCGCCGCCATACATGACGAGGGAGTTGTCGAGGAGGCTGCCATCTTCATCCTCCTCGATGTCGTCGAGCGCCGTGAGGAACTCCGCGAAACGATCGATTCCCCACTTGTTGATCGTCTCAATGCCCGCGCGATGCGGGTCGAGGTTCTCAAGATGGGAGATCTGGTGATGCCCATCGCCGACGCCAATAAAGCCGTAGCCATTGGATTCGATCATCAAACTCGCGACACGTGTGCGGTCGCATTGGAACGCGAGCTTCATCAAATCCAGCATCGCGGCGGTGTTGTCCTGGAAGTTCAGGCCACCTTCCGGCGAGGCGCCGGGGCTGCATTCCAGGCCGCCACCTGGCAGCTCCATGATCGACGACTCAACACGGCGAATGCCATCGAGGTAGCCGTCGAGCTTGATGTTGTCGGCGGGGCCCAGCTGAACGCGGAGTGAGGCCAAGTCCTCAAGGCAGGAGTCGAGGATGCTTGCTTCCTGTGCAACTCGGCGCTCTCGCGCCGCCATTCCCTCGCCGGGATCGAAGCCAGCAAAGAGCGTGTTGAATACGGAGCTCGCGTTGGAGTCCTTGGCCATCGGCTGGGTTGGACTTGCCCACGAAACGTTGCTTCGGTAGATGGGCGCGTAGCCGCTGTCGCCTCCGTAACTTCCGCTCTTGGTGGCGAGCACAAGCGAAGGCAGCGCCGTATGGGGCGCGAGATGGTTCGCCGCTACCTGGTCGACGGAGATGCCCGCACGATGGTCGGAGCCTTCCGTCTTCCGAATGCGCGTTGCCGTCAGGAACGTGCCCGTATCGCGTGCGTGGTCGCCTGGACCGTCGTTCTCCACGGTGCCGTCTGGGTAGGTGTAGCGGCCGCTGCCAGGGTGATTGCTCAATCCCGTCAGCACGCTGAACTTGTCGCGGAGAGGCTCGAGCGCCGCAAGCTGCGGAGTCAAAGCGTAGCCAGGGCCAGCACTCGTCGGCGTAAAGTTCGTTCGAATGATGCCGTGGGGCACGTAGATGTAGACGAGGCGGGTCGGCCGGTCGGCTTGGGCGCGAGCTTTGCGACCCGTCGGGACCATCGCGTCCAAGAAGGGTAACGACACTGCGACGGCTGCACCGCCGCCAATGAACGCACGCCTGGAAAGTGGCTTCTTCATGGGCTTGCCTCCTCACGGTCGCCGACTTGGCGGAACATCTGATTGAGTACGAGTTCTTCGATGATGCCGCGCAGTGTGGCTTCGGTGCCTCCTGCTGCATCAACCACATCGATGACCTGACATTGGTCAACGTCCTGAAGCTGTCGGCCGATGGAGTATTCCATCAGCTGTCCAACGACGCAGCCGGGGAAACGCTCGTCGTTCGCAATGGCAGCACCCAGGGACTGAGGGCCGTCGAGGACGTCGCCACTTGGAAGCACGCCACTCGCGTCGACGGCGAATCCATCTTCCGTTCCATCCTCCGTGTCACGCCAACGTCCGGTGGGGTCGTAGTTCTCAAGGGCAAAGCCGATGGGGTCCATCGAGCGGTGACACGATGCACACTGAGGGTTAGAGCGGTGAGCTTCCAGCGCTTCACGCCGGGTCTGACCTGAGATGGGCTCCGCCTCTGGGTCGACGTTTGCTGGAGCGGCCGGTGGCGGCGAACAGAGAAGTCGCGAGAGAATGTCGAAGCCGCGCGTCACCGGCGAGGTGACTCGCGGATGCGAGCTGATGGTCAAGAATGCGCCCTGGGTAAGAACACCACCCGCTCGACGCGCGCCGACGACAACGCGACGCATCTGCGGGCCGCTGACGCCTTCAATGCCGTAGTGGTTTGCAAGCTCTTCGTTGAGGTACGTGAAGTCCGCAGAGACCAGCGTGGAGAGAGGCAGCTCGTTCCGAACGACATCTTCGACGAAGAGCTCGGTCTCGCGCAACATCAGCGCACGAAGAGAATCGTTCCAGTCTGGGAATGCCTCTGCGTTCACCATATGGCTGCTGAGCTTCTGCGTCAGGAGCCAACGATGGACGAAACCTTGGTGGAAGCCGTTGAAGCGTTCGTCGTCGATCATCCGACCGATCTGGTCTCGAAGGGCCTCTTCGCTGTTGAGCATCCCAGCGTCGGCCAGTTCGTAGAGTTCGTCGTCTGGCGCAGCGCTCCAGAGGAAGAAGGAAAGGCGCGAAGCGATCTCGTAGGAGTCGAGGTCGCGGAGGCCGCCGTCGTGCGTCTCGGAACGGAAGATCGTGTTGGGTGAGAGGAGCATCGCTCGAATCGCGAGCTGAACGCCCGCATCGGAGAGACCGACTTCTTCAAACGAGGGGGCAGCGGCCTCGAACACCCCGAGGATCCGTATAACCTCTGCGTCCGTGAGGGGGCGACGC
>JBLHKB010000199.1:0-11282 GCA_047619315.1 Polyangiales bacterium
AGCTCAAGCTCCAGGTCGTGGGGGAAATACCCCGGCGCGCTGATGCTGACCCTGTGAGAGCCTGGCGTCAGGTCTTTGGGACGTACGCTGAGTAGACGCCCGGAGCCGGCGAAGCGCTCGTCGATGTCGACGCGCGCCGTGTCCGGCTGTGCGATGACGCGGAGCTGAGCCCGCGTCGGCGCCGTGGAGATGCCGCCGCACGCGGAGAGACAAAGCAGAGCAAGGCCCGCGAAACGCATGCGTGTCTCTAGCACCGTTTCACGCGCGATAAAGCGCGGGATAAAGCGCGGGATAAAGCGCGGGATGAGCTACCAAGGAAGCGCGGGCCGAACGACGGCCTCTCGAAGACGCGTGCCCGCCACGCGCATCTCCACGACCGCGGAGCCGTCGGCCAGGGCCCGGACGCCGGTTCGCTGCGCATATTCGTCCACGAGCGCATGCACGCGCGTGGCTTCAGCGGGCTCGACGAGGGCACGAGCCAGGGCATCATCGACGAACACGTGAAGCGCGGCGCGTGCTCGCTCCTCACCCACGTCACGGGCGCTGCGGCGCTGTGCCTCAAAGCTGCGCACGCGCGGCGCAGGCCATCCGAGGCGCGCCGCGACCACTTCGCCGCTCTCGACGTGCGCTGGCGCGTCGTTCCAGGGGATCTCCGCCAACGCGATAGAAGCCAACGCGAGGGAGAGAGTTAGGACGGTGGTCGCGCGACCTATTCCCATTCGATGGTGGCCGGCGGCTTCGACGAGATGTCGTAGACCACTCGATTGCAGCCCCGCACTTCGTTGATGATGCGCGTGGAAATCTTCGCCAGCAGCTCGTAGGGGAGCCGAGCCCAGTCTGCGGTCATGGCGTCTTGGGATTCGACGGCGCGAATGGCGATGACCCACTCGTAGGTTCGTTCGTCGCCCATGACGCCGACGGTCTTGACGGGCACAAGCACGCAGAACGACTGCCAGAGCTTGTCGTAGTAGTCCGCGGCGCGGATCTCTTCGTCGAGGATGGCGTCGGCTTCGCGAAGCACGACGAGCTTGTCACGACTAATGGCGCCGGGGCAGCGAATCGCGAGGCCCGGCCCTGGGAAAGGCTGACGGCCGAGGATGTCCGCGGGCATGCCCATGGCGGCGCCGACTTCACGGACTTCGTCTTTGAATAGCAGTCGCAGCGGCTCGACGAGCGAGAGGTCCATGTGTTCCGGCAGGCCGCCGACGTTGTGGTGGCTTTTGATGACGGCGCTCGGCCCCTTGTGGGACACGCTCTCGATGACGTCTGGGTAGAGCGTGCCCTGGACGAGGTGTTTGACGTTCGGCAAGGTCTTCGCCTCGCGGTCGAAGACGTCGATGAAGATTTTGCCGATGATCTTTCGTTTCTTCTCCGGGTCGCTGACGCCTTCGAGGGCAGTCAGGAACTCTTCGGACGCGTCGACGTGGCGAATATCGAGCTCAAGCCGACCTTCGAACATACTCATGACCCGCTTCGCTTCGTCTTTTCGAAGGAGACCGTTGTCGACGAAGACGCAGGTGAGACGCTCGCCGATGGCCATCGAGACGAGCACCGCCGCGACGGAGCTGTCGACGCCGCCGCTGAGTCCGCAGACCACGCGCTCGTCGTCGCCGACCTGGCGTCGAATCTCTTCGACGGCGACCTCGACGAAGTGCTTTGGCGTCCAGTCGGCCTTCGCGTCGGCGACGTCGAAGAGGAATGCTCGAAGCATCTCTTCGCCGCGTTTTGTGTGGGCGACCTCGGGATGAAACTGCACGCCGTAGAGCTTGCGCGCCGAGTCCGCGACGGCGGCGTAAGGGCTGTTGTCCGTGTGGGCGATGACCTCAAAGCCATCGGGCAAAGACGCGACGCGGTCGCCGTGGCTCATCCAGACGCCGGCATCACTGCCGGTTTCGAAGGCAGCGAAGATGCCTTCACCCTTGTCGATGTGCATGCTCGCAGGGCCAAACTCGCGCTCGCCGGCGGCTTCCACGACGCCGCCGAGGAGGTGACTCATAAGCTGCATGCCGTAGCAAATACCGAGCACCGGGACGCCCTGCTCGAAGACGTCCGGCGTGATGCTCGGTGCGCCCTCGGCAAACACGCTCGCGGGTCCACCGCTGAGAATGATCGCACAAGGGTCGAGGGCCTTCAGGACATCAAAGTCCGCGGTACATGGGTGGATCTCGCAGAAGACATTCTGCTCGCGGATCCGCCTCGCGATGAGCTGCGTGTATTGGGAACCGAAGTCGATAATCAGGACGGGTCGCATGCTCCGGCCTTAGCACACACGGCGGTTCTACACGCGGTAGTTTGGTGCCTCTTCCGTGACGACGACGTCGTGCACGTGAGACTCGCGCAAACCTTGGCTGCTTTGCTTGAGGAACTGCGTCTTTGTCTGCAGCTCTTCCATGGTGCGGGAGCCCGTGTATCCCATGCCGGCGCGAAGTCCGCCCACCAGCTGGTAGACGATGGCGCCGAGGGGCCCTCGATAAGGGACGCGGCCTTCGATGCCTTCGGGGACGAGCTTTTGTGCGTCGTGGACGTCGGCCTGACCGTAGCGGTCTTTGCTGCCGAGCCTCATGGCGCCGATGCTGCCCATGCCGCGGTAGCTCTTAAAGGAGCGGCCTTGGTAAAGAACGAGCTCCCCCGGCGATTCGTCCGTCCCGGCAAAGAGCGAACCGATCATGACGGCGGACGCGCCGCAGGCGATGGCTTTGACGACGTCGCCGGAGTACTTGATGCCTCCGTCGGCGATGACGGGGACGCCGTGCTTTCGAGCCACGGCCGCGCAGTCGCTGATGGCCGTGACCTGCGGGACGCCAATGCCCGTGACGATGCGTGTGGTGCAAATGCTGCCGGGCCCAATGCCCACCTTGATGGCGTCGGCGCCGGCTTCGATGAGGGCCGTCGCCGCTGCGCCGGTGGCGATGTTCCCCGCGACGAGCTGCACGTCCGGGTACTCTCTCTTGGTTTGGCGCACGGCGTCGATGACGCCCTTGCTGTGGCCGTGGGCGGTGTCGATGACGATGACATCGACACCCGCTCCGGCGAGAGCCGCCACTCGCTCTTCACGGTCCGCGCCGACGCCGATGGCCGCACCCACCCGAAGGCGGCCGAGCGCGTCCTTGACCGCCAGAGGGAAACGCTCCGCCTGGAGAAGGTCGCGGATCGTGATGAGCCCAATCAGCTTGCCGTCTTCGACGACGAGGAGCTTCTCGATGCGGTGTTCGTGAAGCAGCTTCTGCGCCTCTGCGGTGCTGACGCCGGGTGACGCGGTCACGAGCTTCTTGGTCATGAGCTGCGAGACAGGCTGATCGAGGTTTTGCTCGAAACGCACATCACGGCTCGTCAGGATTCCGACGAGGGTATCGCCCTGCCCCCTGTCATCGCTCACCACGGGCAGACCGGAGATCTCGTGTCGTTTCATGATGGCCAGCGCGGCGGCCAAAGGAAGATCCGGCGTCACGGTGATCGGGTCCACGATCATGCCGCTCTCGGCGCGCTTCACGCGGGTGACTTCAAGGGCCTGGTCTGCGGGCGTCAAGTTCTTGTGGATGATCCCAAGACCACCGGCGCGCGCCATCGTCACGGCGGTGCGCCACTCCGTGACCGTGTCCATCGCCGCCGAGAGGATCGGAATGTTCAGCTCGATGCCGCGCGTGATGCGCGTTTTGACATCGGCGTCCTTCGGTAAAAAGTCGGCGTAGTCTGGGACGAGCAAGATGTCGTCAAAGGTGAGCGCATCGCGCAGGCGGTCGTCGATCACAGGGTTTTCTCCGAATGGCGGTAGATGCGCTGACGATGCCAGACGCGGGCGCCGATGATAACGAGTGGTGCCAGGGAGGCAAGGCGCAGCGAAAGGGCCGCCCTCGGCCTTGTCCCAGTGCAGATCGCATCTATATCTTCGAGGAGGCCATGCATAAGGCGGCACATTCGGTGAGAGTGGAGAGCTGCCCGCGTGACTATCGCGGCAGCTCCCTCGACGTCCGGATTCACGTCGCGGAGAAGGGCGTCGTTCGCATTAAGAGTGGCTGGAGTCGACACACCATCAAGTTGTTGGACTCGTTGGTCGGTGGCTTCTGCATGGCCGTCATGATCGTGGTCCCACTGGTTTCCTTGGTGGTGTCGATGGGTCTCGCCGCAAGCAACGATTCCGCCGCGCTCTTCGCCGTCCCTGTTGCGCTCGTGTACTCGCTAGCGACTCCCTGGCTCATGATGCGCCTGTCGAAAGCCACGCGAGAGACGCTCAGCGTTCTAGGTCAAGACCGACCGCTTCCTCCACGGATGCGACGGGCCCAGGTCTTCGATCTGGTGTCGCTGGCCGAGCGCAACAAACACATCGCGAAGGTCCGCGTCATTCACCGCGCCACCGGCGACGACATCGAAGTCTCCACGGACGATGGCGACAGAATGCAGGTCTTCGAGGGGCTCACCCCCGACGAGAGCGCCAGCGTTGTCGAGGTCCTCGAAGCCTAGGCGACATCACGCGACGAGGCCCCGGCTCACAGCCGCCTTAGCGCTCTTCCCGCGGGGCCGGTGCTTCCTCACTCGCGTCGGGCTCCAGCTCTGGGATGCACGTCACGGAGACGCCGTTGCTCCCAAGCATGCGGAAGCAGATGTGCACGATTGCACGGACGCGCTCCCGTTGACGCCCCACCCGCACGGTCAGCTCAAGTTCGTCGCCCGGCTGAAGATCACCCTGAACCGCGACCCTCAAAATGATGGCGTCCGGAAAATCAGCGGGCCCCCCTCCCGCAGCGTTGCGAAGGACAATTCATTGTGGATTCGCCCGACCAGCGCAGCTTGCGCAAGAACCCGCCCGTCGAGGGGGACGACGGACTGCACCTCCAGGTCGGCTCTCGCGCCGTTCCGTCGACGTCGCGCCTGCGTGATCGCGATGGCTTCACCGCCGGTCTCGGTCGGAGCTCGTTCGAGTCGCACTTCGACGACCACTGGAGTTTCGACATTCGCGCCAAACTCGGCTCTCGATGTCACCCGAACCGACGTGGGTTCGGCTCGTTGAGCGTACGCCAACGAGGCAAAGGACACCGCGAACACACAAAAGATCAAGCCCCAACTCTGCGTCGCGTTCATGGCGGTCTGGTTAGCTTTCTATCCCTTTGTGCGCAATCCGCTCAAGGGGGCTCCAGTGCTCCTGTCCCAACTTCATACGAAACAGATGATGTTGGCTCGCATGTGAAGACCAAGACATCGCTTTGGGAGCACGCCGCTAACCCGCCCAGAATCCCGGAAGCTGTTCGTCGGCGAAGTCGCGAACCGACGGATCATGATAGAAGCGGCCGTCGTCGCCGCTCTGCTCCGCGTGGTAGGCCCCGTAGCCTCCCACCGCCGGCGCCATGCTGGGATCGATGGTGTCGCGATTGGGCACAGGACGTGCGCGGTAGCGGTCGTACTCCTCAAGGGGCACACCGTACGCGTGGAGGAGTGTGCCCATCAGCTGGTCGTACACAAGACCGCTTTGATAGTCGTCGCGAAGCCCTGGGGCGCGGTTTCGCAAGGCGTCTGCGCGCTGGTTCTCGGTTCGTCCAAAGGTGACACCGCTTCGATAGTCGAGGAAGTTCCCCGTCGAGATCTTGCCGCCGAGTCCGCCGAACGTGACCACTGGGACGGATGCGGCGAGGTGCGTCTCCATGCCGGCCTCGGAGGTCAGAAGCGCCAGGCTGTTGTCGAGGACGTTGTTGCCCATTCCATCTTCAAAATCGAGCCCCTGGACAAGGGGCAAGACCGAGTGCTCGAACATATTGCGGAAGAAGTTTGGCCACTGGGCCCGCGCTGCCATGACGTTGGCAGCGGCTTGGTCCTGGTTCCCATTGGCGCTCGACCAGTGGGCGAAGTCGTGGTTCGACATACTTGCCACCTCTGCGGGTACTAAACGGGGCTGGTAAACATTAAAGGTGAACACACGACTCATGCCACATTCGACAGCGGCGCGAATGATCGCACCGCGCGTCCGGCCGATCTGTTGAGGTGTCATGTCGCCTTCGCGTCCTGGCTCTTCAGGGCCCGAGCAACTTGCGGCGGCTTCGAAGCGAGCACGCAGTTCGCCCACAGTGTCCATGTGTCGCTCAAGTCGCACTCGGTCGTTCGCAGAAAGACGGCGACCCTCTGACGAGCTGAAAGAGTGCAGATCTTGGTAGGCGCGGAACGCCGCGTTGAACCCGGCGACGCGCACAGCACCAGCGTTCTCACCATCGTGTTCGGCTTGTCCGCCGGGGCGGAAGATGCGCTGCCAAAGTGATTCGGAGCGCATCTGCTGAGCGATGACGCGGGTGCTTCGGTTCGTCGGAACCGTGTGGCCCACTGTCACCCCCGCGCCCAAGACCGGAACCGGTTCCACCGGAGCGCCAAGTTCGTTCAACGCGGTAAACCCGCTGCTGTACGCGATGAGCTGGTCGATGGTGGGGCCCCAAGTATCGCGATGAATGGTATCGCTGCTCTGGTTGAGACCACTGGCATACGCACCGAGGTGGTAGCCAACGTGGTGGCCGGGGTAGACGCTGTAGTCGAGGCCGAGGATCACGTTCATGCGCGTGATGAGGTCCGCCGAGAACGCGGACGAAGGTGCGTTGAGTACCTGCGAGAGGTAATGATTGCCGTCGCGTATTTCGGGGATGAGGGCACCACGGCGAGCGTTCCAGCCGGCGCCAAGGGGAATGTCCTGGGTGAGCAAAGATGGATCCGGCGCAAACTCCGATGGGAAGAGGCCGCCGTGTTCCGTGCGCATGGAAAGGAAACAGCAGAGCCCTCTTTCGTCGGCCTTCGCACGACTGCGCAAAAGCGAGGGAAGAAAGGGAAGCGCGAGCGTCGCACCCATCGCTCCGCGAAGAAACATGCGCCGATCGCGCCGATGCAAGCTCATGGTGACTCCTCCTCGACGCTGTCTTCGCCGAAGTCGCGTTCGCCGAACGCTTCCGACTGGACCAGCGTATGAATTGCGCTCCGGATCGTTCCGGAACGAAGACTGTCTTCGATGTCCTGAGCCTCCTCAGGGCGGACGACGGCACCGTCAAACCCGTAGCGCAAGAGCTGCCGCCCGAAGCAGCTGTAGACGTCGCGGCCACCGTCCCCGGCGTCGGGGTTCTGGTAGTCCGCGATGGCTTCGCCAAGAGCCGCCGCCCCCGTGAGCGTCTGCGGCGTGCCCGGCAGGAGTTCCGGCGACGCGGTGTCGTCGATGGGCAGCCAGTCTTCAAGGATAGCCAGAACCTCCTCGCTGAGGTTGCCTCCAGGCCGAATGCCATTGTAGCTAACCTCCTCATATCCGTCTCGGCCAGGCAAGCGGAAGGAAGGCTCCTCACTTCGCCGGCGGCCGATCATGTCGAAGCCCTCAAAGGCGAAGGCGAACTCGTTAAGAGCACCATGACAGGTGCGGCAGCCAGCCTCGCTGGTGGAGAACTCGACGCGCTCCCGAGTCGTGTAGCGATTCGTCTCGGGGTTTCGAAAAAAAACGTTGTCAGGAATTGGCACCGCGAACTCACGGCACAGGACGTGGTGCCAGACGTTGACGCCGCGGATGATGGGACGCGTGGTTTCCACGGCGTTCCCAAGAAATGCGACGCGACCCAGGACGCCGCCGCGGCCCGAAGGATGCACTGGAGCTTCGCCTTGTCCGTCCCATATCGGCGCGCCATAGATGGACGCGACGCGTTCATCATGGGCCGTGTTGACCTCCAGCGTGAAGAGGTCTGCGACGCTGCCACTGTGGTTCGTCACCACGTACTTCACATAGGACGCGAGGTCGTCGAGGATGGCCTCATGAAGAGACACGCCGGCGGTGTTGCCATAGAAGTCCAGGCGCGCCTGGTATTCAGGGGCTCTCCATCCGTTCATCGCATCTGGCGGTCGGGGCGAGTCGTAGTCGAGCGTGATGGGAACGCGGAAGCACATCTCTGGCGTGTCCGCGCAGCGGACACTGGTCCCTGCGGGAGCGCGTAGCTCAACGTCGCACTCGCCGGTGCATCCGTTGCTTTCACGGCAGCTCGCCAAGCTCGTGCCTTCCCGTCCAGCGCACCAACGTCGGTAGGCCTCGATCACCAGCTCGCCCTCGGCGTCACGTCGAAAACCCTGTCGCTGGGTGTAACGGAAGCGCGCGGACGGTCCGATGGTGTTGAAGTGCAGATCCTCTGGCAAAATGTGCATCCAGGAGAGCGCCATCGCCAAAAAGAACTTCTTCGAGCGCTCGTCATCGAGAAGCCGGTCGGTGTGCGCCTCGAGAACCCCGTCTTCAAGAAGGCTCCCGTCAGCGGCGGCGACAAGAAGCTCTCCGTCAGGAGCGTCTTGCCACAAGAAATACGAGAGTCGCGAAGCGAGTTCGTAGGCTGTCAGCGCCGCATAGCGCTCCATGTGGTCGTCCGCTCCACCGTGTTCCACGACGAAGAGAAAGTTCGGCGACATCATGAGACCGATAAGCAGACTTCTCATCTGGGGCTGGTCGAGGACCGTGCCGTCGAAGTCCAATAGAAACTCGCCCGCTTCCGCGTCGTCGATCGGCCGGCGCCAAAACGCTGGCCCGTGAGTCATCAAGAACGCACGGCGGCACGCGTCGTCGTTGGCGAGGTCATCGTCTTCGGCGCAGTCGCCAAAGAGGGCTTGGCGCCGCAACGGGATGAGGCGCTCGGCGGCGCGAATCACCACCGGCGCGATCTCGATAAAGGGCACTGGTGAGAGCGCGCGATCCGTAGCGCTTTGGTCACGGAGATGACTCGCCAGCTCGACAAAATCCGTAAGGTCAGCGTCCATCTCTCGTCCCTCGAACATCACAAGGCGAGAGGCGATGGTGTTGGCGATCTGGAGATGCGTCAGCGGACGATAGCCAACATCAGCGATGCGATCCGTCGGGGTGGGTTCGGGCGGGGTCTGAGGAATGGAAACGCATTCCACGCCGTCACAGATAGGCGGAAGCTCCCGAAAGGGAACCTCGCCGATGGCGCCTTCACAGCCGAAGGAAACACAAAGAACAAAAGCCAAAAAGAGACGCATCGCAGGTACGTGCGCCCAGAGCTGAGAAAGGCTCAAAAGAGTCTTCTCGCTGTATGGCAGCAAGACCTAACGCGGTCGGCGGACGCGCACCTGTTGGACGGGCACGATAATGAACGCGGGGCTCTGGGCGGACTGACGTCGCACCGTCACCGTGAAGCTTCCCGTGCCGGGTGCAGCGGGCAAGCGAACGCGAAGGCCTTGGGCGGTTGCGCTGATGACTTCCACGCGGGCGCCTTCGAAGGTGACGCGGTTGGCGCGGGTTCGGGTGTCGAAGCCGTGGCCGCGCAAAAGCACGGTGCAGCCCGGGTTCACGCATTCGGGTTCCACACGTGTGATACCGATGCCTCGGGGTGTCTCCACGAGGATCAGCTCTCCCGCTTCAAGGCGGGCGCCGTTGGGCAAGAAGAGCTGCACGGGGCCGCTCTGGACGCGACGCGGAACGACGACGCGAAGCTCGACGGGAGAGATGCGCTGCGCGCGGACGAGACGGGCGCCTTGAAACTGAACCTGCGTGACGCCTTGAGGGAACGCGCGGCCACGGAAGATGACCTCCACGCCGGGGTATGCCTCGGCGGGCTCCATGGCGAAGACGCGCTGAGCGGTCATCACTCGGAACTCACCTGGGCTCGCGGCGCCGCCTTCGGTTCCGACCTGCACGGTGATTCGGCCGCCGCGGACGTTGGGTGGGACGCGGACCCGAATCTCAGTGGAAGAGAAGTGAACGATGGGCATCGGCGTGCGTGAAAGCTCCACTTGAACGCGGGTGCTGCGGTCGCCGAAATTCGTGCCGCGGATGGTCACCTCAGAACCCGCCGGCCCAGACATCGGCGTGAAGCTATCGATGGAGGGCAGCGTCTGCACCACGAAGGGCCGCGAGTAGCGCTGTCTGGCGCCTCCGCTTTGCACTTCGAACGTGCCCGTCTGCGCCGAAACGAGGCGCACGCGGATTTCTCCGGAGGTCGCCGAGAGGACCTGTTGGGCGACGCCGTCGAGGAGAATGATGTTCCCGGCTGGAGTCGGTACAAAGCCCGCGCCGCGAATCGTCACCTCCGTGCCGATGGAGCCACGGAGGGGGGACACGTCGGAGATACGAAGCGTCTCGAGCCACTCGAAGTCAGGAATGCCCTCAACGTTCGCGCCAGCCACAGTAAGCGTTAGACCTCGAAGGGAGCCGCGCGGCCTGCGACGCGGAAGACGAAGCTCGATGACGCTTGGGCGCACCGCGGCGACGCGAAGAGCCTGTCCGCCGACGGTGGCGCGAACGCGTCGAACATCGGTGCCGAAGCCATCCCCGCTCACCGTCAAGGTTTGGCTAGAAGCGAGCGCCGACGAAGAAAGTCCACGGACCGACGGGCCCCGAGATCCCGAAAGGGACGCGCGCACGCGGCCGACACCAGCGACGCTCACCTGGAGCTCGTCGCTCTGGGTGGGGCGCGTGATGACGGCAAAGATCCGAACGGCGGTGGCGGACGCGACGCGAAGACGCCGGCCGCCGAGGGTGACGATATTCTGTCGTGCCTCCGTCGAGAACCCTGTGCCGTGAATCGCCAGCTCCGTCGGACTTGGACGATCGATGCGAGAGATCGCGAGAGGTTCTCCAATGGTAAAGTTGGGGCTTTCGGTGACAGCCCGCCCCGCGCGAATCTCAAAACGCCCGCTCGTCGCCCCGCGCGGGACGACGACTTCGATCTGCGTGGGCGATGCTCGACGAACGACGACGCGCTCTCCATTGAGGCTCACCGTCGGACGGACGCCGAAGTTCGTGCCCTGGATCGTGATCACGGCGCCGGGAGCACCGGATGCCGGGGTCATGCCTGCGACGGTGGGGACATTTCCCGCGACGACGACGCGAAAAGCTGGGCCGCGATACTGCTGTCCGCGAGCCTCAACGATGATCTCGCCACTTTGGGCGCCATCGGGAACGATGACGACCCAGCGATTCGAGGTGCTGCGAAGAACCGTCATCTCTTGACCGTTCAAAACGACTCGACTCACGTTCGTAAAAAAGCGGCCGATGATCGTGACCTCGGTTCCAGGCGGGCCCGAACGTGGACGGACCTGTTCGATAATGGGGCGCATCGGGGCACGCCGAGCGCTCGCCGTGCTCTCACCGAGGAACGGACCACTGAAGGTCACAGCGCCGGCGCAAAGGGCCAACGCGAGTCGGATGCTAATTCTCCAAGTATTCATCGATGGTCTTTCTGCGCAGCTCTGACGGTGGACGCGACGGCGCCCCTCCTATTCAACGGTGCTGCTTCTTCCACGCTACTTCTTCTATGAGATGGCGTGCTGCGAACGATTAG
>JBLHKB010000200.1:0-11237 GCA_047619315.1 Polyangiales bacterium
GGAGAACTCTTTCGTCACGAGTACGGGTCAAGCCATTCAATCTGGCTCCGAATGGCATATCGGGTTGAACGACCGCGACTCAGAACGCAACCACAGTTGGGTGAGTGGCTCATCCGGTAGTTACCGGAACTGGGCACGGTGGCAGCCCGACGATTTCTTGAGCGAAGACTGCGTCGAGTTGCGTTCAGGCGGCGACTGGAACGACGTCGACTGCAACGCGCAACGTTGGTTCATCTGCGAAGGGAGCTGAAACCGAGCGGCGGGTCGAGATGTGAGCAGAGACGCGCTGACGAGTAGGTCGGGCTAACGCCCCGGCCGAACGAAGAGCCCCGCGACGTGCTGGTGTTCACCCTCTTCCCCAAAGCGTGCGGTGCGTCACCGGTTCATCGACTCGAAGGTGCCCACTCCCTCCTCATAGTGACCGTGCTCCCGGTATTATGGCTCAATGAACGCACTCCTGCGGACACTCGCGCTCTAAGTTGGTCTGAAACAGACCCACTCGGCCACGCGACAGCTCCACCTCACACGCATCGACAAGCGCGCGCGTTTCACCCCCCGCGCGAATCGTGAGCGGGAGTGGCACGGAGCGTTGTGCGCAGTGGCGTTGCACGGTGCTCCGAAGAGACGCGTCGTTCCAAAGCGCTGCTTCGAACTCGGCGCGGACCTCGCCGTTTGCCTCCGGCGCGTCGACGCGAATGTAGGGATCGCGCACGCGCACGGACTCCGGGACGAGGAGGTGGTTCCAGCAGCCTTCGTCGATGCGCAGGTTGCTGAGCATCGCGCCGGCGTGGTGAAACTGTACGCCGAAGTAGGGCGTGGCCGCGTTGGCGAGGAAGAGCGCGAAGAGCACCCAGGACGTTTTGCCCATGGGTTCGGACCAGGCGCCGCGGTGAATGCGAGGGCCCTGGAGCGACATGGTGATGAGCCCCGCGGCGAGGATCCAAAGAGCGAGCTCTTTGAGCTGCCACGCTGGGTAGAGGACCCAGTGGTCTTGAAAGTAGAACGCCAAGCCCATGCCAAAGCCCGCGAAGCCCAGGGCGAGGATCGGGACGCGTCCTTGTCGCCCAATCGTGGCCCAAGCCTTGAGGTCTTCTTCGCGCATGAACGCGATCCAGCCTGGGATCATGACCCACGCAAAGCTCGGCGCGAAGATGATGGTCAGGGGGATGTGGATGAGCCCCGCCAAGGGCAGCGCGACGCGAGGACGAGCGATGAAGAGCATCACCAGCGAAAATTCCGACGCGGCGAAAGCGTAAGGCCATACCGGCGCCATGAAGTCTGGCGCAAGCGGCAGGCTCCACATTTCGCTCAGCACCACGAGACCGCCGGACGCGCAGCTCACGGCGGGGTCGAAGAAGTCAGCGTTCATCTTGTGAAAGATCGCCGCGGCATAGACGCCCAAAGTCAGAAGCCGCACGGCGCCGAAGAAGTGTCGTTCTTGGTGGCGGCAGAGGAGACCCGCGGCCACCACGAAGAGCATGTAGACGCTCTGCGTGAGCTGGTCGCCGAGGAGCAGGAGCGGCCAGAGCAGCCCCGCCGCCGATGCGACAAAACCTAGCAGTGTCCCGACATGCGTTCGTGGGTAGTAGGCGATGGCCAAGGCGCCGCCGAGGAGCAGCAAGTCCGCCGGCAGCCACGTCCACTCCAGCGCGTCGGGCAGCGTCAGGTGGGCGAGTGCGCCGAGGAGCGAAACGCGGCTCCAGAGGCGATAGCGGAAGTCTCCCTGTTGAACGGGCTCCGTCATGGCTCGGCCCTCATTGCTGCGCCGTCATTGCTCAAGGCAGGTCACTGCGCGCGGGACACGTCCGCGTAGACTCCGCCACGTTCATCACGAGAGACGTTCACGTCCCAAGGGCGGCAGCACACATCGCAGTCCTGGACGAAGCGTCCTCGGGTGCCCGGGTCGATGTAGAGGAGCTGACTCTGGTAGCAGTAGGGGCATGCGACGATGAGCTCGTCCTCGAGGCTTGTTTCGTTATCACGGAACTCTTCGTCTTCAGTGTTGTCTTCTTCGTCCATGCTCATTGTGGTTGAACCATACACCTCGCCGGCGCGATCCGGTGTAGCTTGAGGCCGCCCATGCGCCGTATTGCACTCATTGCTGGAGCCCTGACCATTTGCTTTGGCATCGCGCTGGTGTGGCTCGAGGTCGCCAAGCTCGCCGATGACGAGCGCGACGTCGCCGGCAACGTGATGAGCCTCCAGGACAGCCTCGACACCTATTTGGTGCAGAGTACTCTGGTGCACCATCAGAAGGCGCACTTTGAGCTGTGCGCCGAGGCCGTCGTGATGGAGGGCTGGGCGGCTCGAGCCGTCACGATCTGGTTCCTCAACGAAGACGGAACCCGGGACCAGGTGCGGCGGATTCGCTTCAGTGATCTCGTTCAGCGCATGGAACAACAAGGCGATGCGTTCTGTGTGAACGTGGTGCATTGGGATTCCGTGCTCATCGCAGGGGAGTACGCCGTCGGCGTCGACATCGGCGCGATTCCAGACAGCGAAGACGACACACGTATCCGGGCGCGGATTCTCTCGTGGCGAGCAGCGAGCTTCCCCGGCCGCGCCGGCATCCTTGTGCTGCTCTTCGGCATCGTGCTCATCGCCTTTGGCTTCACGCAGCCGGTGATTCGCTCCGGCACAAAGACCTTCATCGACAAGGGCGACGCCGGCGACGACCTCGGCGACACGGGCGCGCCACCGGAATGGAAACATGCGCCCGGCAACGTGATGGTGCGTGTCGCCCTTGGCATCACCGCGGTGGTCGCGACGATGCTGGGCCTCGCCTTCGTCCGCGGCGGCAGCGTGATGATCCCCGTTCGCGGTTTGGTCATCTGCCTCGTGCAGCTCTCCCTCGCTTTCGCTCTTGTTCACCCCCGGCGGCTCGCGCCAGGGACAGCGCCGCCGCCCGGACAAACGCGTGCCGAAGCGCTGGCGCTGGTGGGGCTCCGCCCAGACTCGCGGTGGAAACGCGCCGGCGGCTGGGTGCTCCTCATCGTGGCTGGGGTGGTCATCTTTCGAGTAGGTCGGCTGGTGGCGGGTTTCATCCCGTCGACGGGCCTCGCGCCGATTGAAGCAGCACTCGCGGCACCCAGCGGCTCTCTCGCCATCGGCCTCATCGCGACGCTCGCGCCCCTCGCGGAGGAGATCTTCTTTCGCGGCTTTGTCTACACGGCGCTGGAGAATCGCTTCGGCAAGAACGTCGCGTTCGTCGCATCCTGGGGGCTCTTCGCCGTCGCGCATCTGCCACAGCAGTGGGGAGCTTGGGGCGCGTTCGCCTCCGTCGCCCTCGCCGGCTTTGCGTTTACGCTGATTCGACGGCTGACCGGCAGCAGCTTGGCGAGCGGAGTCGCGCACGTGACGCACAACGGGTTCATCAACGTGCTCGCCTTGCTCTAGACTGTCCGTAGATGTGGAATGGATGGTTCTACGAAGGACTGTTCTTTCTCTTGTCGGCTATAAGGCCCGTCGTTTAGGCCGTTGAGTTGGGCATGACTTCTGGACTGGTGTTGATGGTGGTGGATGACGATCCCGCGGACCTGTATGGGTCTGAGCGGGCCATGCGCGCCGCGACCGGTTTTGGGGAGGTCTTGATGACCACCAACGGAGTGTCCACGCTCGAGGTCCTTCAGGAGCGGGCCGCGCAAGGTCTAACTCCTCCGGCCTTGATCTTCCTCGATCTGCGGATGCCTCGCATGAATGGCTTCGAGTTCCTCATCGAGTTCGAGCGGAGATATCCCGGCACCGCGACTGACGTCGTCGTGCTGAGCGGAACAGATCACGCCGCGGAGAAGGTCCACGCGATGGAGCACAAATGCGTCGTCGGCTACTTGGTGAAGCCCGTCATGGTGGAGGACGTCAACCTCTATATTGGGAAGTGGGCTGAACGCCAAATGACTGGGTAGTTCGGGACGCGGCCGTGTTAAGTGCGTCAGCGCGACTTAGTGCGAGCGTCTCATCATGACGATACGAGCGGCGCGGCTGCGGCTCCGCTGAGACGCCTTTGCCTTCGCTGACGCGGGCTTCGACGTGGTCGGCCTCGACATCGCGCCGGACGCCGGCAAACGCTTCGCCGAGTTACGCGCGGAGCGCAGCTTCGAGCGGACGCCGCGCATCGGCATCGCAGACTTTTCTCACTCGGACGACGGCGTGCCGTTTCGATGTCATCTGGGACTACACGTTCTTATGCGCGCTGCCGCTGGCTTGGCGACATCGCTGGGCTACGCGCATGGACGAGCTGCTCGCGGACGAGGCCACCCTTGCCACGCTTATCTTTCCGATGGTGACGCCCGCCGAGGCTATGACGGGCCGCCGTGGCCTCTTTATCCGGAGCATCTTCAGGAGCTCCTGGTGCCGCGCTTTCGCTCGACCTACCTCGAGCCCGCTCGCGTCAGTCACCCGAAACGCGAAGGCAAAGAGTCTCTGGGGCTCTCGCGCCGAACTTGAGTTTTCTGTCCCGGCGCCGATAGGCTACGGCATGGGGCGAACATTCTGGCAGAGCATTTGTATCGTAATGATGGCGTGCGGTGGTTCCGGCAGCGCCTGCGGCGGTCCCAGCGTCTCGAGCGCCGAGCATACGGGCCAGGCAAACGGCACAGGCAACACCGGCTCGGAGCTGACACCCTTCAGTGGCTGGAGCATCCCCGGTGTGACGCTTTTTCGCGCGGACTCTTCACACCAGGACCACAGCGCCGTGCATGTCGTGGGCACGGACGCTTCTGGCGAAATGGTCCGCGGCGTCGAGCTGATGCGGCTCCTTGGTGATCTCCCAGCACAGGAGCTCGCGCTTCGCGCCAACGCGATCCTGTTTCCTTTCGCGGGCCAAGAACCTCTGAGCCCCGGCTACGCCAACTGGGGCAGCGCACAAGAGCAAGCGCTCATCCGTGAAGCGCGCGTGGACGATGGCTCGCTCTGCTACTTCGCGATTCAAGGCGATATGAACCCGGGCATCGTGCAGCGATGCGTTCAGCTCTCGGACTACAGCGTCACCACGCGCTTTGCGTTTGAGTTGATCCTCGCGAGCGGCGAGAACGTCGTGGACGAAAACACGATCTGCATCGCACACAGCTCATGCGGCGGTTGGGCTGGATGCATCCGCGCACAGCGCATTCAGCGGCCAGGTGACGAGACACGGGCATATCAGGTCGTCGAGTCCGGGCTGATCCTCGAGCACCGCGAGGAATGTCTCAACGGCGTGTGCTTCGAGGTGTGCCGAGGCCCGGGAGAGAGCGCTCACTGCGACTCGGGGACCTTCGAAGCGCTAAACGTCGAGTGCACCGAGGCGTGGCCTCCCTCGCGTGCGGACTTCCACTGCGAGACCTTGGCCGATGAGTGCCGACAGGTCTCACACTGATGTCGTCGATGCGTTAACGTAAAACACGACGCGTTCACCGAGGCTGGGCGCGAGAGCGAACTGCGCGGGATGAGCTTAGTCGGCTCGGACCGTGAAGAAGAATGTGCTCCCGGTTCCTGGCGTGGACTCGACCCTGATCTTTCCGCCGTGCGCCGCCACCACGCGTTGGCAGATCGCGAGACCAATGCCGCTGCCTTCGATATCGTCGGTTGCGTGGAGTCGGCGAAGTGGCTTGAAGATCTCCTGTAGGTTCGCTTCTGCGATGCCTATTCCGTTGTCCGTGACAGAGACCTCAAGCTCATCGTCCTTTGCTCGTGCAGCGATGAGGATCTCCGGTTTTCGCCCGTCCACGTATTTGATCGCGTTGCCGATGAGGTTCTGCATGACCTTCACCATCAGAACACGGTCGACGTCCACGACGTCCGAAAGCTCAGACAGACGAACCGTCGCGCCGGACTCCTCCACGTCGGAGCGCAGCTGCTCGATCGCTTGTTTGGTGATCTCCTCGAATGTACACGGAACAGGATTCAGAGCTTCCGAGCCAGACACGGCGAACTCCAGAAGGGACTCGATCATGACGGAGAGCCGGCTAGACGCGACTTTGACATGGGACAAGTAGCCCACGGCGCTCTCCGAGAGTTCTTGGCCCAGCTCGTCTTCGGCGAGATGGACGAAGCTCACAATTCGCCGAAGGGGCGACTGTAAATCGTGGGCGGCGTCGGAAGCAAAGGATGACAATGCGGAGTTGGCTGCGTGGAGTTCGCGGCGCAACTCTGCCCGTTCGATGGCGTAGCCGACTGCACGAGAGATCACGCGAGGGTTGAGGTCCACTTTGGAGAGGTAGTCCTGTGCGCCCTTTCGGATGGTCCGCGGACCGAGCTCAGGATCATCGACGGACGTCAGCACGATCACCGGCGCGACGGGAATCTCTTTCATCACGGCCGTGAGAGTCTCAATGCCTTGTGTCTCAGGAAGCCCGAGATCGAGAATGATGACGTCCAATGAAGGATCCCTCACCAGAGGCTTCGCCATCTCAAGATCCGTGGCGCGTTGCATGGATGTTTTCCGGCCACCTGCGCCGATGCACAGCTGGAACAACTCCGCGTGGTCGTCGTCATCTTCGATCAGTAGAATTCTTAAGTGTTCGTTCATGATGATCCTAAGACGAGGGCCGATTCCAGACGCCCCAATAGTGGCCTACGTCCTTGATCATTTTTCGGAAGTTTTGAAAGTCGACGGGCTTTGTGAGGTAACTATTTGCGGCGTATTCATACGCCTTCAGACGGTCGACTTCGGCCTCCGACGTGCTCAACATCACGACGGGGATGGTTTTCAAACGGCCGTCTGACTTGAGTACCTTTAGAAGTTCCAGCCCAGTCATTTCTGGGAGGTTGATGTCGAGTAATATGACCTGAGGCGTCGCCGTTTGCGGGTCTCGCAGATGCTCCAGGGCGGACTCGGCGTCGCCAAACACCGTGAGCTTGTTTGCGATCTCCTCCGAGGCGAGGGTTTTTCGGACAAGGACCGCGTGGTCCTCGTTGTCTTCGACCAAGATAAAGTTCGGCAGTGAACGTCTAGACATTCGCGGTCTCCTTTCGTTCTGCGGACTCGGTCGATTCGTCACTAGATTGATTCTTCGCCACCGAGAACCAGAAGGTGGCGCCTTCGCCGAGCTCCGATTTGATCCAAGCTTGGCCCCCCAGTGATCGCGCCGCCTTCATGACGATCGCAAGCCCAAGTCCGCTGCCTTCCTTCTTTTTGCTGAGGCGACGAAAGATGATGAAAGCCTTTTGGTGGTTGGCGGCGGCTATCCCGGGACCGTGGTCCCGAACGTAGAACCGGTGGTGACGAGGTGCATCGACGCAGCCGACCTCAATGCTGGCCCCTGGGTTCTGGCAACCATACTTCAATGCGTTTCCAATGAGGTTCAGAAAGATCTGTTGTACCCGACTCGAGATCGTTCGGATACGCGGGAGGCTTGTGGCGACGACGAGTCGGGCGTCGGCCTTGGTGAACTGCGCGTCGAGAGAGAGGGCAACGTCAGCTACCAGGCCCGCGATGTTCACCCACTCTTCCGTCTCTGAGGCGCGAGCGACACGGCTCAACGCGAGCACATCGTTGATGAGCGCCGCCATGGTTTTCGTGGCGCGGCTGACCCGCTTCGCCGAATCGCGCGCATCCTCCACGTCGTCTCGTTCAAGGGCCTCGACGATCATGCTCGAGAACCCTTGAATGGTGACCAAAGGGGACTTGAGGTCGTGGGAGACGGTGTAGAGAAGCTGCTCCATCTCCTCGGTTCGGTTCTCGAGCTGGTCGATCATTCGCTTTTGTTGCGTGTTGTCCACGATCGAACTCAGCACGAATCGTCCTTCGGGTGTTTCGATGGGGTTGAGGCGGATCTCCACGGGGAACTCCGAGCCATCTTTTCGGCGGGCAAAGAGTTCCTGACCAACGCCGATCGCCCGCGCACTGGACGAAACAAAGAAAGACTTTGGCGCGTTGGCGTCACCTTCAGTGAAGCGCTCGGGAACTAGCCGGTCGACGAGCTCGCCCAACATTTCGTTTCGGGTGTAGCCAAAGATGCGTTCGGCTTCTGCGTTGACGAGGACGATTCGCCCGGACTCATCCATCATCACCATGGCGTTAGGCGCCGACTCGACGGCTTGCTCAAAGCGGCGCTGCGCATCGCGTCCCGTGATATCGACGACGGAGCTCAAGACGAAGCGACCACGCGGCGTATCGATGGGGTTGAGCCCAATCTCCACGGGAAACTCCGTACCATTCTTGTGGAGGCCGAAGGTGTCTTGCCTGGCTCCCATGGCTCGTGCCTCAGGCGACTCAAAGAACTGATCCCGCACATCGGGGTGCCCATCGTGGTATCGATTCGGGATGAGCAACTCGATGGTTTGACCCAGCATCTCCTCGCGCTGGTAGCCAAAGATGCGCTCAGTCTCCGCGTTGACGAGGACGATGGTCCCCGTGTTATCGACCATCACCATCGCGTTGGGCGCGGACTCCACCACCACCGTCGACCGGTGCTCAGCTTCTTCGGCCTTCTCCTGTGCAGCCCTGGCGTCCGCTGCGATGTTGAGCGCTGCACGGCGCTGTCGTTGAAGCTCTAAATCGCGAGCCTCCAGCGTGGAAGTCGTCAATTCGAGCGCGCCCTGCGCATCACTAAATTGAGAAACGGTCCGCTGGAGCTCTCGATTGCTCGCGAGGATGGAGCCGGACTTGCTAGTCATCAGCAGGAAGAGAGCAAGCAGCAGGAGATCGATGATGATGCCGCCGGCCAGAACGATGAGGGGCTGGCTACTCGCGACGGCCGCCCGAAACGAATGAGAGCTCTGAACGTGAAAGTTCCAGGTCAGGCCATAAAGACGAACCTGATGTGTTTCCTCATATTGTGGATCGGGGTCGTAGTCCACCTCGCCATCCACGTGTTCGTTGTACAGCGTCTCCGCGCCGTCATCGATTCGAATGCCCAAATGACGTCCTTCCCGTGAGGGTGAGGGTGAGGGTGCCATCAGTTCGCGCACGACAAACGACGCGTAGACGATTCCAGCAAAGTTCGTGCGCCGGTCTTCGACGGACTCGTGGGGTCCACGGTAGAATGGAACGAACAAGAAGAAGCCAGGCGTGTTGCGTGCGTCTTGGACGAGGGCGATGGGACCCGCGAGCTGTGGCGTGCCGGTGTCGCGAACACGCATGACGCCGCCATACCGGTCGGCTTCATGGGTCATGTCGAGGCCCACGGCCGCCTCGTTGCCTGCCGCCGGTTCGATGTAGGTGATCGGAAAGTGTTCTTCGGCTTGCGTTGTCGGGTGAACCCGAAAATCAGGCCTTAGGATGCGCTGCTCCGCCACGTATGACTCGAGGCCGTCGCTTGGCACCCGACGAATGACTCCGATACCTGTGATGGCCGGATAATCACGCTCGAGTCGCGATGGGCCGGCGTAGGTGCGCCATTCCTCCAGCGAGACGTCTCCGCCCATGGCCTGAACTGCGCTGGCGCCGCTCCAAAGAGCGAGCTCATACTTTCGCAAGCGTTCAACGACGAGCTCGATGACCGCAGACGCTTCCTGCTGAAAGCGCGCCAACGATTGTCTCTCCACCTGCCGATTCGAGAGATGCCACGCGGCGATCGTCAGCAGCAGCGATGCGCCGACGGCGAACCAATGAAACCAGCGAAGTGGACTCGGCTTCGACACCTCGCTTTCCTTGTGCTCATTGCTCTGGCCGGCGGGGGACATTCTACTCCGTGGGCTCCGGCGACTCGTCCAAGAAGCTCAGGTCGTGCTCCGGCGAGCGGCCGAGCTCACGACTCAGCTCATTGACGCGTTGCTTGAGCAAGATCATCTGGTCCTCACGGTCGAGGGCGAGGTGGCTGAAGTCTTGGAGCTCTTGCGTCCGCTTCTTGACGCGCTCTTCGAGCTCACCGTGGGCTGTAAGAAGACCCTCCTCAGCGCGGAGTCTCTCGTGAACTTCCGTCCGTAACCGCTCGGGAGACGGGATAGCCAGCGCCTTTGGCAAGAGCGGCCAAAGAGCGACCGCCGTCGCGATGGAAGCGAGAGCTGTCAGCATGCGAACGAGGGCTGAGATTCCGTAGTCGCCGTTCCAGACGTTCCAGACATCGATGACATGACCTGTGCCGCAGGCGAGGATGAAGACGGCGAAGAGCAGGAAGATCCACCCGAACGCCAAGTCCTTGCGACGACGCACCAAAACAATGAGGACAATCGGTATTGAGAAGTAAGCCAGCGCGATGGTGAGGTCCGCGATGACGTGGCCCCAAAGGATCCCAGGGGTCCACAAGTAACAGTGGCCGTGAGGCATGAAACTGTTCCCAAACATTTCTTCGAAGAAGTCCATTGGTTCTCACTCTGGTTCGCCCGCGGTTCGCAGCACCGGCTTCGTTGGCGCTTTGAGTGCGCTGGACAGAGGAGATGATTCTCGCTGGCCCGAAACAGAAGACGTACCATGGAGTTGTCTAGAAACGAAAAAGCGCACGATGGCGGTTCGCTTATCAGAGAAACTCTTAGCACCCAACGCGGGTGCTTCGCGCGGGCGGTACCACAGCGCGAGCACGCTCACGCACAGAGTGTTCCGGTTGGTTGTGCCCACAGTCCACAAGACATACGCTCATCCACCATGGGTCCTTGAATGAGGTCGCAGCCTGTACTGGTGAGGAAATCGTACTGGACCGAAGTCTCGATCCCGCCGGCGTGAACGGCGACGCCCATCTCTTTCGCCATAGCCACAATCCCTGCCAACACGAACTGGTAGTGCGTATTGGAGGATAGCTCCCGCACAAAGCGCGGGTGAACCTTGATGGTGTCCAGCGGCACCAAAGAGAGGTGGAAGAGTGAGGAGCAGCTCGCACCAAACTCCACCATGGACAGCCGGACGCCATGCTTCTTCAGCTCCCTCATGACGAGCAGCGCTTGGTCCGGCCGTCGCGTGACCGCCTCGTCCGTGAGGGACAGCTCCAAGCAGCTGGGCGTCACGCCCGTCTCTTCGAGGCCCTGAAGCACCGTGCGCACAAACCCTCGGGCAAGCAGTTGCTGGGCCGAGACGTGAACGGACACTCGGCGGATCGTTGGCGAGGCGGCCCGTAAGCGAAGTAGATCACCACACGCGGTATTGACGACCCATTCGCTCAGCTGGTCGTTCTCTTGAGCGTCGTCCAACGTGCGAAAAAACTCGCGGGGTGTCGTCGACGGCGCCGCGGCCGGTCTCCACGTGAGACGTCCCTCCGCCACCACGATGTTCCCTTGAGCGGCATCGAAGCACGGGCTGTACTCCAGCAAGAGCTTATCCTTCGAGAACATCTCACGAAGTCTCGCGGACGTGCGGACGCCGGAGGTTTCCCGCGGAGCCGAAGGTGTAG
>JBLHKB010000201.1:0-11219 GCA_047619315.1 Polyangiales bacterium
GGCCGCGCCTTCAAACGGGGATGAAATGCGAGCTTGCCAGCGCCACGCGCCTCGCGGACAGCGGGCAAAGATGCAGCGCCTTCGCGACTGGTTCAGCTCCCGTCAACGCCCAGCGCGTTGATGGGAAGTCGATAACAGAAATCTACTTGCCCGTTCGATAATCTCACACGGTCCGCCGCGTCGACGGCTGTAGGATCTGCCTAGCTCAAGTGGGGCGACTGGAGCAAAGCAGGATGCCAACGATTTCTTCTCGCGCATGGCGCGGACTCCTGATCTTGGGTGTCGCAACGACGGTGAGCTGCGGCGCTGAAACGCTCGAGGTGGAATCACAAACGGATCCCATCGTCGGCCCGCGGATGTCGGTGGCGCCGGCGAAGACACGGCGCAGTAGCCAAGCCCACGGATGACGTGACGGAGGCGGCTGAAGCGGAGGCGCGGGCTCGAACAAGAGCTGCTGCGCGTCGGAGCTCGGTTCGAGTGAGCTTTCGTCCTTCGCCGACTCTTGCGGGACCACCTCCGCGCGGTCTCGCGAGTGGCCAGCGAGGACGCCGTGGTAGCGCAGCATGTGAAAGCGCGGCGGCGGGATGAGTGGGCACAGCCGGCTGACGAAGTCGAGCGGATCGAGGAGCACTGAGTGGGTGCCGTCTTTCCACGCGCTCTTGAAGCGTATTCGCACTCGACGGCCCGGATGCTCTTCGAGGCGCTCAAGGGAGAGCGGCGGCCGAGCGATGTAGCGGCACGCTATTCAACAACGGCGGCGCTCGAGACGCTTGCGGTCGCGACCGTCCACCGCCACGGCGGCGTAGATGTTGACGCCGCCGACTTCGGCGAGGGCCCCCGGACCAGCGCCCCGCACGAGGCGAAGTGGGCGGACGAGCTTGGCGGCCAGACGCCCCGCGGCGAGACCGAGCAGCTGAACGTCGGCAGCGGACGCGGCGTAGCATGACGCGCCGTAGCATGACGCGTCCGCGGGCTGGTCGCTTGCGAACGGATCTACGGCATCGGTGATGCCATCGAGACTCCGGCCATGCCGCTTGAGCACGCGGAGCAGGCTCGCGTGGGTCCACGTAGCGACTTGCGCGACGTCCTCTGTCGTGGGCTCGCTGAGCGCGCGGAACTGCAGCTCGCCTTCTTCGTCGCGTACGTACATTCCGCCCTTGGCCAGCGTATGAAAGTGGACGTTGAGTCGGAGCGCGCTGTCGGCACGCTGTACAAACGTGAGTGCGCCTATCTGGGCGTCGCGTACCGAATGCAGCGCGAACTTACGCTTCGCGCGCCAACGCAGCGAGCGCTTCAGCGCGTCGGTGAACGCGCCGAGAACATCGGCACAAAGTCTTCGGTCATAGCCCAGGGCGCAGCGAAGTCGCCACGGGAGCGAGCAGACCCATTGACGGATCGGGACCTCGGGGAGGACGGTATCGACCAGGTGCGCGGCGATGTCCGACATGCGGCGACCCAGGCACGACGGACGAAAGCCGCGCCTGCAGGAGAAACCCACGACCATCTCGTGACCGCATCCGCGGCACGCGAGCTGCACAAGGCCGTACTCCAGAATCCCGCATCGCAAGTACGCGTCGAACTCTTCCTCCACGAACTTCGGCAAGCCGCCCTGCGCTTCGGCGCGCTCGCGGAATCGCGGCCAGTGCTCACTCACGAGTGCATAGAGGAGCGTGTCTTCGGGGCGTCGGGGCGCGTAGCCATCGCTGCGCGTTTGCTCGGCGCACGTCGAAGTCGCTGCCGGCGCCAATTGAACCTGCACCGCAGGAAGTGAGCCGGCGAGTCGTCAGGTAAAATGCCGACAAACAAGTCCGCGTAACCGGCGCAACGCCGCCGTCCGCCGGCGGACGCCGGTCTAGAGACGATGGCGCCGAGTTTGCGCGTCCAGTGCTTTCTCAAGGGCAAGAACGAGACAGGGACGCTCATCGCGGACTCCAGCCTCGAAGGCTGGTCCCGCGTCCTCGCGCAGTGCCCAAAGGGCGAAGATGCCTTCGAGCTGGGTCCGGGGAGCTGCTGCAGATGACACGCGCGCTTCCGGGCGGAAAGCTCCACCAAGGCATCGTCGAGCTCCCTGGGACGGACATCAACGAAGGCGTCATGCGCTATATGCAGCTGTCCGAACAGATCGTGACGATGGTGCGAGTGGCCACAGTCTTGGACGACGCTGGCGAAGTCGTCGCGGCGGGGGGGCTACCTGGTGCAGCTGCTGCCTGAGGCCCCGGACCGTGAAGGCCCCGTGCGTGTGATGGCCCAGCGCCTCGAAGATGACTTCGAGGATCTCGGTCCGCGCCTCCTCAAGACAGACGCTGACCCCCAAGACCTGATGAACGAGCTCCTCTGGGGCATGAAGCACACGCCCCTCGGTGACTCACCCTTGCGGCCTGGCTGCGAGTGCTCGCGTATCCGCGTCATGACGACGCTCTCAACGCTAAACCGCGACGACGTTCGCGGTCTCATCGCCGAGGGCATCCCTCTCGATATGAACTGCGACTGGTGCAATGCCGAGTACCGGGTGGAGTTGGCCGTGCTGCAAGGCTTAGTCCAGCCCTCGTAAGTCCATAGGTAGGCGTGAATCGGACGCACCTGCCAACGCACTCAGTCCACGATTCAACAAACGGACTTTCTCAACGACCTGCTAGAGCTCGGCTACGAAGGGGCGGATCTGCTTTATCACCAGCGAGCCGTCCGCTAGGATTTTCCACTCCGAATCGAGAAGCACGCGCCCATCTATGGAGTCATCGACCAAGTAGTCTTCGGCTTCGGCCAAGAGCGTTGCGATGGCTGCGATTTGCTCCAGCGCGAGAATGCGGCGCTGAGACTCGGTGCTACGTCCAACGGACGTCAGTTCGAACGCAGAGCGATCATAGAGCCAGTGTTCCGCCCGCACCCCAGACGGCGGGCGCACGAGATCCACATCCCCGACTTGCGCGGAGATGAAGGTTCGCTCGTCGTCGACTGAGAGGGGGTTGCCGGAGAAGGCGACAATATTCGCGCGCTCGTCCGCGGCTCGGTCGTTGACGAGAATCGGCATCACCACGCGCTCTTCGTCGATGCCGTACCACCCGCGCTCGTTTCGTGCGCGAGTGTTCCAAAGGCTTGACCACACACGGCCCAATCCACGGGCGATGGTGCGTTCGTTTCGAACGCTTGCATCACAGAGGCTTGGGCCCTCGACGTCGTCGTCGAAATCGTCGGCGGGGCACACACTCGTGGAGTCATAGAGCCCCGCGCCGGAGAACCCTGCGCTGTCTTCGGCGTTGGAGCTCGACCTGAAGCGCACCATCGTCCGCTCGTTCCCAAAAGCGCCAACCACGGACTCGTAGACTTGGGCGATGGTATCGGCGCTGATGGGTGCGTCGCGCATCGCCTCTTGCAAGCGGGTCCAATCCTCGTCACCGACGGGAGAAGCGTTCCAGGCCGACAGTGTTTCGGCGAAGCTTTGCTCAGCACCATTCAAGTTCGCGACCCAGGTTCCTTCGTTCATGAAACCTGCATAGAAGAACGCCGGGAGGAGAACGCCGTGGTAGCCATCGAAGCGTTCGATGCGCTGGTAGAGCGTCGCTAGGTTCGTCCCCTTTGCTCCGTAGCGCGCGCTCATGGCTGTACGTGTTTCGGGCGTGTCCGTCGGCAGAGAGCGGAGTGAATGAATCGTGGCGTCGTCTACGTCGGGGAACGGAATCTCGAGCGCGTTGGGCCGAATTGTCGCCCAGAACGCCTCCGCCTCGCTCCGTTCAGCACGTTCGATGGAGACTCCGTGTGCATCTGCTTCAAAGCAAATGAGGTCGCCCGCATACTCCTCGAAAGTCGCCCGCGCATCACGTAGGTACACGTTGGGCGTTCCGCGAGAAGCGCTGCGAACGCTCAGGTGCGAAAGCGGGCCCTGCGTTACGCCGGTGACGATGCCACTGACGATGCTCTCGAGATCCGCCGGCGCGTCATCGAGTACGAGAATGTCGCGAAACGAGAGAGACCCCATCTCCGCGAGCGTCGCCAACTCCTCCGGTCCCAGAATCCGCACAAAACCACAGGCGCGTCCTCTTCGATAGGCTTCGTAGTTCCCGCCGCTTCCGTAGATCTCAAAGGGCAGATCCTGCCAGTTCCGCGCCGCGGACTCCTGCCGTTCGCCGAGCGGAGCAAAGCTAAGGGTCCCGTGAAAGCTCTCGCGCAGCATCTCCCATACTTCGATCACGTCTTCACGCGCGATGGCGCTTTGGGGCCGGTTGCGGTCTTCGCCGACGCGAAAAACGTACTCTCCTTCTTCGACGCTGATCGTCCCGGAGTAATAGCTGCGGTCTTCGCGTGCGGTGAAGACAAGTTCGACGTAGCCGTGCTCGTCGAGGGCAGCGTAGTCGTCGAGAAAACGCTCGCGCATGAACTCCAAGTGAAGGAGGTGCAGGCGCGGCGTAAAGTAGGTCGTGTGCACAAGGGGAAGGCCGGGCAGAACCGGCATCAAGAACTTGACGAGGGGCGTCTCCCTCCAGAACCCGGCGAGCTCAGCGAAGTCCGTGTCGCTCTGAATCGAATGAACACAAACGAGTTCGCCGGCCCGGGCGTTTACATCGGGGCAGGGCCCGGGTAGCGCGGGAGCTGGCGCACATGCTTGGCACATCATTGCCAAGCACAGCGCGACTACTCCGATTCGGACAGGCTTCATCGCTGACTACCGTCGGCGGCGGATCATTCCAAAGGCGAGGAGCGAGATTGCGAGCCAGCCCGGCGCGCTCGATGAACCGTTACCATCGACGCTGCAGCCTCCGCTGTCCGCGGGTGGCGTCGACGCGCCGCTGTCGATGCCCACTGGACCTGCGTCACCCATTGGAACCCCGGCGTCGGGCGCCGGTGGCCCCGCGTCGTTGATGACCGGGCCTGCGTCGATGGCCGGCCCGGTATCAGGGCCCGCATCATGGATCGGATTGGTGGGGCAGCTTGGGTCCGCTGGATCACAAGGACCCCCGTCGAATGCGTAAGACTGGTTGGCCGTCCCCAGGAGAAGGCAAGCGCTCAACAGTACTAGAAGGTGTTTCATAGAGTTAGTATGACTGGCGAAGCGTCGACCGCACGCTGCCGGTCCGAAAAGGTGTTCACTGGGCGGTGTACGGGCCGCGCCGGTCGTAGCGATGACAAAGGCCCTAGGCTTAACGAGAAAAGGCGTACCGTCGCTGGCACGCCTGGTCTCCGAGGGCGGGGTTTTTGGGCTAACGGCGTTCGCAAACCATCGTGGATTGGACGTCATCGTTCTCGTAACTTGAGAAGACGATGTAGTCCTCGATGACCCAGAGCTCCGCCGAGCCGTAGGTTAGCTCGCTTGTGACGATGCGGGCTCCGTCACCCCATGACTCCACCTCAAGGCCAAACGTCTCGACGTTGTCGTGGCGTTCGAGAATCGTGAAGGCGAAGTATTCAGCGGCAGCCAAGACGAGCTCTGGAAGATCATTTGTTCCGCCGACTTCGTAGGTGTAGCTGGCCTCGGTTGTGTCGACGGTCGCTTCGCTCTCGCCGTAGAAGAGCAGGGCGGAGACGCACTCAGCGTCGGGCTCCGGAACGCTCGCACCGTCTTCGTTGCAGTAGAACTCGGCGATGGGCGACTGGTTCGACCAGTAGTGCGCGAGGAGCTGTCCTCGGTCGTCGAAGACGTAGTAGATGGTGGCTTCGTCGGCGCCGGGGATCTCCACGGAGATGACCTCGCCAGTGTCCGCGCGCTGAACGCCGACATCGAGGCTCTCCACGTCGTAGTCGTCGAACTGATCACCAAAGTCGCCCTCATAGAGACCGCCGGCGATTCGAAGATTGGCGTCCAGAGCATCCACGTCATCGAGGGCAACGGTGAACCCGCTTGTCTCGAAGCTAGATGCGCGGAACACGTCCTGAATCTGGTACGCGCAGTCTTCGCCGAAGTAGGTGATGCCTGGGTACTCCACTGTCGTTGGACCGTCGCGGCAGAGGCCACTGCAGCTGGCCGTCACCGTGAACGGGCCCACGTGCTGAGCCTTGAAGCCTTTGACATTGGCCTTCGGCGCGTTCGTCGTTGATGCGGGACGTCAACACGCTGTCGCTAGCGTCGTCGTTGCGGGCGATGTCGCGGCCCCAGTTTTCATCTCGTTGTCGCGACGGTAGAGGTAAGCGACGGTGTCGATGTTCGGGTTTTCCGAAGCGACGACGATGTCTAGGCTGGAGTCGCCGGAGAGAGAGAACTCCCACGCATGAAAGCGTGAGTCGGAGCCCAACTCCGCGTTCGCGGTGATGCCAAAAGGCAGGTTTCCGTGCTCCGTGGGGCTGCGGAAGCTGTCGGCTGCGCCATCTACTGGAAGCGTATCCTCTTCTCCTTTGTCGGCGGCCGTGTCGGCACAGCCGGCGAAAGCCAGCGAGAGAAGAATCGAAATAGACAGAGCGCATAGGACATCCCAATAGCCAATTCTGCCAGCTCTCCTCGTTCGACGACGATGAGGCCTGTCACGGAACCCTTTTCAAACTTCAAATTCCTCCCACAAGAACCCCGCTCAAGTCTTAGGTCGAGAATTCACGCCTGATTTGTGCTTTGAGCGGCTCCATCCAACCCCAGCGGACGGACGCAAGGGTGCACTGGCCGTCCTCAGGCGGCGGCGAAGTCGAGTTCAAGCTGTCGTAACGGCGGCGGCGGTCGCGCACGCGGGATGGTGCCAAGGACAGCGCGAATATCGTCTGCATCGGTGGCGATGGACTTCACGCGCATCGCGCCCTGGCAGTGAGGGCAAGTCATGATGTCGACGGCGAAGACACGGCGCAGTAGCCAAGCCCACGGATGACGTGACGGAGGCGGCTGAAGCGGAGGCGCGGGCTCGAACAAGAGCTGCTGCGCGTCGGCGCTCGGTTCGAGTGAGCTTTCGTCCTTCGCCGACTCTTGCGGGACCACCTCCGCGCGGTCTCGCGAGTGGCCAGCGAGGACGCCGTGGTAACGCAGCATGTGAAAGCGCGGCGGCGGGATGAGCGCACAGAGGCGGCTGGATGTTGTCGAGCGGGTCGAGGAGTACTGAGTGGGTGCCGACTTTCCACGCGCTCTTGAAACGTATTCGTACTCGGCCGTCCGGATGCTCTTCGAGGCGCTCAAGGGAGAGCGGTGGACGCGCAATGTACCGGCACAGGCGCTCGAGACGCTTGCGGTCGCGACCGTCCACCGCGACGGCGGCGTGGATGTTGACGCCGCCGACTTCGGCGAGGGCCCCCGGACCTGCGCACCGCATGAGGCGAAGTGGGCGGACGAGCTTGGCGGCCAGACGCCCCGCGGCGAGACCGAGCAGCTGAACGTCGGCAGCGGACGCGCCGTAGCATGACGCGTCCGCGGGCTGGTCCGTCGCGAACGGATCTACGGCATCGGTGATGCCATGCCGCGAAGGCGCCACGGGAGCGAGCAGACCCATTAACAAATCGCGACCTTCGCCAAGACGGAGTCTACAAGGTGCGCGGCGATATCCGACATACGGCGACCCAAACAAGACGGGCAGAAGCCGCGACGCTTGCAGGAGAAACCCACGACCATCTCGTGACCGCATCCGCGGCACGCGAGCTGGACGAGGCCGTACTCCAGAATCCCGCATCGCAGATACGCGTCGAACTCTTCCTCCACGAACTTCGGCAGACCGCCCTGCGCTTCGGCGCGCTCGCGGAATCGCGGCCAGTGCTCACTGACGAGTGCATAGAGGAGCGTGTCTTCGGGGCGTCGTGGCGCGTAGCCATCGCTGCGCGTTTGCTCGGCGCACGTCGAAGTCGCCGGCCGTGCCACTTGAACCTGCACCGCAGGAAGTGAGCCGGCGAGTCGTCAGGTAAAATGCCGACAAACGAGTCCGCCTGACCGGCGCAACGCCGCCGTCCGCCGGCGGACGCCGGTCTACGGGGAACCAACAGGGCCGGGCGAACACAACGACGACGCTCGACGACATTGCGACATCAGAAGCGCTATTGTTGCCAAAGTAACGTCGCCTCGTGCTCGTGCTCGTGCTCGTCCTCGCAGACGAACGCGAACCTCACGCCTCCGCCGAAGTTGAGAGGTAGAAGACGACGTTGATGATGATACTCACGCTCGATGGCGCGCTCGTCGACGACTCGATCTCCGTTCCACACCTCTATCGGGAAAATCCAGCAGAAGTTGCAGTCGATCCGGACGTATCTCTCCACGGTCCGGACGAAGCAGTGTGTACCTCAGAAGTTGCGAACGCCGCGCTAGAAAAGCCACGGCACGATGCGAGGGGGGGGCGCGTTTTTATGTACTCGTACCAGAGCGGTCCGTACTTTTCGGCGCAGCGTTTATCGACGGCGAACTGCCGGGGAACGAGGAGGAGCACGTAGCAGACCGGGTAGAGCACGGCCACGGTACGTCGATGAAACCGAGGCTTAGGGTGAGGCCCGTCGCCATTAGGATCTCGCCGCGGTAGTTCACGTGTCGTGAGAGGGCCGAGAAGCCGCTGCACAAGAGGGACTTGTTGCCGGCGGTGATGGCTTCGGGGCGACGGAGGCCTAGGAAGACGTGCTCAGGAGCGTGTCTTCAGGTCGTCGCGCTGCGTAGGTATCACTGCGTGTTTGCTCGGCGCACGTCGAAGTTGCTGCCCGTGCCATTGGAATTTGTACCGCAGGGAGTGAGCCGCCGGTCGTCAGTTAAAACGCCGACAAACGAGTCCGCGTGGCCGGCCCTACGCCACGGGCCGTCGGCGGATGCCAGTCTATATTGGGGAGTTTAGCTGTGTTAGAGAAGAGGCGTTTGCAGGATATGAGTGTGCGACTGACTGGGCCCAGCGCGCCGGTGCGAGGGATGTGGTTCAAGTCGCCCAAGGGAAAGCGGCGCCGGGCGATGTACCGACGCAGGCGCTCGAGACGTGCTTTCGGTCTCGGCCATCCAGGGCCACCGCTGCGTGGTGGATCGAGCGAGGTTTCGTGCGCATCCCTACAAGAGCTCGAAGCCCTACTCTCCCGATTCGTCTCGTACGCCATCAAGGGGCACTCGCCTCGATGTTCGATCGACAAGCAAGCCGACGATCGAAAACAAGTGTTCGAAATTAGCGTGCGCGAAGTTCGAAGGAGACCTCAACTGGGCTCGGAGCTCCATTGCCCATCCAGAGCTCAACTCCCAGAGTGAGCACACCCGCCGGAACGTCTGCGACCATGACGGTTGAGAAGAGGTTGCCAGGCATCTCCGCGCTCGTGCCCGGCTCGATGTCGTCGTTGCACTGCTCGCCGGCAGCGTCGATGCACATGTTGCGCAGGTAGAGGATAGTGTCGAGTCCTGCAACCGCTTGGTTGGTCGGGGTGTCGGTGGTGACGATGAGATCGTAGTCGCCTTCGGGAATGGTGAGGTCAAGGAGCTGTTCCATCCCGACGGTGTCCCCGCACGTCGCGGTCACGACTCCGCGGCCCGCCCCCACGTTGACCATCTGGGTTGAGATGCCGGGCGCCAATGTGACCGGCGTCGCGCCATCGCAAGCGGCGATCAACTCGGGCCGCACGACGCAGACCATCATGCTGGGGGAACAGGTCGCCGACGGTCCGCAGACGTACATCCCGCCACACGTTTCACCCAAGCCGACCGTCGTCGTCGGCATTCCGAGGGCGTCGTCGATCGCGGATCGAAGCTCGGGAAGTTCCGAGTTGACGACGCCTTCTTGGCGCGCCCGGATCACACCGTCGACGCCGATCAGAATCGTGAGCGGCAACGAGACCGAACCGTCTGGACCCGCCAGCATGGCGAGCAAGCGATCGGCGGGATCGATCACCTCGATGTTGGTCAGACCGAATCGATCCACCCACGATGCGCAGTAGGCGAGGTCCGCCGGGCTGTAGTCCGGTTTTTGCACCAACACCTGAATGAGGCGAACCCCTCGATCGCGATAGGTCTCGTTGAGCGCGGCCAGCCCGCTCGACTCGATGATGCATGGGCCACACCACCCCGCAGCGAAGCTGAGAACTGTCAAGGTCGCGTCGCAGTAGCCTTCTTCACCATAGAAGTCGACGTTCTCGCCCTCGCAGTTCTGCAGCTCAAACCCAACGAAGCTCTCGCCGATCTGTCCACCCACTCGCGTCCGCGGGATTTCGTCAGTGCACGACATCGACCCCGCGTCTTCGGGCGTCATCGCGTCTTCGGGCGTCATCGCGTCATCGGGCGCCACCGCGTCATCGGGCGTCATCGCGTCGCCGGTCGCGACCGCCGCGTCGCTCCTCTGGTCGTCGTCGCCGCAGCCAACAAGTGAGAGCGCGGCACAAAGTGCAGTAACAAAGAGTCGCGTGGGCATCCGTGCTTATCGCATGGATCGAAGGCAATTCGAGTCGGTTCTCCACCCGAAGGAACAAATGGCGATATTCATGCCCAACCAATAAGTCTAAACACGAGGGTCGTTGGTACAAGGGGCGCGAAAATCAATCGGAGCGCGGAAGCAATCCGGACGAGGTATTGATCCACGAGCGCGGAACTTTGAAGCGCGCCTACAACAAGAGCGCGAAAAGATTTGGCTGGGGCAACTACATCCACCGCGTTCACAAGAAGGGCAGTTGACCGCACCATGACGATTCGGACGATCGCGACCGGACTATGTAGTTCGGCCTTGGCTCGTCGACGAAAAGGGGATCGAGGAGTCGAGCTGACACACTGAAAATCAATCGATATGTTGCCCGATGCGTTTTCGGTGTGTGTTTCTTTTGTTCGTTATCGGATGCGGTGATGATTCCACGGATGTGGCTGACGCGGCTGCGACGGATGCACGTGACGGCGCTCGGGAGTTGATCGCCGCTGCGCCCAGGGAGGGCCGGGGGCTTGGCAGCACCGCCGCAGACTGTGGTGAATACTGTGCGGCTCTGTTGGGCGAGTGCACTCAGGCAAACGTCCTGTTCGGAACCCGAGCACTGCCATCAGCGATACCAACTGCGCGATCGACTGCGCGAAGAGCATTGGGGGTCGATGGACGCCTAAGTGCAGGCCCACGGACGCAACGACGACGCTCTGCGGCAAGACGGTCGCGAGCGCTCGATGATCTTGTTCACGACCGATGGGTCGAAGGCCAGCGAATGGGGCGACACCCACATGACCGCGATCGTCCCAGCCGACTCTGTGCATCCGCAGACCCTGCCGACCTCGAACGAATCCGAGGTCTTGGTGCCGCACGTGGTGCGGACTCGATAGGCGCGGATCCGTGCTGTGATGGCGCTACGACCGCGCGATGGGCTCGACGTCGAGCGTCAGAAGGAACAACGAGCTCGCACAATCG
>JBLHKB010000202.1:0-11189 GCA_047619315.1 Polyangiales bacterium
GCTCACACCGGGCGTTCGCATCGCGCACTACGTCGCCGCCGGGATGTCGTTGATGCTCTTCAGCACGTGGCTCTTTCTTATGGCGACGCGCAAGACGCCGGCGAGCACGTTGAAGGTTCGCATCGGCGACTCGGTCTTGCCTTTTGTGACTCCGCGCTCGGATGGAACCACGTTTGATGTTGGGTCCCTTCAGGGCAAGCGCTACCTCCTGAAGTTCTTTCGCGGAGCCTGGTGTCCTTATTGTTCTGCGGAACTGAAGCGCTTCGACGAGCTGAGTCCGTTGCTTCAGGAGCGCAATATCGACTTCGTGGCGCTCAGCAAAGACGACCCCGAAGCGGCGGCGAAGCAGGTACTGCGCGATGGTCTCCGCTTTCCCCTGCTGAGTGATCCCGAACTCAAAGTCATCCGCCAGTACGGGGTGGAGCACCACAAAGCCATCGAGTTCTCCAAGGTGGCGTTCACGGTCTTTGGGATGCCCCTAGCGCTCGTCCCGAGCGTGAAGACGATGGCGATTCCGACGACGCTGCTCATCGACGAAGAAGGTATCGTGCGCTGGATCGATCAGACCGACGACTACCGCCTTCGCAGTTCGGAGGAGCGCGTGCTCCAGGCCATTGACGAGGTCTTTGGTCCACCGAACGCCGCCGCCTGAGTGGAGTCCTCGACGCGCGTGCCGCGTAACCCTTGCGAGCGAAAGCGATCGAGGCCCGAAGCCATGATGGCTGCCGATCCGTAGCAGCGCGGGTCGTCTTCGTCGGTTGCTCCACAGCCAGGCGCCTTAAACAATGGCGGCCGCCCTCTCGGACGGCCGCCGTGTCTGGGTTTTCGGTTTCAGGGGCAGGTCGGACAGAACTCTTCGGCGAACGCCGTCTGGCCGGCGTTGACGGTGAGCTGCATCATTCCGGCCAAGCCGGTTCCGGTGATGGACGTGGTGGCGGTCATCGTCTCGTCGTAGGAGCCGTCGCGGTCGACGTCGACCTCGAGCAGGACCGTAGTCCCCGTGACGCTCGCTCGGATCTCGGGGTTCGTGCCGAGCGCGAACCCGGGGCTCCCCATGAGTTGGGTGATTCCAGGGCTGTATTCGTAGATCCACATCGAGTCGAACGTGCCCGAATTCGTATTGTCCTGTACCAGCGCGACGATGTAGCTGTTGGGGGACGTCCAGCGAAGCACGACGCCGATCGAACGAACACCAATGCCGTTGCCGTAGTTGGCGGCCATGGTCGCGCAGCCATCGTCGTGCGAGGCGCCGTCCATCGTGATGTGGTTGCTGTAGCTACCCCCCGTCGTGGAGAGGCCCAGCTGGCCCCCGCTCAGGAAGAAGTCGCCGTTCTGCTCTGTCCACCCCGGCACCATGGTGCCGTCAGGGGACTCAAAGCTATCGCAGGTTGTCGCGAGCATCAAGCAGGTGCCCGACACACACGCTTCGCTCGAGTCGCAGACCATTCCACAGCCACCACAGTTGAGCGGGTCGTTCGCCGTGCTGGTGCAACTCGCACCGCAGACCGCAAGCGGCGCCGGACAGGCCGGCACGCAGCTCCCCGCGTCACAGTACTCGCCGCCGGCACACGCTGCGTCGCATCCGCCGCAGTGGGCAGAATCGCTGCCGGTGTCCACGCAGCCGCTGCCGCACATGGTCGAGCCACCGAGGCAGGTGACCCCGCAGCTGCCCATCGTACACACCTCGCCGGACGCACACACCGCGTCGCATCCGCCGCAGTGCGTCGGGTCGTTGGTGGTGTCGACGCAGTCGCTGCCGCACGCAGTCGAGCCACCGAGGCAAACTACACCGCAAGAACTCATCGAGCACACTTCGCCGGCCGCACATGCGGCTCCGCATCCGCCGCAGTTCGAACCATCGTTCGAGGTATCGACGCACGAGTCACCGCACATTGTCGAGCCGCCGAGGCAGGTGACCGCGCATGTGCCCATCGAGCAGACGGTGCCGGCGGCGCAGGTTGCATCGCAGGCGCCGCAGTGTGCAGCGTCTGTGCCGATGTCGACGCACGAGTCCCCGCACATCGTCGAGCCGCCGACGCAGGTCAGGCCACACACACCTGAAGAACAAACTTCGCCTGCAGCACAGGCGACGTCGCAGCCACCGCAGTGGGCGGGGTTGTTGTCCGTCTCCACGCACGAGTCCCCGCACATCGTCGAGCCGCCAAGGCAGGTGAGCGCGCACGCCCCCGAGGAGCAGACTTCGCCCGCGGCACACGCCACATCGCAACCGCCGCAGTTGGCGGGGTTGTTGTCCGTCTCAACGCACAGGTCCCCGCACATCGTCTCCTCGGCGGAACATACCGCACCGCCATCGATGCCTGCATCGATGCCCCCCGCATCCGTGGTGGAAACGTCATCTCCGCAACCGAGACTGGTGGAGATGCATAAGGCGAATAGGAGAGGGATTCTTTTCATACGGCAAATTATCACAGCCAGCGTACTCGAGTCACCTCGGTTCGTGTTTCGTTCGCAACTACCTTGCCAACTGCATGCCCACCGAAAGAGGACTATTCACCATGGCGCAGTCGCGCAACATCTGCACAACCAAGCAACTCTTGGGTGATGCGTCGGCAAGACCTCACCACTAGAGCCCACGAGGCGGAACTGGGCATTCGAATGCCCTATACGCTGTTGTGACTCGGCGCGAGAACGTCCGCGACGCTCACTCGTAGGGCGACTCTTCCCGCTCGCTGGGCACGCAGCCGTCGTCCCGCACGCACGTGAGCGTCAGCTCAAAACGCGAGCGAGCTCCGTCTCCGTCCAAGTCGCCTTCGGCGCGCAAGATCACATATATGCAGGCGTGCCCATGACGGCGCCTTCACGAGTGAGGGCGACGTCCTCGTTGGCGGCGTCCAAGGTGTCCAGCGTGTCGATGCTGGAGCCTTCGCTCAGCTCGTCGGCCTCGCCGATACCTTTCGCGAGCCCCCAATCGATAACGATGGTCTCGCCAAACTCGCCGAGCAGGACGTTTGCCGGTTTGAGATCGCGGTGAATCACACCCTTCTGGTGGGCGTACGCGATGGCCTCGACGGCTGGCAGAATTCGCGGCACGAGCGCCAGCCGCGCTTCTGGATCGGACGCCTCGTCGACGACCACATCGAAGGGCCGACCGCCGACGAGCTTCATCGCGAAGAAGGGCCGACCGTCCGGCCACTGACCGACTTCGTACACCGGCACGATACTCGGATGTTGAAGCTGCGCCGTGATGCGCGCTTCTCGCACGAAGCGTCGCCGCCGCTGCGGCCTCGGTTCACTCAAGAGCTCCTTGACCGCGACCAACCGCCCAGTGCGCGTGTCCCGCGCCTGACGCACAACGCCCATGCCGCCTCGAGCGACGTCGTTGCCGATCACGTAGTGAGACGGGTCGACGGTCTTCAACGAACCGTCAAACGCGTCGCCGACGTCCGGCACCGCGTCGACGTCAAGAGTGCGCGCCGTCTCCAACGAAGCGTCACGCGTGTCGCCAACTTCCAGCACCGCGTCGGCGGCGAGGGTAGGCGCCGTTTCCAACGAGTCCCGTTCGGGAGGGTCGCTCACGGATGGACCCTTCGCTCAGCGAAGGGGCGCTTGGTCAGAGGAGTGACGTGGCGGAAGAGCAATGGCGCGATTAAACCACGTTTGAGCGGCCTAATCCTTCGAATAGAGATTCGGATTCGGCATCCGAAGCACAATTCGCCGCTGCCCATGCCACTTGACCTGCACCGTAGGAAGAAGTGAGCCGGTGAGTCGTCAGGTGAAACGCTGACAAACGAGGTCCGTGTCGCCGGCGCAACGACAGAAGAGTGGCGTTAGCGCACGGGCACCTCGAATGCCAGGATGAGCGGCGGCCGGTCGTAGCGCCCGACTTGTCCGGCGCCTCCGAGGGCGAGGTAGAGCACGCCTCGGTCAGCGGCGAAGGAGCCGCCGATGACCTTGTGAGATCCCCTCGGCCCGAAGGGAGGCTCCCATGGACCGTACGCGTAGGGGCGTGGGTCACTCGGCGATTCCGCCGCGAGGATCTCGTCGAGGTCGTAGAACCAGTAGTAGTTGTCGGAGTCCGTGTTGTCCCGGGAGCAAGGGCCGCCGCAGAGGTTGTCGTTCTCCTGGATGATCTTGTAGCCGAGTCCGCTTCGTGCGCCGGCGTTGCTGCCGAAGATGGCGTAGGTCCGCGTACCTGGAACAATGAAGCCATACATCGCTTTGGAGACGTGGTTCCACAAATCCGAGGCGCCTTCGCCGGTGCAGGTCGTCACGTCGCCGTCGATGGTGCACTGGTACTCGAGGGCGTTGTCCGAGAGGTAGGCGCGCTCGCCGAACGGGTAGTCGAGGTGGATCTGCGCGTCGATGGGCCCGCCCGCTTCGGGGAGCGCTGCGTTGAAGGCGAAGAGCGTAGGCCCGACGCTGTAGCGGCTGATGATGGAGTAGTTCGAGGCCCAGCCGGCGAGTTCTGTTCCGCCGAGCGTCTCCTGCCAGTCCTCGGGGATCGGTGACATGAATCCGGCGGCGCGTGCTCGGCCTCGCAGCTGGTGGAAGCCACGCACGGTGCCGTCGAGGTCGCCGCCTTCGATGACAAGGGTGGTGTCTTCGGCCGTGCCCGGGGCGTCGTACCAGCTGTTGGCGTTGACGAGGAGGTCGCCGTCTTTCCAGTAGAGGCCCGTGATGCGGTTGAGGCCGTCGGGGTTATCCACGGCTTCCAAGACGGGGACGAAGTCTTGAAGCGGGGATGCCACGACGGGGAGCTCGGTGACGACGTCCGACATGCCGAGGGAGTCGGGGATCGCGAACTCGGCGACCATGGTGTGCTGAGCGTGACCCGCGATGAAGAGGGAGCCCGCTTCGGGGTTGTAGCCGAGGGTGCCGACGGCGTAGTTCAGGTTGGAGCCGCCGAACATGCTCGAAGAGATCCGAAACGCGCCGGCGTAAATGAAGTCGTCGATCCGTACAAGACCAGGGAGCGCGGTGTTCGCGTCTGTCTCGCTGGCATCGGTCTCGCTGGCGTCAGAAGTGCCCGCATCTGCAACGTTCCCATCGACGGCGGCATCCATGACTGAGCTGTCGAGGGTTGAGGCGTCGGTTTCAACGGAGGGGGAATCCGAACACCCGAGGGCTGCAAGAGCGACGAGGGCGAAGGGGAGGCTCTGAGTAACCCGGCGAAGGCGCGGGGCGCGACAGGGTGATTCCGTCGATGAAGTGAAGTGCATGCCTCCATGGTGTCTCCAGCGGTTCAATTTTATGAGGTGGAAATGAATTCCGGGCGCTTTGGACTAAGAAAAGACCAAAATGAGCGTTTGCGCTTCCTTTTCCAAGACGCAGCACCGTGTCTCCTCGTTCTTATTGAGCCGCCGGCGACCTCAACCTCGTTGACACGACCCCTCTGAATGATCCGGCGCTCTAGGGACAAAGCGCGGAGGACCAAGATTCGAGTTCGCCGGACGCCTTACCCACGAGATGCGCGTTGTGGCTATCCAGCCGGTGCCTTACCTGTGGTCCATCGGTACGCTCATAGCCTCGCGGAGTAATCCGACGTGCCGGTCAGCTCGTATTCCTGTGGTTGAGCAAAACAGGCAGACGGAGGCACATTCAACGCGCCCTTCCCTCGCGAACGTCTAGCGTGGAGCGTGCGCGTTGATGGTGGCCGTGGTCACCCGAGCCGTGAGTAGGTCGACGAACACTCGGACTTTCCGGGGCAGATGACGGCGGCTCGGATACACAACATGGATCGGCTGTGTTCCGTCATGGCTCCACGCAGGAAGCACCCGTATGAGTCTCCCTGCTGCGACGTCGGCCTGGACCAAAATGAGCGGCAGAGCGCCGATGCCCATCCCGTCGAGGGTGACCTGCCGAACAAGCTCGATGCTGTTCGCAGCGCAGCGACTGAAGAGCGGAACCTCCAGCTCTTCGTTGCCATCGTCAAAGCGCACCATCAGCGCATCCCGGCGATGGCCGTAGAGAATCGTCGAGTGATCGACGAGCTCGCTGGGATGTGCCGGCGAGCCGTGCTTGGCGAGATAGGTCGGGCTCGCCACCAGCCAGGTCTCAAGGTCGCCGAGCTTTCGCACGACGAGCGACGAGTCCGCCAGCGGCCCGATGCGAACGGCGATGTCCACGTGCTCCGCCACCAGATCGATGTTGCGCTCGCTCAATAAAACCTGCGCCGACATTCCGGGGTTGTCGTTGAGGTACGTGACCAGCAGCGGCGCGAGCAGGGTGTCGGCGAAGAGCTGGAACGTGGTGATGACGAGGGTGCCTTGAGGACGCTCGGACTGGCTCTGAACCCAAGCGCTGGCTTGCCCCGCCGCCTCGACGGCCTTGAGGCCAAGCTCGTAGTAACCGGCGCCTATTTCCGTGAGCTCGACCTTTCGCGTCGTGCGCTGGAGTAGTCGCGCCCCGAGCTGCTGCTCGAGCTCCTGGACCCATCGGCTCACGGTGGACCTGGGCATGCCCAGGCTCCGCGCCGCCGCCGCGAAGCCTCCGTGTCGCACCACCTCCACAAAGACCCGCATTTGGTTGAAGTCGTCGGCCACTGTCCTGCTCCTAGGACAGTTTAGCCCACTCATGGGCATTCACAACGGGCAAATCCGCCGCATAAAGGGGCCATGAAAGCCATCCGCATCCACGAATACGGCAACGTAGACACGCTCACCTACGAGGACGCGCCTATGCCTGAGCCGGGTCCCGGCGACGTTCGCATCCGCGTGCACGCGGCGGCGGTCAACCCCGTGGATTGGAAGATCCGAGAGGGATACCTGTCGGCGATGCTGCCCTACGCGATGCCCCTCACCTTGGGCTGGGATGTCTCCGGCGTCGTCGATGCCCTCGGCGCTGACGTCACCGGGCTAGCGACGGGCGACGCCGTCTTCAGCCGCCCGGACATCGCGCGTAATGGCGCCTACGCAGAATACGTGGTCGTTCGCGCGTCCGAGGTCGCGGCGAAACCCGACGGCCTCTCGCACAATGAAGCGGCAGCCGTGCCCCTCGCCGGTCTCACCGCCTGGCAAGGATTGTTCGACCACGCACAGCTCACCAAAGGGGAGCGCGTGCTCATCCACGCGGGGTCCGGCGGCGTCGGCAGCTTCGCGATTCAGTTTGCGAAATGGGCCGGCGCCCATGTCATCGCCACTGCGTCCGGCGGCAACGAGGCGCTTGTTCGTGAGCTCGGCGCAGACGAGTTCGTGGACTATCGCACGCAGCAATTTGAGGACGTCCTCGCCAACGTAGACGTGGTCCTCGACACCATCGGCGGCGACACCCAGGAGCGCTCCTTCTCTCTGCTCAGCGCCGGGGGCCGACTCGTGTCCATCGTTGGCACTCCAGACGCCGAAAAGCTCGCCGCCATCGGCGCGACGGGCGGCATGTCTATGGTCCAGCCCAGCAGCGAGCAGCTCGAACGCATCGCCGCCCTCATCGACGAGGGGCGCGTCCAAGTCCTCATCGACTCCGTCTTCCCCTTGTCCGAGGCACGCGCTGCCCACGACAAGAGCCAGAGCGGCCGCGCTAAGGGAAAGATCGTCCTCGAGGTCGTGGCCAAAGGCGCCTAGCTCATTCGCGTTCCGTCGCTCCCACTCCAAATCCCCACCAAAGAACAGAGAACCACATGCTCAAGTCACTCTTCGGAATCGCTCCCAAACAGGAGCCAGATGGATCCTTCAGCCCCTCAAAGCTCGCGCTGAAGTTGGCGACGTCCAACGTCACGGACTTCGAGTCCATCTCCGGGCCCAAGTACCAAGGCAAGCGTTCGAAGATCCTGGTGATCTTCACCGAACAGAAGAACATGACGATGAAAAACGGGAAGGAGTTCTCCACTGGAAACCACCCCGTCGAGGCTCTCCTGCCCATGTTGCACCTGAGGAACGCCGGCTTCGAATTCGACATCGCGACGCCGACGGGGAAGCCCGTTGTTTTTGAGATGTGGGCGATGCCCAAAGACGACAAAGAGGTCGTCGGCATGTACGAAGAGCTGAAGTCCCGCTTCGAGAACCCGACGCCTCTTCAGGACGTCGTGAACGGTTTCCTGGACAAGGCGGAGTCCTACGCCGCCGTGTTCGTCCCCGGCGGGCACGGCGCGATGCTGGGCATTCCTGAGGACCCGAAGGTCGGGACCATCTTGCGCTGGGCGGATGAGAACGAGCTCTTCACCATCAGCCTCTGTCACGGACCAGGGTCCTTCCTGGCCACCACGCTGGAGGGTCACGAGTTTCTCTACAGTGGATACAAGATGGCGGTCTTCCCCGACTCCGCCGACAAACAAACTCCCATGATCGGCTACATGCCCGGGCACATGCCATGGCGCGTCGAAGAGAGGCTCACGAGCCTCGGAGCCAACGTCGTCAACAAGAAGCCCGACAAGACTTGCGTCGTCGACCGGCGGCTCATCACCGGTGCAAGCCCATCCGCAGCCAACGAGCTCGGAAAGCTCGCCGTGAGCACGCTACTTGATCAGCTGACGTAGGCAGCCGAACTGGGCAGCCTAGGACGACGACTTCTTCCATTCGACCTACCGCGCATGCTGAGAGCGGAACGCTCGTTGCCCGGCCGAAGGGACGTGGCATTCTGTCCGCATGCACTCCTATTCGCGAATGGTCCTCGCAGCTTGCCTTCTTCTCGGCGCGTGCGGCGCAGAGGCGGGAGACACCGAACGTACCGACGCGGGCCGTGACGTCAACGAAACGAGCGATGTGGGCTCCGCCGGCGACGTGGGCGAAGAGCCCGACGCCGGCGGAGACGAAGACGCCGGGAGTGACGCCGCGATGCCGGACTCAGGGCCCACAATTCCAGACGACCTCGCGTCACGCTACTGCGACGCCTACAACGACTTCGGCACGATGTGCGATGTGCCCGGCGCCGGCGCCGACTGCGACGAAGGGGAGACCTGTGTCGTCAACGCCCTCCGCGCCGTGGTCCGTCAGCCCGTCGTTGAGTGCCTCGAAGCCCGCGAGTGCGGCGAGTCCGATGGCACCTGCTTCGACATCAGCACCTTCGACATCGATCCAACACCCGCCTTCGATGAGTTCGCGACGACATGCATGGAGCGCCGCACGGAGTGCGAAGATTCCTTCGAAGCGTTCCACTGCAGCTTCGCCGTGCTCAGCGATGCCACCCTAGAACGTTACAGCCGATGCCTCCGCACCAACTGCGCAGGAATCAACTCCTGCGTCGGCCGAATCGTCGGCTGTATCGACGAAGAGTAGTCAGCTCACCCTCGCTCTGCCCCTTCGTCGAACAAGGATCGCGAGCACGGCGATTCCCCCGCCCATAACGATGCCACCAAGATGCGCCGGGGGTAGCAGGTCCGGCGCATCAAACCCGAACCACATCACCGCAGCGAGAGCCGCGAGGCCAACCCGCAACGCCGCCTGCGGCGTCGACAAGTCTCGGCGCACGGAGTCCACAAGCACAGCTCCAGTCAACGCCCATGTTCCGGCGGACATGCCAATGGCAGGACCGGCGCTGCCAAACGCCAAGTGCATGAGGGACCCGGCGAAGTGGCCCGCGAAGAAAACCAGAGTGACGGGGCCATGCCCACGCTCTCGTTCGTAGAGTCCTCCGTAGAGGAACAACTGGAACGCGTTGAGGCCCCAGTGCACCCAGTCGCCATGAAGCGCCCACGCGCTCACTAAGCCAAGAGGGTTGCCCCGCGTGATGCTGAACCTTTGGAAGAAGGCGTAGTAGGTCCGCGTGCTTTCGCTTTGGACTTCTTCCAGGAACGCCACCGAGGACTCGGGGCGAATGGATTCAGTCCAGAGGTGAACACAGAGCGTGACCAGCAGGATCAGCAGCGTGATCCCGGGGAGCCAAGAGCGCGGAGACCCCTCGTCGTCCGTACCGTCCGCAGCAGGTATTTCTTTCACGAGCTCACGGTCTACAGCGAACGGAGAGAGGTCGCCAAGGACCCGAATGGGGGAGACGTCCGATGCGCTGCCAATTGTCCTCGGAGGCGTTCTCCGGCAGTCTCCGACTCATGCCAAACCGCGCCCTCTTCGTCGTGCTCGTTCTTGGTTTGAGTGCGTGCGGCGACACGCCTCCACAAGAGCCCGTGACTCCGGAGACCGAGACGTCGGTCGAAGCCCCGGAAGCGGAGGCGCCGACTCCTCCCTCGGTCGAGGAAGCCAACGCGAACCCGCCGGAGGCCGCGGAGGAACAACCCGAAACGGAGCCCGAGGAGCCAACGCTCCCCACAAAAATGGGCCGCCGACTCTCCAACCAACTTCGACAGCTGGTGGGCGCACGCGTCGCGCTACCGCAGGTCGTAAGCGACGCGCTCCCGAGTGGCGGCAGTCGTGTGCTCGGCGTGATGTCCTTTAGCGAGCACGAGGCGTGCGTCGGCCGACACGAGGACCGAGCCGAGGGGAGAGCCGAGTGCCAAACGGATGAAGACTGCGTCCAGTACGGAACCTTCGCGGCGGAGTTCGCAGCGCCGCGTCCCCGCACACCGGAAGGACACGGTGGCGCCCTGAGTCTGATGGCGCCTCAAGCGGTCTCGGACCTGAACTTGGTGTGCGCCGGCTCCATGGAAGTGCAGCGGCTTGAGCTCGTCGATATCGACGGCGAGATTGAGCTCATGTACGACGCGATCTTTCGCAGCGATCACGACTCGTTCCGTGGCGGAGGCACCTTCAGCACAGCGCGTCACGCTACTTTCTTGAGTTTCGCGTGCGGTGGCAGGCCCGGGGCGTACTCACTGGGTTCGGCCTTGAAGCGGAGGTCAACGACCTGCAGGGCGCCGGAAACGAAGTGTTCCGATTTGGTGTCAACTACAAATGAAACGTCCCCTTCCTCGACGGTAGTTGGCTTCAGTTCCGCGTGCTGCCGTATCAGACACGTGGACGCTCCACACAGTTGAGTCTGATCCATCATCTCCAGCTCGGGCCCCACTTTTCACTCGCGGGATTCACAGACCTGAACATTCCCCGCTCTCCCTTGAGCGCCTCGAAGAGCATCCGGACAGCCGAGTGCGAATACGCTTCAAGAGCGCGTGGAAAGACGGCACCCACTCCGTGTTGCTCGATCCACTCGACAACATCCGGCCGCCTGTGTGCACTCATCCCGCCGCCGCGCTTTCACATGCTGCGCTACCACGGCGTGCTTGCCGGTCATTCGAGGGACCGCGCCGAGGTCGTCCCGCAAGGGTTGGCGAAGGACGAACGCTCACCGCCGGGCGACGCGCAGCAGCTCTTGTTCGAGCCCGTGCCTCCGCTTCAGCCGCCGCCCCC
>JBLHKB010000203.1:0-11160 GCA_047619315.1 Polyangiales bacterium
GCGCTGATCGTCGCGGCGACGATGTTCGGGCGGCCTTTTGCGCGCGTCATCGTGGCCTTCGTCGCGTTCTATTACGCCATCGTTTCGCGCGCTTCGCGCCGGAACGTGGGGGCGTTCCGTCGGCGGCTAGGGCTTCGGGATAGCTTCTTTGCGAGCTATCGCCACATCCTCCGTTTCTCTCAATGCACGCTCGACGCGCTCTTTTTTATGCGAGGACGCACGGACCTTTTTCGGGTCACGAACAACGGGCACCATCATCTTGAGAAGCTTCGCCATTCGAAAAGTGGCGCGATTCTATTGGGCGCTCACCTTGGATCGTTTTACGCGATGCGCGCAGCGTCCGCCGATGAGAGGTTGGCTCTCAATCCAGTGGTCTACACCAAGAATGCGCGAAAGTTCAACGCGGTGATCGAGGCGCTCGACGCAACGTCGACGACTCGGTTGATCGAGATCGGAGAAGGCGGCCAAGTCGCCTTCATGCTGAAGATTCGAGATCGCGTCGACGAGGGCGCGCTCGTCGCGATCCTTGGTGACCGTGTTCAGCCCGAAGGGCGTTTCGCGACGGTTGATTTCTTGGGCGCCAAGGCGAGGCTACCTGTGGGTCCCTACCTCTTAGCCGCGAGCCTTAGGCGCCCCGTCTACTTCACGGTGGGCGTCTATCTTGGCGGCGATCGCTACGAGCTGCACTGCATCCCTTTCGCGGAGCGCATCGTACTGCCACGTGGCCGCCGCGACGAGGCCATGGCGGAATACGCTCAACGCTACGCGGACATGCTGGCTGAGTTTTGTCGAAAATTCCCCGAGAACTGGTTTAATTTCTATGACTTTTTCGAAGAATAGCGAGACGCCGTGAATCAAGAGAAGGCTCGTGCGGTCTACGAGGGGGTTGTTCCATTTCACGACTGCGACCCACTTCGAATCGTCTGGCATGGACATTATTATAAGTACCTGGAGATCGCTCGCGAGACGCTCTTCCGACCGCGGAAGCTCGACGTCCCTGATCTCATTGAGCTCGGCTACGCCATGGTCGTCATCGAGAGCCGATGTCGCTATGCATCGCCGCTTCGTCATGGCGATCATTTTCGCGTCGAAGCACGTGTCCTCGATGCTGAACAACGGATTCATATCGGCTACGAGATTCGTAACCTTAGCCACGAAGACAAACGCGTCGCTCGTGCATGGACCACACTTGTGACAACCCGCGATGGCGAGATGCTGTTGGAGACCCCTAGTGAAATCGTTTCGAGACTACGCCCTTAAGTACCTTGCATGGTCGTCGCTCATCGTTGTCTTGATGAGCAGCGCTGTCGAAGCGCAGGAGGCGCCGACGCTTGATGGACTCTTGCGTTCGTTCTCATCGATTCCTGGACTGAGCGCCCGCTTTCGCGAAGAGAAGCGCATCGCCTTGATGGTGCTCCCGATTCGGAGTGAGGGTCGTATCTACTACACGCCGGGTCGTCTTCTCCGAACCACCACGTCACCTTCGGAGAGCCGAGCGCTCATCGACGCACGTGAGCTGACGATTCGCGCCGGAGACACCCGAGAGGTCATCGCGCTTCGTGACAACCCGGTCGTCGCCGGCTTCGTGGGCTCCATTCGTCATGTCCTCGCAGGCGAGAGACGTGCTCTTGAAGCGGCCTATGAGCTGGAGTTTCGCACGGAAGGCTCATCGTGGGTTTTGACGATGCGCCCCAAAAATGCAGATTTACAGCGTTTCCTGCGCGAGATGGTCCTTGAAGGCGAGGGCGTTCGGCTGATGCGTATGCGAATGCGCGAGGTCAGCGGGGATGAGACGACGACTGATTTCTTCGATGTTGATGCGGCGCGCCGCTACGATGAAGCCGAAATTCGTACGCTTTTCCGCGTGGATTGAAGCTTCCGTGACCTTCCGAGGTCTATCGGTGATGATGACACGCATGACGCACGAAATCGGAGTGAGGCTGGTACTCATGGGTTGCTTGCTCGTGGTCGGCCTTGGCAGCGCGAGCGCGCAAGAGGCCGTGGAGAGTTCGGGGAGGGTCACGGCACGCTCCGACGTCCGCATGTCCATCGAGAGTGGGCCAGCCACGCGCTCCACCAAGCTGGCACAGATCGGTGACGCCCTTGGCGGGCAAATCGGTGCCATCCGCGAATGCTACCGCACCGTCGTTCGTGTTCGGCCTCAGGTGCAAGGCACGCTGCGATTCATGGTCGACGTGACCAATGGCGGTCAGGTTGAGGTTTCCCGCGATGAACTGAACGACGAAGAGCTGTTGAACTGCTCGGTGGCTGCGCTTCGTGGTGCGCCCTTGGGTCAGATTCACGGGCCGGGAGCAGCGTTTATTACGCTGACGTACTCAAACAGTGCGGCGAGCGGCGTCGCAGCGACACAGGCACGCCGCGCCGTCGAAGATGACGTGGAAGTCACGCGCAACGCCGATGGAGACCTTGAAGCAAGTGGCGGAAATGCCACCGGCGAGGTGGCCTTCCGCGTTCTAAATCAAGGTGCTCGAGCCACGGAAGAACGCGTCGCGGCGATGCAACGTAGCCTTCGCGCTGCCATCCCAATTCTCTTGGACTGTCGACGCAAAGCTGCCCGCCGGAGTTCACCGGCGGGCGACATCACGCTGATCGCCTCTGTCCCACGACGGGGGCGAGTTCGGCTTCAAGTCCGCTCAAGCACCGTTGTCGACGACCGAGGCGGACGCTGTCTGCGTCGGTTCCTCGCTCGTCATCCGTTTGAAGAAGCGGCCGCCGGGCGAAGCATCGTTGTCGTGACCTTCACCGGTAACGAAGCGATGCCGGTACGAAGCGATCCCGACGACCTTTGAGCGGCGTAAACGTTGAGGCGCGGACTACTGAGGCGCGGACTACTGAGGCGCGGACTACTGAGGCGCGGACTACTTAGGCGGCATGCGAAGAGCGCCGTCCAGCCGAATGACTGTCGCGTTCAAGTAGCCGTTCTCGACGATGTGAGCCGCCAGCGCTGCATATTCAGCAGGGTCTCCAAGACGAGCGGGGTTCGGCACGCCGGCGGCGAGAGCCGTCTGCACCTCTTCGGGCAGTCCGCCGAGCATAGGCGTCGCGAAGATGCCGGGTGCGATGGTCATGACGCGGATATTGACCTTCGAAAGGTCACGCGCGGCCGGCAGCGTGAGCCCCACAACTCCGCCCTTGGATGCCGCGTATGCAGCTTGGCCGATCTGACCGTCGAAGGCAGCGATGGACGCTGTATTGATGATGACGCCACGCTCTCCGTCGACGACCTCGTTCTGGCTCATAGCCGACGCTGCGAGGCGAAGGACGTTGTAGGTGCCGACCAAGTTGACGGTGATGACTTTCTTGAAGAGGTCGTAATCGTGTGGGGTGCCGTCGCGCTTGATGGTGCGTGCGGCCCAGCCCACGCCTGCGCAGCTGACGGCCACGCGAAGAGTGCCCAGGGACTTGGCCACTTCGATGGCGGCCAGGACCTGCTCTTCGTCGGTCACGTCGGTTTTGACGAAGCGCACGGCGTTCCCAAGCTCGGCGGCCAGGCTTGTGCCGCGCTCTTGGTTCATGTCCAGAATGACCACTTTGGCGCCCTTCTTGACCAGGGTGCGAAGGGTAGCTTCACCGAGGCCTGAGGCGCCTCCGGTAACGATTGCAACTGAGCCGTCGATGTTCATAGGTCTCCTAAACATGTCGAAAGGGGCCGGGTCAAGGTCGATCTAAAGCGACTGTCGCGAGTCCGTGGTGCCAAGCATATGAACGCCATCGAAGACGCGGCACGCAGAGGCCGTGTATGATGGACTGGTGACACCGTACGAGGAAATGAGAGAGGATGAGCGGACCGCTTTTGCTGGCTTGGTGCGCCTGATGACCCGGATGGACGGGGTTCTTTCATCCGAAGAGGTGGCTGCTGTGTCGGCTCTTGCTCGAGAGATCGAAGCGCCGAATCTCTGGTCTCTGATGAACGAAACAAGCCTCCTTGAGCGTGCAGAGCTCGTGCTGCTCATTGATGACATCCGACCCGAAATGCGTTCCTGGATTCACGGAGTCCTCACCCGCATCGCTCAAGCAGATGGAATCGACGAAGCCGAGCTCGAGCTCTTGTCTTGGCTTGAGGGCCGCTGGAATCTAGCGAGCCTCGCTTAGGACCGCTGCCTGCGTTGGATGGACGGTGACAAGGCTCCGGCCTTCGCCCTCCCGCTCGACGTTAACACGCACTCGAAAGCGCTCGGCTATTTCGGCCACGTGGGAAATGATGCCGATCTGTTTGCCCTCCGCTTGCACGGCGTCGAGCACATCCAGAACTGTCTCCAAGGAGGCCGCATCAAGGCTGCCAAAGCCTTCGTCGATGAAGAGGGTTCGCAGCGGCATCTGGCGCGCTGAAAGACCCGCCAGCGCAAGCGCTAGAGCCAACGAGACGATAAACGTTTCGCCGCCGCTGAGGGTGTCGACGCTCCGAACGACGCCACCCATGTCCTGATCGGCCACCTGGATGGACAGATCGCTGCCGGGGGTGCGTTCGAGCTGGTAGCGCGGGAAAAGGCGACCCAGCTGCACGTTGGCGTGTCCAAGGAGAATATCGAGGGTCAGTCCTTGGGCAAAAAGCTGGAACTTTTTCCCATCGCTCGAACCGATCAGTTCCGCGAGTTCGTCCCAGATCTTGGTGCCGGCCTCCAAGGATCTTAGGTCGTTGTCCAAGGTCGCTGCACTCTGACGAGCTTCATCATCGCGCTGCTGAGCAGCTCGTGCGTCGATGAGCGCTCTCTCAAGCGTCTCATTCTCTTCCTCGGTGCTCTTTAGGGCGTCGTTTTCGTTGGCGCGCAAAGCTGGGATATCGAGGGAAGGAAGCTCGCGGACCGGCGCGGAGAAGAGGTCCCCCTGCAGAGGAACCGACTGGGGCTCGCCGAACACACCCGCGTGCCCGTTGCGATGGATGCGCTGCTCATTTCGTGCTTGATCATGGCGTGCTCCGGCGATGCTCATCGCTTCGTCGATCTTTCGAAGGGCATGTTCTTCGTGGTCGCGATCGAGCGGCGACTTCAGGTGGCTGCGTACGAAGGCCTCGTCGACGCGTGCCTCCAAGAGTCTGGCTTCGAGTTCGGCTTTCGCGTCGTTGAGGGCCTTTTCCCGTCTGGTGAGTTCGTCGCGGAGCGACTCAAGGCTGGCGTGTCCGGCGGCGCTCAATCGTTCGGCCTCGGCCACGAGACTTCGGTGCGTGTCTGCGTTCTCCCGCAGCTCGACGTCGCGAAGGCTTCGGTTTGCACGGGCTGCAGCGACGCTCAGACCTCCCAAGAGCTGGCTTCGTGCGCCCTGAAGTTGGTGGAGGGCAGCGCGCGCGTCGTCCGCCGCCTTTTCGCGGCCGGAGGCGAGCTTGGCGAGCTCGTGCTCTCGCTCATGAGCATCGCTTGCACGGGCACGCAGTTCGACGAGCCGTATTCTGCGCTCGTCGAAGCTCCGTCGCAAAGAAGCGAGAGTGAGCGCGTCGGATTCTAAGGAATCCACGAATAGGGGATCGCCCCAGCCGGGTCCCGCGAGTTTGTCGAGCTGCACGGAAAGAGCTTGTTGAGCAGCGACGATGTCACGGAGCCGTTCGTCGAGTGCGCGCAACCGCGCCTCGGCGGCCTTTACACGTTCGGCGCCACGTTCGAGGGCGCGTTCCGCAGACTCCCGCGCAGCATACGCTCGGTCGCGGCGCTCGTTGTTGGTCTGCGTTTGCTGGCTGGCGTCGAGTGCGTCGGCGAGTTCCGCTTTGGCGTGGTCGAGGGCTTCATCGAGGGCGTCTTTAAAAAGCGGCGAGAGCGTCTCTGCTGCCTGGACGAGTTCCGTGACCAACTCCCCGTTGAGTTTGGCGCCGGTCATCAAGAGCGCTTGGCGGTACGTATCGGAGAGCACCTCTTCGGCCCCCTTCTGGTCATCGTGGACGGCCTTCGCGGCGCTGAGACGCTCTACGCCGAGCCTTGCCTGCGAATCCGCTGCTCCCTTTCGTTCGCGGATATCCGAATGGGTTTCGCCGAGCTTATGAGCGAGCGCCGCTGCGGTTCCCTTGGCCACGCGAAGTGTTGTCGCCTCGTCTGTGTCGAAAGTATGAGGCCGTGAGGGATGTTCTTGAGAGCCGCACACCGGGCATGAATCGCCGTCGACGAGGCGGTCAGAAAGGCGTTGTGCGTGACGTAAGCGCTCGGCCTCATCGAGGGCGTCGACGTCTTGCGCCAGGGACTCTTGTGCCGCCGTAAGCGCTCTCGTGCTGAGGGTGAGCTCCGCGTTGATCGCTTCTTGCTGGGTGCGCGCATCTGCCTCCGCTTTCGCTCTCGTCTTAAGCTCCGCCAATGCTCCCCGGCGGCTCTCGGCGGCTCGCCTGAGCGCTTCTCGCGCCCGAAGTGCTTCCTGCAAGCGTTCGGCGCGTGCTTGTCGCGGTGCGACGGATCCCGCTTCGCCTGCGCGCATCGCGGTATCGGCGACGGTCCATGCGGTCTTGGCTCTCGCGAGCTCTGCACCCAGTGCGTCCGAGTCTGCTTCGAGAAAAACGAGAGCGCGCCGAGTGCCCTCGGCCTCTGCGTGGATGGACAGAGATTCATCGGCGAAGGACCTGTGCTGCTTTACCTTCTCGAGTGTGATGGCGCCTTGGCCCTCGGCTCGATAGGGGCGCTCTTTGAGCCACGCCGTGTCGACGGCTTCCTCGGCCTCCAGCCGCGTCATGGTCTTTCGTCGACCGTTCTGAGTTGCCTTCAACGTGTCGCGCTCCGTCCGCGCCTTGCGACATTCATCATCACATCGCGCGACGGACTCTTTCGCGCCAAGGATCGCCGCGTCGAGGTCGGAGGCCCGCTCCTGTTCCGCTTCAAAGGGTGATGCCTCCGCATCAAAGCCGCGTCGTCGATCGAGGTGCGTCGCGCTTCTTTGTCGTAGGTCGACCAGCTGCCTCTCGCGTTCGCGGAGGGTGCTCTTGGCCTGATCTACTTGGCTGTGTGTCTTCAGATGGGCCACGCGCCGCTCTTCGAGCGCTCGTATGACGTCACGGAAACGGTCTGCCGAGCGGGCGTGTTGGAGCGCTTGTCGACGTGGGCCAATGTCGCGTGCAATTTGACGCTCTTTCGCGACGAGAACTTCCGCCGCGTCCACGGCGAGTTGGAGTTTCTCGTCATGGGCCAAGACGTCGACACGCTTTCTGCGTTCATTGAGCAACAGAGACAGCGCGGTTCGTTTCGCGTCTAGCTCATGCGTCCGAACATCGAGCTTTTTGCGCTCTGTGTCTTTGAGGGGAGCGAGCTGCTCAGAGGATGCGCGACGTTCGCGCAGCTTGGTGTGTTCATCACGGGCGCGCTGATGGGCGGCGCGACTCAGCTCGCCGTACACCATCGTTGACGTCATATTCGCCAAGAGTTCGCCGCGCTCGGTGGGCGAGGCGCGCAGGAATGCGGCGAAGTCTCCTTGAGCGAGAAGAACGGAGCGCCGAAATTGCTCGAAGTCGAGGCCCAACCGCGTGCCAATTTCCGCCGTCACCTGGCTCTTTGTTCGTCCGATCGCGACGCCCGATTCCAAGTGAAATAGCTCAGGCTTCGCGGGCTGAAGACGCCCGCTTTTCGCCCGCTTTACGCTCCAACGTGCTCGGTAGAGGCCACCGTCTTGCCCTTCGAAGTCGCACTCGGCATAGGCCGAGGTGGCGCCGCGATGCAGAAGTGCGCGCGGGTCGTAGCTTTTGATGCGCTCGTCTCCGTCGCTGACATCCGTGCCTCCAGCCATGTCTCCGAGGCGAGGAGTTCGGTGAAAGAGGGCGAGGCAGAGAGCATCCAGGATGGTGCTCTTGCCCGCGCCGGTCGCGCCAACGATGGCGAAGATTCGACTCGACTCGATGGGTGGAGCGTCAAAGTGCAGCTCGAAGGGTGCCGCTAGGCTCGCGAGGTTCTCTCCCCGAATGGCGAGAATACGCATTATCCAGCCTCGAGCTGCGCGCGCAGCTCGCGAAAAGCGCTGAGAAGCTCATCCCGCGGCGGAGCGTCATGGCGGAGCTGATGCATTTTGATGAGCACATCTTCGGGGTCGAGGTCGCTGAGGTCTGTATCGACGAGCGCGTCACCCAGGCGCGTTTCCATCGACGCGGCGCGAATCGGATGGATGCGAACGAGGCGCACACCTTTGTCCGCGATGGCGGCGCGGACCTGTTCGTTGAGGTTGGGGGTGGGTGCGTCGATAAAGACGCTGACTTCGAGCATCGGTTGAAAAGCTGGTTCTTTCAACTCCCCGAAGTCGTACCCACGAAGCGCGAGCAACGTTTCGTCGAGGGGTTTCGCGTCGCCGGCGCCGATGCGAATCAGTTCGACGGAGCGAGGGACGAGGAGTGGGACGATGTCGGAAACATCCGGGCCGTCGAAATCAACGCGCAACACCTGATGTGGGTAGGACGCCTCTCCCATGGAAAGCGGTATCGGCGACCCGCAATAGTGAACCGGGGCGGGCCCGCCTTCGACAGCTTGGGCTAGATGAAGGTGGCCGAGGGCGGCGTAGCTGAAGTCATCGCCGAAGATCTGAAGGGGCAGTGCGTCTTCGTTCCCACGCACCAGGTCGCGCTCGGAGTGCTCGCTAGTCCGGCCGCCGAGCAAATGACCGTGACCCATGATGATGAGCGCGTCGCCCGTTTGCCGCGTCGTTCGTGCGACCTGGAGAGTCGACTCGTAGCGCTCTTGAACGCCGGCAGAGAGGCCGCCTTTTCGAACGAGGTCCGGCGAAAGGTCCGAGGGACGCAAGAATGGAACGGCGACGACGCAGGCGCTGCCGGTTCGTCCTTCGAGGCGGACGACAGCCGTCGACACGTCGACGCCTACGGGGAGCGCTCCGACGACGTGAACGCCAATTGCGCCGTAGAGGCCCCTTGCCGCTTCCAGGCGTGATGCGGAGTCGTGGTTGCCCGCGATGATGACCACCGCCGTCTCTGGCGCCCGGGCTCGAAGCCGGGCCAAGAAGTCGTAGAAGCGCTGTTCGGCGTGGGCTGGTGGGTTGGATGTTTGGTAGATATCACCGGCGACGAGCACGGCATCGGCCTCGTGGAGGACAACCTGTTCGAGGAGCCAGGCCAGAAACGCGTCGTGCTCCGGAGCGCGATCAAACTGACTTCGGAGCATATGCCCGAGGTGCCAGTCCGAGGTGTGAAGCGCGCGGAACATCTACGACACGCTATAGCAAACGGCACTGACACAGCCGCTTCTCTTTGAGGTTTGAGGGGCCGCGTTGGGCGTCCTCTCGTGGGGCGGGTCCGCTCTAGCGGCGCTGGCCGTCGGACTCTTGCAACAGCTTCTCCAGCATCGACTTTGCGTCCTCGAGAGTCACAAGCTGCTCCGCGAGCTCTCCACGGCTCCCGGTCATGAGCGCACTCCCTGCCATGACCGTCGCGTGCCGTGCGTGGGTGATCGTCAACGTGTGCATTGGATTTCCTGCGGCCCAACGCTCGGCGTCCGGGAACATGCGCTCGAGATCCGAGATGAGCGTGTGCACACCTTGGCGCATGCGTTCCGACGCTTCTTCAGCGCGGCGCTCTTCGAGGTATTCAGTGCTTTCTGAGCTCATGCGATCGAGCTCTTCTTCACCCATCGAGTCGCCGGTGATCTCGACGTAGGTCTCCTCGCCGGTCTCCATGTCCTTCGCGCTCACACTGAAGATTCCGTCTTCGTCGATGCCGAAGGCGACTTCGATTTCCAGCTCGCCGGCCGGTGCGCGACGGAGACTCGTCAACGCGAACTCTTGGAGGAAGTCGTTGTCGCTGGCGCTGGTGCTTTCACCTTGGAGCACGACGATCTTTACGCGGTCCTGGTCGTCTCTTGACGTCGTAAAGAGACTGGGGACGCGGCACGGCACACGTGTGTTGCCCGGAATGATCACGTCGAAATGGTCCCCCGCCGTGGCGATGCCAAGAGCGTGAGCCGTGACATCCTCCAGGGACACCTCGTCGATTTCGTGGGCGAGGGCTGCTCCCTGAATGGCGGCGCCAAGAGCGACGACCTCGTCTGGATGTACGCCTTTGCTGGAAACGCGACCGAAGAAGTCCGCGACCTGTGTTTGGACAAGAGGCATGCGCGTCATGCCGCCAACGAGGACAACTTCGTCGATGTCGCTCTTCTCGAGATTTCCGATCTGCATCGCCCGCTCGCAGATGAACAGAGTGCGTTCGACGAGGTCACGGGTCAGCTTCTCAAGCTGCGCTCGCGTGATGGCGTAATGCATATTCAGAGGTCCGCTGACCCCGTCATGAATGAAAGGGAGCTGGATCTCGGTGGTCTCAATCTCCGAGAGCTCGCACTTGGCGGTCTGTGCAGCTTGCTTGAGTCGTTGCAGAGCGACGGGGGAGGTCCGCAGGTTGACGTCTTCCTGCACTTGGAAGCCACGAATCAGCCACGCCATGATTCGAGCGTCGAAGTCTTCGCCACCTAGAAACGAGTCGCCCGTCGTCGCGATGACGCGAAACACTCCGCCTTCGGTCACCTGGACGATGGAAATATCAAACGTGCCACCTCCGAGATCGTACACGGCGAGGGTGCGGTTCTCGGAACGATGAAAGCCATACGCGAGCGCTGCCGCCGTCGGCTCGTTGATGATCCGTAGAACATCGAGACCTGCGATCAATCCTGCGTCGCGAACGGCCTGCCGCTGTGCATCGTTGAAGTAGGCGGGTACGGTGATGACCGCTTGATCGACCTCCTCCTGGAGATACTCCTCGGCGATGACGCGCATCTCCTGAAGGAGCATCGCGCTGATCTCGGGGATGCTGTACTGCTTCCGACGAAGCTCGATGCGGACATCGTTGTACGGACCCTGCACGATCTTGAACGGGACGGTTTGCTGCGTCTGGAGGACTTGGGGCGAGTCGAATTGGCGACCGATGAGCCGCTTCGTCGCGTAGACCGTATGTTCCGCGTTGGTGATCGCCTGACGCGCAGCGAGTTGTCCGACGACGCGCTTGCCGTTCTCCGCGATGCCAACGATGGAGGGCGTAGTGGTGTACCCCTGCTTGTTGGCGATCACCGCAGGTGTATGGCCTTCCATCACCGCAACGCAGCAGTTGGTGGTACCGAGATCGATGCCAATGACGCGGCCCATTAGCGCGCATAGTGCCCTGGCCGGGGTCCGAAACTCAAGTTCCGAACACCTCGATTTGGGGTAGGGCCGCTCTGCTCGTCCAGAGCGGCTTTAATTGGGCCTTAAAGA
>JBLHKB010000204.1:0-11054 GCA_047619315.1 Polyangiales bacterium
CGGAGACCCTAATTGCAAGGCGTTTAACACACTTGCCGAAACGAAGCGCGGGGGCAGCAGGCTGGTGGTGTTTCAACGGGCGTACCAGTGATCTCCGTGTATCTTAACGGCATGCGTTCGCGTCTTTCCCTGGTGTCCCTTGTTGTTGCTGCGCTTCTCTGTGCTTGGAGCACCGTGAGTCTTGCCGACGCCTTCAACGTTGGCGGCGAGGTTCGAGATTTCGTTGCTGGCCAACTGCGCCGAAGCCATGGCCGATACGGTGAGGGCCGGATGCCCGTCACAGATGTCGATCGACACCGAGGTCGCGGCTCAAGCACCCTCGACATGACAGTCGAGGTCGAGGCAGGCCAATGTTACATCGTCCTCGCTGCCGGCGAGCCGTCCGTTCGTGCGATTCGACTCGATGTCCGGGATGCCTACGCGAACGTTCGGGCCAGCGCGCAGCCCACCGATTTGCCGCATGCACGTTTCTGTCCGGACTTGTCTGGTACCTGGATTGTCAGCGCAAAGATCGAACAAGGCTATGGCGTGGTTGGGGCTCAAGTGTTTGGAGGAACTCGCTGAGCGGTCCGTCTATTCGGCTGTCGCGGGCGTTTCCATCGCTTCGAGAATCGCGGCGGGTACTTCAGACAGGCGTGCTGCGCAGTGGCCATCATGGCAAAGGCATCCGCCGCCGCAGTCGAGGGTGCCGTAGCGGCAGTCCTGTGTGCACATGGCGTCCGCGCAGCTGGGCGCATTGGCGACGGCCACACAGGCTGTTGCATGACAGCACGCGGCTGGGATGCAGTCGGCGTCGCTGACGCACTCGTCGGTGCCGATCACTAGGTTTGCGCTTGTCTCTCCTGGCGCTTCTTCGGGGGTCTCTTGCTCTGCTGGCTCGCCGCCGTTGGCTGGAGGTGTGACCGGGTGGGCGGTGGAGGTCTGATCGCCGGAACATGCGAGCGATAGAAGAAGTGCGAAGAGGGCAACGAAGCGCATGTGCGAGGTCTAGTACATTTACTTGGAATTTCGAGGGCTACTCTTCTCGGGGTGCGTACGGGATGCGTAGACCTTGGCCATCGTCAGCGGGTAGGGGCGCTTCGATTTCGAGGGGAGCAGAGGGGGCTTCGGACCTCGCGCCCTCGAAAATGCTCCACGCTCCGAGCACGATGACGAGGGGAAGGGCGGCGCCCAACGCCCTTGGTCGAACGACCCAAAGCCCGACGAAGACGTCGAGGACAATGCAAGCGCAGGCCGCCAGGGCAAGCGCGTTCGGTACCGTGACCACCCCCGCTCGGACCATCGCGCAACGGCCAAGCCAGAGCGCCGCCCCGACGAAGAGTGGCGCACAGAGGAGCGCACTCTCCGCTTTCGCATCACCGGGACGTCCGAAGTGCGAAGCGGGGAGCGCCCACGCCAGGAGGGCAAAGGGGACGAGGGCGAGAGAGGTCAACGCGCAGAGGACCGTTGCGATGAGAGCAAGAGCTGCAGGAATGATCGCGACGATGTTCTTGTTTTGCAGAGTCTTTGTCGCGAAGACTTCGATGACCGCCACCCAACCAAGTGCGCCGCACAGCCACGCCGAACACCAGAGCCCCGTCGCATACAGGCTGTCGTCTGCGCCAGGAAGAAGAGCACCCGTGGCCGCGGGTATCGTTGCGACGAGAGCAAGAAGCGTCCAGGGAACGGGGCCGCCGACGCGCCGCCCGCGAACTAAGAGCGCCAGAAGAGAAGCGGCGCCCAGGGCGACTGCGAGTGTGGTGATGGAGAGCGTGGCTTGGACAGGCTCTCCGAAGAGCCGCCCGAGTTGTAGCTCCCTTGCAAAGAGCAGAACGCCACCCACGGCGAAAAGTGGCGATAGCGACGCGGCAATTCGTGGAAACCGAGGCTTTTTGTCTGATTTTACATCCCCGCGCGCCACGTCGAAGCCTACCATCGGTAGAAACGGTGGGTCAGCGCATTTCGCCAAGACCGATTCTGCAGATGGTGCGTCGCAGTGGCGGCCGCGCCGCGGCTCTACCCTGTCTTTATCGAGGACCTATGCTCACGAAGCCCCATTTCTCGCATCTCGTTGTGACGTCGACGCTCCTTCTCGCAAGCTCGTTGTGCGTTCAATCGCCAGCTCAAGCGTTCTGCGGCTTCTACGTTAGCGGCGCGACGGCGCCGAAGAATCGGGGAAGCCTTGTGGTCCTGATGCGCGATGGCACTCGAACCATCATCTCGATGCAGAACGACTACGAAGGACCCCCGGAGGACTTCGCGCTCATCATCCCCGTCCCGGAAGTCTTGTCCGAAGAGCAGGTTCGAACGTTGCCTCGCGATGTTTTCGAACGTCTCGACACGATGACGGCGCCTCGACTCGTGGAGTACTGGGAGCAGGACCCCTGCGCGCAGAGGGCTACCTACGACTATGATGAACTATCCGGCGTAGAAACGATCAGTCGCGCCGAGTCCGACGACGAGTCTGACTACGAAGAGCCGGAAGACTATGGCGTCACCGTGGAGGCGCAGTTCGCCGTCGGCGAATACGAAATCGAAATCCTCGGTGCACGAGATTCCGACGGCCTTGAGCGCTGGCTCCACGCCCATGACTACCGCATTCCGCCGGGAGCTGAAGCTGCACTTCGCCCCTACGTGCAAAGCGGGATGCGGTTCTTTGTGGCGAAAGTTCGACCTGAGCTTGTGTCCTTCGAAGACGGCCGCGCGGTGCTCAGTCCATTGCGTTTCTACTACGACGCCGAGGTCTTCTCGTTGCCGATTCGGCTGGGACTTCTCAACGCAGACGGCCCTCAGGACATCATCGTGCATGTGCTGGCTCGTGGAAATCGCTTCGAGGTCGCCAACTACGACAACTACGCCATCCCCACGAATATCCGCGTTTCGCCGCTGGCTCGCGAGCACTTTGGTGCTTTCTACGAGGCGCTCTTCGAACGTGCGAGCGAAGGCTCAAGCCGCGCGGTCCTCACGGAGTACGCATGGGGTGCGGGTAGCTGTGACCCTTGCCCTGGTCCGGTGCTCGACGAGGACATCATCGTGACTCTTGGCGCCGACGTCACGCCGACTTACGCGCGCAGCATTCGGCGCGGCATGGTTCCCACGGGTTTTACCAACGACTTCGTGGTGACGCGTCTCCACATGCGATACGACGCGAGCTCCCTCGGCGATGACCTCATCTTTCGAACGGCCCCGCCCATCACGGGTGGACGCGGTACGCCTGACGGAGACGGCAACTTGATCCCTGGCGTCGAGTCCTACGGCAACAACAACTTTCAGGCGCGTTATGCGATTCTCCATGAGTGGGATGGCGGCGTTGAGTGCCACAATCCCCAACACGGTCGTTGGGGCGGACCACCGGGCAGTGAGGGCGTAAATACGGGCGCCTACGCTGCCGCAGGGCTCGCCTTCGCGGCGCCGCCTTCATCCGGCCTTGGCCTCAGCGCGATGCTCGACGGGCCGCTCCCGGAGCTCGGCGCGTCGTCCGATACGTTGCCTTCCGGCGAACAGCCTGAGCCGCCGCCGCCCACGCTTCCTCCAGGGTCTGGCTGCTCACGCTGCGGCGTTGGCGCGGAGAGAACCTCAAACCCGTGGGGACTCGGCTTTGTTCTGATAGCACTCGTTTGGCGCCGCCGAGTCACGAGCTAGGAGCCTCCGAGTCAAGAACGCTGAGGTTTTAAGCTGCAGGTGTCTGAAACACGATCTACGAGACGCTGACGCCTTTCCAAAAGGCGACCCTTCCGGCGATTTCAGAGGCCGCTTCTTTGGGCTCCTCATAAAACCAAGCGGCGTTGTCGTTTCGCTTGCCGCCCGCGACGATGCTCAGGTAGTTCGCCGTGCCCTTCCAACCGCACACGGTCGTGTGCGTGCTGGCCTCGAAGAGGTCTTTTGCGAGAGACGCGCGGGGAAAGTACGCGTTCCCGTCGAAGGTGACGACATCGTCTGAATCGGCGATTGTGACTCCGTTCCAAATCGCCTTCACGATTCGAGCTTTCGGTAGACGCCAACAACGATGCCGAGGACCTGAGTCGTCCGCCAGTCTTCTTTGGAGACGAGGATGGGTTCCATGGTTGAGTTGGCAGGCTGGAGCCGAATGTGATCGGCTTCGGGGTAGAAGTACTTGCAGGTCGCGTCGCCGTCGACGAGAGCGATGACGATGTCGCCCTTTTTGGCGGTGAGCTGCTTTCGCACAAAGACGTAGTCGCCGCTGTGGATGCCTGCTTCGATCATCGACTCACCGACAATGCGTAGACCAAAGACATCCTTGCCTCGCCCGATGAGCATGCGGTCGATTTTGACCGTGTCTTCTGGGTGTTCGATGGCTTCGCTCAGGGCGCCCGCAGCGACACGGCCCAAGATGGGAATCGCGACGAGGTCGTCGTCGTCGTCGCTGTTCTTCGAGGACGAACCCACCAGCTCGCCGTCCGGCGTGCGGAGCAGCCGAAGTGTTCGCGACTTCATGTCCTCCCTCGTCAGGTAGCCTTTGCGCTCAAGGGCACGAAGATGGTCGTTGACGCCGTTTGTACTCTTGATCGGTGGCTGCATGTGATTGCCGATCTCGCGCAGCGTGGGCGGGTAGCCTCGATCCTGAATGGAGAATTCGATGTACTCGAGGACGGCGCGCTGTCGATCGGTGAGTTGCTGCATGGGGTTCCGGGTTGCTGAGGTGAAGCTGCGGTGCTGAAAGTGCGTTCACTGCTTCGATGAGCAGCTTTTGCACCATACGGACCGGAGAAGAGGGAGTCAAATTTTCAGGGACAAGTTTTCAGTAGTAGTCCAAATAGCTGAATTCGCCCAGGAATCCCATCATCGATTTCTGCTTCTCCGAGTGTAAGCGCAGGAGGTCCGCCGCGTTTGTCGAGCGGAGGTAGAAAGAATGTCCCGTTTCCTAATCGCTCTCGCCCTTGGCTTTTCCGCACTAGCTGCATCGGCCACGGCCCAAGCGCAGCCCGACCGTTATCTATTCGTGCCCGACCGCTCGCCTTGTTGTCAGCAGGTGATTCGTGATCCTCTCATCCGGCCGAATCCGGTCACTCGAATCGTGGAGCGACGTATGTACGTGACGCCGCCGCCCAACGTGCAGCTGAGTCCCGTGCCCCATAGTTCGAGCCGCGTTGCGCTCGGCCTTGTCACAGGCGTGCGACGACGTGTGCTGCAGACCGCTGGCGGGATGGGTGTCGTCGCTGGTGCGCGAATCACTGGAGACTTCGGATGGAGTTCCTTTGGCCTGCGTTTCGACTTCACTCACTTTGCGGAAGAAGACGAGTATCGCACTGCATTCGAGTGGCGTTTCATCGCCCGGCAGCATGAGATGTTCCGTCCCTATGCGAGCTTTGCCCCCGGCTTCACAGCAGCGCGCGGAAGCGCCGGAACACGCTTCGGTTTTGGCGTCGAGTCCGAGCTTGGATTGCTGATGAACCACGACACGACGCATGGTGCGCTACAGATCACCCTGGGTGCGACAGGAAGCGCGGGATACTTGCCTGCGGTGCGTCGCTCCCTTGTCGATGTTGGCGTTCGCGCGAGCCTTGGCTTCGCCTTTGACTGAAGCGAGTGATCAGTCTTCGCCGATGTCGTCGCGACGCAAGAACATCGCCAAAACACGGAGCGGGTCGAAGCCCAGTTCGTCGGTGACTGTACGGGCGGCAAGCCACCTGGAGCGGATCTGCGATGCCAATGGCAAAAGGCGACCGGCGAAGTCGAAGCCGCCGAGTGCCTTCGCGGATGCGCGACCGACGCCTCGAAGTGCATCCGCTCCAACAGCGACGGCAACAGCGGCGGGGACTGGGCTCATGATCATGTTTCGCGTCGCGGTCTCCACCGCCCAAGCGCCAGGGTCGCTGTCGCGGAGAAGGGCCTTAAGCGTGGGGACCTCACAGAAGAGGCCCATGTGCACCTCCGCCACGTTTCGCGACACGGCATCGACGTACACACGGTAATCTCGTTGCCAATCGCCGCCCGTTGGTCCTGCCCAAGACCGCAGGAGATCTGGGCCCGCCAACAAATCGATCTCACCTTCGTGGTTCCGGCGAATAGCTGCTGCGGTGGCGAGCTGCGCTGGGCTGGTCCCTGGCTTGAAGAGCATGACCAGAAGCGCTCGGTCTCTCGGCAAGAGTATGTCCAGAGCCCGCGCGAAAGCACCGGGAGGAGGAATGGGCACGTTGGCGAATGGATTCGGCCAAAGGCGAATGTGGCCAGCGTCCATCGCGCCACGCACAGCACGGAAAAGCCCAAGCAGCTGACTGACGTAGTCGTCGCTGACACGTGCGGACAGCCCAAGCCGCTCCGAGAGTTCTTCCATGGTGCCGGCGCGCAATACGAGAACGCGGCGCACGGAATGGTTCAACGCCATCTGCTGCAGGTCGTCAACGAGGCAGCCGCAGAGCGTCGGAACAGGGCCTCGCTGACTGTCGATGGCCGTGAGCACTGTACGCTCGGAATCCTCGACGAGAGTGAGCGTTCCTCGAGCGCCTTCGACGTGATCGGCGAGACGCTCATCAAGCCCGGGCATGAAGAGAGAGATGAGCTGAGTCCAGGAGGGCGTGTCGAAGCCCTCCACGCGAAGGTCCGCCGAAATCATCGTTCTCTCCGGGCGCTCGGAGCGCCGCCGCGTCGTTGTGCTTCAAGCTCAAGCAGGCGAACGGTGAACGCCGGGACGCGGAGCCGAAGAACAGTGTCCCCTTGGAACTCCTCGGCGCTGAGCAGGTCCCGCGCAAGAGTCGGAGCCGGCAGGTTGATCTCTGCGTCTCGATCTTCGCTTGTTGGATTGATGACGAAAAGAACAGCGTCGCGTTCTCCGTCGACGTGCAGCTCCGTATCGAGGGGTGGTGTTGTAGCGTAAGGGCGCGCTGCCGAATAACGAGCGACCCAGTCGACGACGGTGGCTTGAAGAGCACGCTCGTCAAAGACGTCAAGCAGCGCGAGCCTCTCTCCGAAATCTTCGTCGTTGAACTCGTGGTTCTGTGCTGGGTACTCCGGCCCGACGAGGACGCGGGCTTTTTCGTTCGCCCGTAGAAGCGCGGCGTAGCGTTTGGGGTTCGCGAATCGGAACGTGGGCGAGTAGAGCACGTCATAGCCGCGCCAGTGCTTCGCCGAGGCCTCGGAGTCTATGTAGTTGTAGGAGACACCTGCGTTGGTGAGCGCTTCGGCGACGCGTTCGAGGGCTTCCCACCAGCGCACTTGAATCGGTGTGCCGAGCCCAAGTGCGTCGCGTCGGCAGCCGTCCGTGGGGCCGCCCCCCATGGCTTCTAAGGTGGCAGGGCTCGCGGCGCCGAGGGTGTGGGTGGCCCGTGAAAGACGTGCGTATTCTCGGGGAATCACGAGTCCAACAGATGCCCGACGTGTGAGGTCGTGGAATCGCGTTCGCTCGAGTGCGGCCAGGAAGCGCGACCAGTCGACGGACTCTGCCCGAGTGCGCCCGGCGGTGTCGATGATGGCGCCATACCATCGGTCGCGGTCGACGGTCATGTAGAGGTTGAAACCACGAAGACCGTAGGCGCTCGCCGCCATCCCGCAGAAGAGCGAATCGCGGTGGGCAAGGGGTGTGAACCAAGGAGGCGCACCCACGCCGAGTTCTGGTGCGTAAGGCACGTCGCATGTGCCGGCGAGGTAGAGCGTGCGGCGTTTGATGGCCGCGTGGTCACGGGCTGGGTGGTAGTAGTCGAGGCCTACGAGATCGAGGTTTCGATCGAGGGCAGGAATGCTGACGGGCAGGCCGCTTTCGCCGAGAGAGATGTTGTGGAGAATCGGCACGCCTTTCATTCCGGCGCGTTGCATCGACTTCTTCATGCGGCTCATCGCGGTGGTCAGCGTGTGTTCTTGAAACTCGGCCCATGCAAGCTGTCGGCGGAACTCTCCAGCGCTTGGCTCTTCGCCCCAGTGACCGCTTCCAAAAGAGTGGGGCGGTTTGGCCGTTTCCTGCTCAAAGGCCACGGCTGCTTCTTCGGTGCCGCCGTAGCGCAACGAGACAAACTCTTCCCACAGAGTGATAGAATCGGGGTGGTAGTCCTGGCAGAAGGGGCCGTTGCGAAAAAAGAAACCCGCTTCGTTGTCGACCTGGAGAAGCACGACGGGCCCTTTGGGGTAGAGCCGAGGAGCGATCACTGCGCCGACGGCGGCGTACCACTGAGCGACGGCGTCGTGATAAGCGTCGCTGGCGTGGCTCGGCACCGGAAACATGCGCGGAGGGAAGTACAGGACGACGGGGTTGTTGCGCGGCGTGCGCGCCTGCATCGCCGGGTCACTTACGATCCACTCTGGAAGCCCAAAGTAAGTGAGCTCAGCGTTGATGTGTGGGCCCGGGCGAACGAAGCAAAGGAGGCCTTCCTCTTCTGCCAAGTCGATGAATGCCCCGAGGTCCTTCCGCTCATCGGTCTCGCCAAAGTCGTATACGCCTGGCGCCGTTTCGTGAACGCTCCACGGCGCGTAGGTCTCGACCATTTCTAGGCCGAGGTCGCGAAGCGCACGAAGGGCAGGGCGCCAGTTCTCGCGCCGGAGACGCCAGTAGTGCATCGCGCCCGAACGAAGGGGAACGGAGCGGCCATCGAGTAGAAGGCTCGCGCCGGCCAGACGTGGCGCGGTGCCTTCTTTCTCGCCCGCCGCAAAGCGTGCGCGTTTTGGCCCTTCGCTCAAGTTCGCTCAGCCCGCTGACGCGCTTTCGAGAGCTTTTCGCACCGCCGCCATGGCGTTTTCGTACGGGGTGGCGTCGTCCATGTTCGTGATGGCGCCCCAGTTTTCGAGGACATCTTCAGGCGTCGGGTCACCCTTGAGGACCGCGCCGGCGCCTTCGATGATCTGCACCTTCGACATATAGCCGCCGCCGACGGCGAAGGTCTGACCGTTGTCTTCACAAGCTTCGCTGGCCAAGAACGCCACCAGGGGCGACACGCGCTTGGGTTCGAGCTTTGAGAGCACCGCATCCGGAAGCCCAATGGTCTCCGTCATTCGGCTCTTGGCCACTGGAGCGATGCAGTTCGTGAAGATGTTCTTCTTGGCGCCTTCTTGGGCCAGCGAGCGCGTCAGTCCGACGATGCCGAGTTTGGCGGCGCCGTAGTTGACCTGTCCAAAGTTACCGTAGAGACCGGCGGCGCTCGTCGTGTTGACGATGCGGCCGTAGCCCTGGGCGCGCAAAAGCGGCCACGCGGCGTGTGTGACGTTCATGGTGCCGGTGAGGTGAACGGCGATGACCGCGTCCCACTGGTCTTGCGTCATCTTATGGAAGCTGACGTCGCGGAGAATGCCCGCGTTGTTGATGAGGATGTCCACGCGGCCAAAGGCGTCGGTGGCGGTCTTCACGATAGCAGCCGCACCTGCAGGGTCTGAGACGGAGTCGTAGTTGGCGACAGCCGTGCCGCCGGCGGCTTCGATCTCCTTGACGACAGCGTCCGCGGCGGAGGCATCGCCGCCGGTCCCGTCAACGGCGCCGCCGAGGTCGTTGACGACGACCTTTGCTCCGCGTGACGCCAATAGAAGGGCGTGGCTACGGCCAAGACCGCCTCCTGCGCCTGTGATTATCGCTACTCGCTCGTCGAATCGAATCTCTGCTGCCACGACTGCTCCTCCGCTGAATGCGATGCGAGCCTAGGTCGGCTCAAGCGCGCTGGCAACGGATCCCGTGGGTGGGGGCGTTTTTCGTCAGCGGCGAAGTCGGCCAAGGATGAACATCAACACCATGTGGCCCATTGCGTACGCGATTCCGATGCCCGCGAATGTCGCACCAAGCCAGGTCTGGCCCGAGGCCAGCAGAATCGCGCCTGCGAGAATGGCGGAAGAGACAACGAGGCCGCTGAAGAGACGGCGACCCAAGGAATCGGCGGCATCGCCCATCGACGATTCGCGAACCTGGATCCGAAACGCACCCTTTCGGAGGTCTTCGAGGATCTCTTCGAGTTGAATCGGAGCCTCGGAAGCCGCGTGGCTCAAACGTGTGACGCCGCGAATCACATCTTGGGTAACGCGCTCCGGCGAATAGCGCTGTTGAATCAGACGAAGAAAATATGGCTTCACTTCCTCGAAGACATCGAGCTCCGGGTAAATCTCTTTGCCGACGCCCTCCACGGTCATCAGCGCCTTGCCCATCATGAGAAACCCGCTCGGTATCTCAATGCCGTATCGGCGGGAGCCGTCGATCAAGTCGCGAAGCAGCGCGCTAAACTCGATGTCCCCGAGGGACTTGCCGAGATACTTCTGAGCAAGGACGGTGACCTCGTTCTCGTAGGCTTCGCGGTCCACTTTCTTGGTGGGTCGACCGATGGCCCAAAGGGCATCCGCGATGCCTCGATAGTCTTCGCGGACGGCCGCGACCATCATGTCGATGGTGCGGTCTCGCAGCTTGGGTCCCAAGTGTCCGACTAGGCCAAGGTCGAACATGGCGACAACGGGCCGGTCCGGCTCGCCCAGGATGAACATATTTCCTGGGTGGGGGTCTGCATGGAAGAACCCGTCCTCGAAGATCTGCTGGACCATGATGTCGACGCAGGTCTTGGCGATGGCTTCGCCGGAGACACCACGTTCAACGGCCTCATGGATCTTGCAGCCGTCGAAGAACTCAATGGTGAGAACACGACGGGAGCACGCGGAGCGGTACACCTTCGGAAAGCGAACGTATCGCTTCTTGTGAAAGTTGCGCGCGAAACGCTCGGCGTTGTCCGCTTCGCAAACGAAGTCGAGTTCGGCCCGAACGGCGCGGTCGAACTCGGCGACCATCTTGACGGGGTTGTAGAGGCGCGCCTCGGGAATGCCTCGCTCGACGGCGTGGGCGAGCCAGTAGAGCAGGTCGATGTCCAGCTCCATGGTCCGGCGAACGCTCGGACGCTGCACCTTCACGGCTACGTCCACCACGCCCTCGTCGGTGAGGAGGGTCGCGCGATGCACCTGGCCGATGGATGCCGACGCAAGAGGCTTCTCGTTGAACTTTTCGAACACCTCGTGGATCGGCGCACCCAGCTCGGCTTCGATCATGGGCCGAAGCTCGTCGAAGTCCTCTGGCGGCACATCGTCTTGGAGCTTGCGCAGCTCAGCAATAACGTCCGCGGGAATGACGTCGGGACGGGTGGAGAGGATCTGCCCTAGCTTGATGAAGC
>JBLHKB010000205.1:0-10952 GCA_047619315.1 Polyangiales bacterium
GGTTAGCAAGTTGAAGAGTGCCGTCGCATCTTCCCCAAACTCAGGCCGTGCTGTGAACATGCTGACGTCTGTGTACAAGCGCGCGGTGGCCGGGTTGTAGTTGCCCGTCCCCAAATGAACATAGCGGCGAAGTGCACCGCCTTCTCGGCGTACGACGAGGACGACCTTGCAATGAGTCTTGAGGCCGACGAGCCCGTACACAACATGCACGCCGCAGCTCTCAAGACGTCGCGCCCACTGGATGTTGTTCTCCTCGTCAAAACGCGCCTTGATTTCAACAAGCGCCGCCACCTGCTTCCCATTCTCGGCAGCGCGGATGAGCGCTTTGACAATGGGACTGTCTCCACTCGTTCGGTAGAGAGTCTGCTTGATCGCCAACACATCAGGGTCTGCAGCCGCGGCCTCGACGAAGTCCACGACCGGGTCGAAGCTCTCATAGGGGTGATGCAGTACGACGTCTCGTTCGCGGATCACATCAAAGGGTGATTCGCCGGTGGCAAACGCCGGCGAGCGCGAGGGCTGAAAGTCCGAATCCCAGAGCGCGGGACGGTGCTTCAGGGACGAGCCCAATGCGGAGAGCTCGTTGATCGCCAGCGGCGCACCCACGGAGTACACCAAGCGCTCTTCAACGTTCAATGCTCCAGCGAGGAATGAGGTCGCGTCCGGATGGCAGCGTGAGCTGACTTCGAGTGCCACAGCATTGCCGCGATCACGCCGGCGAACCTCCTCGCGAATCATCTCGAGGAGGTCTTCGGCTTCCTCTTCGTCGATGCTCAGGTCGTGGTTTCGAACGACGCGAAATGGCCAGGCACCGAGGTGCTCAAAACCGCGAAAAAGCTCGCCGGCGTTGTCTGCAATGACGTCGTCGAGCAGCACGTAGTGGGACTCGTCGTCGACTTGTCGAACGGGCAAAAGTCTGGGCAAGACCGACGGTACTTGGACCACCGCAAACGCGGGTTCTGCGGCTCCCTCGCCGCTGAGCATGACGATGAGGTGAATGCGCCGGTTGGGTACATGAGGAAATGGGTGACCAGGGTCGAGCGCGAGAGGCGTGAGGATCGGATACACCTGCTCGGCGAAGAACCGACGCAGTCGTCCCTGCTCGGCGACGTCGAGCTCCGACGGATGTGTAAGGTATACGCCCTCCGCCTCCAGCCCTGGGATGACGTGGTCCAGAAACGTCTGGCTCATGGAATCCACCATCGATGACACACGCTCCGTGATGGCATCGATTTGCTCGCTGGCGGACATGCCGTCCGGGGGGAGGTCCCGAACATCTTCGGCGCGTTGCTCCAAAAGGCCGGCGACGCGCACCATGAAGAACTCGTCTAGGTTGGTCTGGGCGATCGAGAGAAATTTGAGCCGCTCCAGGAGGGGGACGCCTGTATCGCGCGCCTCATCAAGAACGTGCTGATTGAACTCCAACCAGGAGAGCTCCCGGTTGATGAAGAGTGCTGGGTCACGAAGGTTTGGAGCCTTCGCTTTTTTCGTATCAGGATGTCGATTCATCGGCCTCCGAAGCGTAGCCTCCAAAGTGCAGAGGGTGACAGGGCTCTCTTGTCACTAGAGTGTGACACCTCGCCCGGCCACTGTATGATGCCGTCGGAGGAAACCTTTTCGATGAACCCAAACAAGTCACTTTTCTTTCTTATTGCAGCCGCCGCGCTCATTGCAGGCCCCGCAGCGGCGCAAGATACGCAAGACGAAGCGCCCCAAGACGTGTTCATCGTCGAGCCCGACGCTCAGCCGGAGCAAGATGGCTATCCAGCACAGCAACCCGCAGCACAGCCGCAGGGCTACCCGGCACAACCACCTCAGGGCTACCAGCCCGCTCCAGCTGCCCCGGCCCAACCCGGAGCGCCCGTATACGCTCAACCCTACCAGCAGCAACAAGGACAGCAGCCATACGGTCTGCAGCCCCAGGGGCGCCGATTGCGAGCTCCTTTCGTGGAAGGTGCCCCGCTGCCTCCGGGTGGGGTCGTCATTGAGCGTCGACGCACTGGACTGATCGTTTCCGGCGCCGTGATGTTTGGTGCGCCGTGGATTTCGACACTCCTCGCGGGCGTCGCTGTTGAAGAAGGCGCTGTCGCAATTCCCGTCATCGGACCTCTCCTCTATCTCGGACGGGGTTTTCGGGCCGCGGACACGATGCTTGTCTTAGACACTCTTCTTCAGGGCACGGGTCTGACGCTCTTCATCTTGGGGATGGTCATGAAGCGACGCTACGTCGAGTACTACGGCGAAAACGACGACGGTCGTCAGTGGTCCCTGCTTCCGCAGGTCGGCACAACGAATGGTCTCCAACTCGACATGCGCTTCTAGCCCCTAGCCGTGAGCTCGGGAGGAACGAAGCGCTTTGCCGTCGCTCACTTCCAGCGGGTGTATGATGTTGTGCCGTCCCGTGACGTCGTCTCTTTGTCGGAGCTGACGGCGGGGCTTACGACGTTCCTACTCAAACCCAAGCTCGCACGACAGGTCGACCGCGACAGAGCAAAGATCGACGAAGCGAGACGGGCCTACGAAGAGAGCGGCGCCCTCAAGAGCCGTCTCGGGCGCGTGATTCAGCGACAAATGGAGCGTACGGGAGTCGACGATGTCGGTAGCGCCTTTGCCCGACTCTGGAAACGCGCCGGCGCCAAGGCCAAAACCGACCTTCGCCTGTGGTCCCCTGCTCACTACATCGAAGACGGTCGTCGAGAGAGTGAGAACGTCGTGGCGATGAGCGCGCTCGTTCTGGATTTCGATAGCGTCGCGGAGCCACAAGAGACGAGTGAGCGCTTTCGCGACCACTTTCACATCGTTCATTCGACTTGGTCGTTTCGACCAGGAGTTCCGAAGTTCAGGCTGTGCCTTCCATTCAAGCGCCCCGTCATGGCTGAAGATTGGTCCGCCGTGTGGAACATCGGTTCGCAGCGGGCCGGCGGCACCAACGACCCAGCGCTGAAGTCCACGGGTTCCACCTTCGCGCTGCCGGCGACGGCATCCGAGGAAACCCCTCGCTTTGCTTTTGTTCACGAAGGTCCACTCTACGACCCGGTGCGCGACGGCCTGGCGCGAGAGGGGCCCTCACCCGACTTCTCTCCGCCACTCGAATCCCACTTTCGGGCCACCGACGGCGAATCTCGCGTTCCCTCACTCAGCGTTGTGGGGGAGTCGGACTTCGATCTTTTTGCCCAGCCCAAGGAAGAGTGGGACGACGACTTCGACTTGTTCTAAGTCTAAATTCTAAACCGATGCCTGGACTTGAGTTGGGCTTATGGACGTGGCGATGTGGAACCTGAGCAGAGCCCAGCGCCCTCCGGCGAGTCCGCGAACGCACGGCACTCACCTTCCCCTGGAGGACATGCGTCCGGTGAACCGATACGGCAGTTGCGAGCGCACTGTTTGTTGAAGGCTCCGACGCATCCGAGTCCGGGGAGACAGTCCGATGGGCCTTCGCAAACTTCGCCCACCTCGACGCTTCCAGCAGGCCTGCAGTCGGCCTCGCCTTCGCCGATCAAGTAGCAACCTTCTCCTTCGCCGCAGGACGCCGAATTGAGCAGACTGCACGAACGTGAAGGACCACACACACCAAACTCGGTCATGGTTCCGTCGACGAGCATTCCTGAGCCCGTACACACATCATCGTCTTGGCAGGACGAAGGATCTGCTCGACAGCAAACTCGCCCGCAGACGCCTCCGCTCGCGCCCGCGAAGCAGGCAAGACTCGCCATGCATTGATCGGTCTCTTCGCAAGGGCTGCCAACGCCGAGGCTACCGCCAATGGCCACACACATCGGTGCTTCGGACCAGAGCACGCATGCCCCAAGGTCTCGACAGCGCCCTTCGTCAGGCCGGCAGTCGCCGGGGCACATTTCCGGTGCGCTATCCGTCGCCACATCGGTTGGGTAGTTTGCGTCCACGGCTGGACCGACATCACCGCTGTCTGGGAAGAACTCCGACGCATCAAGAACCACCTGGACGTCGGGCATAGACGCGTCTCGGCGGCCTGCGTCGAAGCCACCATCATCATCTCCACAAGCGCACATGATCAGCATGAAAATGCTGATGCATGGCCTGTAAGTTGTGGAGAGAAGACTCATTCGGATTTTGGTCGGCCTAGCTAGGCGCGACGCAAACCCCAACTTCGTCGAATCCATTGAGAGGAGCACATCGCTGGTCACCACATGTCTCGGACTCCAAGGCACACAGTGAATGACACACACCGTCGTCGAGGCAGATGGTTCCGCCCGCGCAGTCGTTGGACGCTTCACAAGCTGCGCCCACTGCTGCGGCTCCACTCGTCGCGCAGCGCGTGCCGCCTTCTGAGGACAGTGGATAGCAACCAAGCATCGCCCCACAGCCAGTCTGCATCACCAAGTCGCAACCATCAGGCAAGAGGCACACGCCGATACCTTCGAGGTTGCTCAGTCCATTACATACACCGCCGGCTGGACAGTCTGCGTCGGAGTCGCCGCAACAAAGAGGCTGACACGTGTTACCGATGCAGCTCAGACCAAGCTGGCATTCATCGGCGGCCATGCAAGTTCCGCCCAATGCAACCGCGCCGGCGGGCGCACAGACGCTCATCGCGGAATCTGCACCTCCCGCGACGAAGCAACTCTCTGCGGCCTCACAGCCAGTACCAAGAACGACGTTGCACATCTCGGTGGCGGGGCAGAGCCCACCACGGGGCCCGCTCGGGCCAGCATCTGTCGTCGAGGCATCGGGTGCCCCAGTGTCTTGTCCAGGGCCTGCATCCGAAGGTGCTCCGGCGTCAATCGCGCCGCTATCGGCGACGGCGGAGTCTGGCGTAGGTCCGCTGTCTCGTCCTCCGGCGTCCGAACGGCCGTCGTCGTCGCCACAAGCGACGAGCATGAATAAGGCGAGAGCGAGGGATGGGGTCTTCATTGGAGTCTCATTCTGTGGGGCTGCCCACTGCTGTAAGAAGCACGCACCGTGCCGTTCAAAAAAGCCTAGAAAACGCACGAACGCGAGGACGAACCGCGACAATTCGGTCCGGCCCCAGGCGCTGCAGTCGGCGTGATCGACCTAACGCGGTTTAGTTCACGGTGGCGGAGGCAGGCATCGACGGGCGCGATTTTCGGTGTGTAAGAGCGGCGGACACAAACTTCGCAAAGAGAGGATGCGCCTTCCCAGGTTTACTCTTGAACTCCGGATGAAACTGGCAGGCGACGAAGTATGGATGCTCCGCGATCTCGATCATCTCCACCAATGAACCATCAGGTGAGAGGCCGCTCAGGATGAGCCCCGCAGCTTCGAGCTCTTCGCGGTGGTCATTGTTGACTTCGTAGCGATGGCGGTGCCGCTCGTCGATCTTGGTCCCGCCGTAGATGGCTGCGGCTCGCGAACCCTCTTTGAGCACACACGGGTAAGAGCCAAGACGCATGGTCGCGCCCTTTTCTTCTACGTCGCGCTGGTCCGGCATGAGGTCGATGACAAGAGGTTTGGCCTCGGCGTTAAACTCGGCGCTGCCCGCGCCCTCAAGTCCAACGACGTGTCGCGCATATTCGACGACCGCCATCTGCATACCCAGACAGATTCCGAAGAAGGGGACTTGGTTTTCACGGGCGTAGCGAATCGCTCGCACTTTGCCTTCGGTCCCGCGATCCCCGAAACCGCCGGGAACGAGCACGGCGTCATGAACCCCCAGCACTTCTTCCACGTCGGCATCCATCAGCTCTTCGCTGTCAACGTAGGTCAGCTCCACGCGAAGGTCGTTGGCGATTCCGCCATGCACAAGTGCCTCATGAAGGGACTTGTAGCTGTCCCGGAGGTGGACGTACTTGCCGACCACAGCGATAGACACCTTGCCGCCGCCCGGCGACTTGCAGGTCTCTGCGACACGACGCCAGCCGCTGAGATCAGGAGCACGGCTCCAGATGTTCAGTCGCTCCGCGATCTGTCTATCAATACCCTGCTCATGAAGGACAAGCGGAAGCTCGTAAATAACGCTGACGTCCGGAGCCGCGATAACGGCTTCGACCTTCACATTGCAGAAATGGGCGATCTTCTGCTTGAGCGCTGTTGGGAGCTCGGTCTCCACACGGCAAATTAGGACTTCGGGTTGAATCCCCAGGCCGAGGAGCTCCTTGACGGAGTGCTGAGTTGGCTTGGTCTTGAGTTCGCCGGCAGCTTTCAAGTGCGGAACGAGCGTCACGTGGACGTTCATCGCGTTTTCAGGACCATTCTCGACGCGCATCTGACGAACGGCTTCGAGGAACGGAAGCGACTCAATGTCGCCGACGGTTCCGCCGATTTCAACAAAGGCGACATCCACATTGCGGGTGGCCTCATAAACGCGAGTTTTGATCTCGTCGGTGATGTGAGGAATGACTTGGATCGTGGCACCCAAGTATTCGCCACGTCGCTCTTTGCTGATGACGGCGTCGTAGACTCGGCCAGTGGTGAAGTTGTTTGCCCGGCTGATTGGCCCAGAAGTAAAACGCTCGTAGTGACCGAGGTCGAGGTCCGTCTCGGCACCGTCGTCGGTGACGTACACCTCGCCGTGCTGGTACGGCGACATCGTCCCTGGGTCCACGTTGATGTAAGGGTCGAGCTTCAGGTTTATCACCCGAAGACCACGTGCCTCCATAAGGGCTCCCATCGACGCGGCCGCGAGGCCTTTGCCGATGGAACTAACGACCCCCCCGGTCACGAAGATGAACTTGGTGCGGCGCGACATGATGAGCTCGGGCGGGCGTTGGTGTGCCTGCCCGGACCAGCTCCGAGAGGTGTCGCTCGCGAACGCCGGAACCCTACGGAGCGACCCCAGCACTGTCAAACCGGTGCATGCGCTTCCTGCAACCAAAGCCCAAAAGCGGAGAAGAAAAGGTCACGAGCGGCGGGAGGTTTAACACTCGGTTGGACCGTCGCCTCGTCGAGCGGCCCTTCAATCCCGCCCAGTCTTCTTTCGCACCCGGGCTTTGCTCGGAAGCAAACGAGCACGAGTTGCACCTTGTTTGCCAAATCGGGTTCGCAGCTCTCCCGTGAGAGCTTCAAGTCGGTCGCTGCGTTCCCTTTTCGCGTCAGCAAAAAGTTCGAGCGGTGGATCGCTGACGAAATCGCTCGTGGAGACCCCACAAAGACGAACCCCGCGCTCGAGCCCCGAGAAGCGTTCAAGAAGACCGCAAGCCACAGCGAAGACTGCGTCCGTGCTCGCGAGAGGCGGGTCGACCCTCAGCTGACGCGTCTTTGAGCGATGGTTGGCGTACTTGATCTTTACCGTGATCACCCGCGCCCAAAGACCCGCCGAATGAAGGCGCCCCGCGACTCTCACGCTCTGGGCGAGCAGATGTTCTTCGATGGCGTCGCGCTCACAGAGATCGGCGTCGAAGGTGACCTCTCCGCCAATACTCTTTGCATCGCCCCCTCCAAACACCTCTCGTTCATCAATTCCCTGCGCGAGACGATGAATATGCTTTCCCCAACTTCCAAGGAGTGATTCCAACACATCTGGCGGTGTGCTCGCGAGATCGTGAAACGTGCTGAAGCCCAAATCACGGAGTCGCACCGCGGCTTTGGGCCCAACCCCCCACATTCGTTCGATGGCGAGGGGCGCGAGAAACTCAGCCACGCCTTCTGCGGCCACGACGACGAGGCCATCTGGTTTGTCCAGGTCACTGGCCACCTTCGCGACAAATTTTGAGTTCGCCACACCTGCCGAAGCATAAAGCTGCGTTTCCGCCAGAATTTCTTCTTTGATCGACTTTGCGATCTCGACGGAACTCCCAAAAAGCGTTCGGCTGCCGGTCACGTCCAGAAAAGCTTCATCGATGCTGAGCCCTTCAACCTGCGGTGTATAGCGGCGGAAGACATCGAAGACTTGCTCGCTGACTTCCGAGTAGCGGCTCATTCGCGGCATCGTGATCGCAGCCTGCGGGCAGCGCCGCATCGCCTCCACCATCGACATGGCGGAATGGACACCGAATCGGCGCGCCTCGTAGGAAGCCGCGCAGACCACACCTCGACGCGAGTCACCACCAACGATCACCGGCTTTCCCTTGAGGGATGGGTTGTCTCGCTGTTCGACGGATGCGTAAAACGCATCCATGTCCACGTGGAGAATCGCTCGCTCTCTGGGCTCTTCGCTCATGAAGTCTGCGCTCAACCTACGGCGAGCGTCGCACGAAGCGGGAACATTTGCCTCAGCACCAAACCAGCTACGCGGCTTGGGCTCCCGCCAGGAGCTCCGCCGCTGCGGCCCGCGTACGGCGTGTAATGCGCATGCCTCCGACCATTCGAGCAACCTCTTCAAGACGTTCAGCATCGCTGAGCCGGGTAATGACGCTGCGCGTACGCTCGCCATCGACCTCTTTGCTCACCTGGAAATGTGTATCTCCATACACAGCGATCTGGGCGAGGTGAGTGATGCAGAGGACCTGATGGTGTTGCGCCACCTCCACAAGTTTCGTTCCGATGACTTCAGCGATGGCTCCACCCACGCCCGTGTCGACTTCATCGAAGACGTACATGCCCGTTGGACGCAGGCCCGCGAGCACTCGTTTGATCGCGAGGAGCGAACGGGAGAGCTCCCCTCCACTTGCGACCTTCGAGAGGGGACGCGCCGTCTCGCCTTTGTTCGGGGCGATGAGAAACTCAGCGCGGTCAATACCGCTCGGAGTGAGACGCCCACCAGCAATTTCAAGCGATCCGCCATCGCCAGCGATGAGCGCCATGTCGACCTCGACGTGAGCACTACCCATACCCAGCGAATGAAGCTCGCTGCTGATGGCTTTACCGAGAGCGCTGGCGTGTTTGCTACGTGACTTGGAAAGTGCCCGTGCGACCTTTGCTGCTGCTTTCTTCTTGGCCTCGCATGCGTTGACGAGGATTTGGCGGCGGTCTTCTGTATTCTCAAACGCATCGAGCTGTTCCGTCGCGCTCTGGTGATGCGCCATGAGCTCGCCGACACTTGGGCCGTACTTTCGTTGAAGCCGTGCATACAAGGACAAACGAGTCTCGACTTCGGCGAGCCGAGTGGGGTCCGCAGAGAGCTGGCGTGAATAGCGCCCGAGCTCGCTTGAAGCGTCCTCGAGCTGCGCAAGGGCGCCTTCGAGTCCGGTCGCCACGTCGCCTAGACTTGAGTCGATTCCCGCGGCGTCACGAACTTGTTGAACAATGCGTCCCAGACGCTCGGTCAAAGAGCCATCGTCGGAGTACAAGGCCGATTCGGCGCCACCCGTCGCTTCCATCAGCCGAGACGCATGCCGAAGTCGGCAGCCTTCTTCTTCGAGAGTTTCGGCCTCGCCCAGCACGGGCATGAGCTCATCGATCTCCTTGACCTGAAAACGGAGAAGATCTTCACGGTCGGCGCGCGTTCGAATCGCTTCATCGTGCTCCGCCAGACCTCGCGCAGCTTTCGCGAGCGAGTGGTAGGCATCTTCAACTTTCGCCCGCTGAGCCTCAAGACACCCGAAAGCATCGAGGTACTCAAGATGACGGCGCGGATCGATGAGGGTGTGATGCTCATGCTGGGATGAAATGTCTGCGAGGCCCGCCGCGAGAAAGCGGAGCTGCTCCGCCGTCGAGAGGTGACCATTGATGTAGGCGCGCGTTCTCCCGTTCGCGAAAACGGTTCGACGGATAAGGAGTTCACCATCCACTTCGATGTCGAGCTGCGCCAAGCGCTCACGAAGCGACGGCGCCTCGCTCTTCGTCGTCGACGGCGCCCCCACATCGAAGAGGGCTTCGACCTCCGCGCACTTCGCGCCCGTACGGACGACATCCGCACGTCCCTTTCCACCAAGGACGAGCTGAAGAGCAGCGACCATGATGGATTTTCCGGCGCCGGTCTCCCCAGTCACGACGTTGAGGCCAGGACCCAGTTCCACTTCCAGGGAATCGATGATCGCAAAGTTGCGGACGCGAAGGCAAGTAAGCATGAACAAGTGTGTAGCATGCATATGTGACACCGAAAGGGTGTTCAGTGCCGACTCTTACCAATTGCCAATGTCTTAATGGATATAAGGTCTATCATTTCATGGACTTACGTTCTTTGGCTTTGTGGGTTCGACAGATAAAGGGCGAAGGATACTGATCCGGTCTGTTATAGTGTCAGCCTTGATGTTGCGTCTTTTCTTCCTGTTTTTGGCCCTCGTTGCCACGGGCGCTCTGCTCCCAGATTCTGCCTCGGCACAGATTCGCGTGGCCGTGGCGCCTTTTGGTGGTCCCGACGGCGCTCGCCTAGCGGGTGTTGTGCGCGAGAACCTCGCAGAGAACGGTCTCAACGTCGTCGACTGGGAGGAAGTCAGCGCATCCGCCGGGCGTTCGCGCTTGGTCGAAAGCGACTACACAACGGTTGGCCAAGCGCTTTCTATTCAGGCCTTTGTTACGGGTCGCGTGTCGCGCGTTCGACGCCGCTGGAACCTTCGTCTTTCCGTCCGAGACGGCAGCAGCTCTGAGCGACTTGGAAGCGTCTCCCTCGGTGCTCGAAACGTTGCTGGTCTACGCCGAGCCGCATCCCGTTCTTATGAGCGCCTATCGTCGATCATCGACGGCGCATCGCCCGTGACGCCGCAACAACCCGAGCAGCCCCCTGTCAACGACGACGGGAGCGCATGGTACGAGCGCCCGCCTGCGCACGACGCCGACGGCGATGGTGACGACGGCGGCGACGACGACGACGACGACGACGACGATGACGACGACGACGACGACGACGACGACGACGACGACGCTGTTGGAGGCTACGACGGTCTTCGCATCGCGCTGACGGGAGGCACCTTGCGTCGGACGATGAACACCGAGGTGATGGCGAGCCCCGGCTTCCGCGGAAGAATGGCTTTCAATCCAAATGAGCCGGTCGTCGAGGACCGCTCGTACTCGGAAGCAGGCATCGGCCACGGAGAGATTGGGCTCACCGCAGAGATATTCCCTGGCGCGCTTCTCGAAGAGCCAGTCCTGCCTTGGCTCGGCGCCATGATTTCGTTTCGGCAGTCGCTAGGCGTCCA
>JBLHKB010000206.1:0-10925 GCA_047619315.1 Polyangiales bacterium
AAGCGGATAGCCATCAATGCGGAGGTCTTCGAGCACGCCAAAGTTGCTCATCACGAGCACGCCCACGGTAAACGAGCACGCGTCGTCCGCGAGGGAGACCACGCGAGAGCTTGTCCCGATTCCGCCCTTGAGATCACACGTGACCATGCCGGTTCCCCCGCCCACGCTGCCCTCGGTGACAGCGCCGCTCTTCGCCGCGTTGAGCGCTGCGTGGACGTGTTCCGCTTGGACGTGACCACCGGCGGCATCGTTCAGCCACGAGTCATCGCACTCGCCGACGAGTGGAATGACCACATCGTGTTCTTGCCCAATTCCTGGATTGAGGCCCACCATGTATTGAACGACAGCTTCGCTGCAGGCGCCAACGGCGAGGGTATTGCTGAGGATGATCGGCGTCTCGATGAGCCCCCACTCTTGCACTTGCGTCAGCCCGCTGAGTTCGCCCGCGCCGTTGAGGACGAACGCGCCGCCCGTCACGCGGTGATGAAAGATATCTCCGCCGTTCGGAAGAATCGCTGTGACGCCTGTCCGCACGGGCCCCTTGCCGACCTCGAGGGTGCCTTCTCCGGAGATCAGCGTGTGGTGTCCGACTCGAACGCCGGCGACATCGGTGATGGCGTTGAGGGGGCCTGGCATAAAGCTGCCAATTTCGATCCCAAGATCTCTGGCGCGCGCGGGGGTCATCGTTGCTCCATGCGGCGGGTTGCAAGGCGACGAAGGGCCGGCGAGAGCACTTCGGCGATCAGGGATGAATGGTCGAGACCACATGCCTCGCCGATGAGACAGAGGTCCGAGTAGCCCGGGGAGAGCCCCGGTAAGGGGTTGCACTCGATGAAGTTGACGCGTCCGGCTCCGTCGAGGCGAAGATCGATGCGCGCTACGTCACGGCAGCCGAGAGCTTCGAACGCGGTCAGCGCCACGCGCTCGATTTCCTTTCCGAGGAGTTCGTCCACGTTCGCTGGGATCTCGTAGCGCACCCCGCCTTTGGTCTCTTGCTTGTGTTCGTAGCTGTACACAGGAAAGCGCCCTGCTTCGGCCTCGAATACAATCTCCATCGGAGGCAGCACGCGGGGAGTGTGGTCTCCAAGAACGCCAACGCTAAACTCACGCCCCTCCAGAAACTCCTCGACGAGAGCCGCTTGGCGATAGTGCACGATCATGTGCTTCGCGGCTTTGCGAAGCTCCGCCTCGTTGTGGACCACGCCGTTGCCGGCCACGCCCTTGGAGCTGCCCTCTGCGTTCGGCTTGACCACCGCTGGGAACGACCAGCCAGGCGGGAGCGCTTCGTCGCCGGTTCGCATCAAAATGAAGCGAGCGATGGAGACGTCGGCCTGGCTCACGATGCGCTTCGCGAGTCCTTTGTCGAGAGTCACGGACATCGTAGTGGCGTCGGAGCCCGTGTACTCGATACCGAGCAGCTCAAGGATGGCGGGAACTTGGGCCTCGCGGCTTCGCCCACCGATTCCCTCCGCGATATTGAACACCACATCGATATCCAAGCCGGGTAGGACCGAGAGCAGTTCGGCGTTTGCCTCGAGGTCGACCACATCGTGGCCAAGCTTGGTGAGGGCGTCGCGAATCGATGCGATGGTGGACTCGGAGTCAAACTCGGCTTCGGCGTCGGACCCGAGCGCCGTGTCGGTTCTCTTCAGGTTGTAGGCCAAGCCAAGACGCAAGCGCTCCGAACGAAGCGCAGGAACTGGCGCAACCTTTTGGCGCTCACATGCCGTTCGCACCACGCACTCAAGAACATCAGGAATGGTCTTGAGCCCGGCGAGGGCCGCGGCCTTGTACATGGACGCTCCCGGTTCGAGGCTCGGGAGTGCGTTGACTTCGATGAAGTATATTTCTCCATCTGGCGTGACTCGAAAATCGGCGCGGCCCAGGTCTTCGATAGCGAGGGCGCTCATCGCGATCTGGGTGTAGCTGCGAAGCTTCGCCAAGACGTCGTCGTCGTAGGGCGCTGGCACGGTGACCTGAACGGCGTCGCTCAGGGTAGTCTTCAGCGTGTAGTCGTAGATCTCGTATTTGCGCGGCCCCGTCACTCGCTCGTCAAACGAATAGGATGACGGCGTCAGCACACCGCCGGTGTCGGGGCTCGTCCCCGCGAGGAATGGAACCGTCACATCGTGACCGATGATGAACTCTTCGACGAGCAGACCCGTTTCGTAGAGCGCGAGACCCTGCGCGATTCGGGCGTGGAGTTCCTCGAATGTCTCCACGACTGAATCTTGGTCGATTCCCTTCGAGCTTCCTTCGAAGTTGGGTTTGACGATGAGCGGAAAGCGCAGCCCTTCAACATCAACGGTGTCGCCGTGCTCCACAAGTCGCCACGCGGGCGTGGGTACGCCCCTCGACGAGAGGAGTGCCTTCGTCGCTCGCTTGTCGAGGGTCAGCGCACAGGCGTACGCCCCAGAGCCGGTGAAAGGAAAGCCGAGCTGCTCGAAGAGCGCCGGATAGAACGCTTCTCGGTAGCGGCCTCTCGAACCCTCAGCCGTGTTGAAAATGAGGTCAGGTTTCATGACCTCCAGCCGCGCGACGAGGCGCGAGGCGGGCCCGGACACTTCGACAAGGCGAACGTCGTGACCGAGGGAGCTGAGCGCGACGCGTAGAGCGTCCATGGTGGCTGGGGTATCAAACTCAGCCTGGTCCTCCGTCTGCTGAGTTTGGAGGTTGTGGGTGAAGGCGATGCGCATGGCGAGAATTGAGCACGACCTCTGCCCCGCGGAAATGCAATTCGTGCGACTGGCCACAAAAAAATCTGGCCTGCGGAGCGCCTGTCCCTCCCCATTCGGAGTGAACGGGCAGGCGCCCAGCAGACCAGCGGTGAGAGAAGCGGCACAAGGAGGTGAGCCGCATCAGGCGTGGTCTATGGGGTAAAGCCCCGTGGACAGAAGTTGTGACCGTCCGTCAGCGTGATGGTCTCCGTGTCGTCGTCGATGCTCCGAAGGAACGCCGCCAAGTTGCGGATGTCGTCGGCGTTCGGCGTGAACACCTGGTTGCCTGCACGAAGATGCGAGGTGAACTCACCGTCGGGGGACAGAAGCTCTTCAAGACTCTCCGCTGCGCCGTTGTGCAGATAGGGAGCGCCCATGCCGATGTTGATGAGCGAGGGCACGTTGAAGCCATCGACACCTTGGGCGTTTCCGCCGTTCTGCCGAAGCTCCTCGGCGCCACGTCCTTCCGCGCCTGCGGCGAAGGTGCCGACGTTGCGGACGACACAGGTGTGTCGCTGTGGTGGTCCGTTCGCGTCGTTTTGCAGGACGTTCATCGCGCCTGTGTCGTTGCTCAGAACCTGGTCAGGTCGAACCGCTCCGATGGATGCCACGCCAGCAGATTCAAGGGTCACTTCGCGTGCGTCGCTGTCGAGCGTCGGATCGAAGTAGCGTTCGCTCAAGGTCCAAATCTCGCCGCCGTGGCAGTTCTGACATCCAGCCATCTCAAAGACAGCGCGGCCAGCCACTACGTCACCGTCGTCGGAACCATGCGGGGAGCGAATCGTGGCGATGTACGCTTCGATGGCGTCCCAGTCGTCGGGTTGTGATCCACCGGCCGCCACAGCTGCGGACGAGCCGACGTTGAATCCATTTTCTGGGTCGGCGACACCGCCTGCGCCCACAAAGTTGATGCGGTTGGCGACGTCGAGTTCCGAGTCGCTCACGATGGCCCCGACGCCGCCGGCTACGCCACGAGTGTTGAGCTCGAAATCATGGACCTCGTCGAAGATCGCCGTCCAGTTGAGAATGCGCTGGATGCTGCCGGTCTCATCAAAGGTCGCGCTGGTATCAACGGTCTGCCGTGGGCCCGCAGGGAAGACCCAAGTGACGTTGTCGGTGGTGCCGCCGGGGTGACAAGCCACGCAAGCGACCCAGGCACCGGTGGACCAGCGTGCCAGGCCCGTGGTGAAGAAGCGCTGGCCGAGGAGTTCCTCTTGCTCAGCCGCGCCGCTCGGGGAGGGCGCCGATTCGATGGACATGTCGATGGTGTCCTGCGTTCCGAGATCGATGCGCGAGATGGAGCGGCTCACTTCATTGTTCACAAATGCCTGGTCTCCGCTGATGGCGATGCCCGTTGGCTGCTGCGCCGTGGGCAAGAAGCTCGCGCCACTGGGTGAACCTGCGCGTGGAGGAGACATCTCGTAGTCGATGCGCAAAACCGAGTCGCTGGTCATCGACGCGACGTAGGCAAACTGAGTGCCTTCGACGAACTCGATGCTCACGGGCACGGCGGCGAAGCGCTTTGGTGCGTCGAGGGCCGCGACGAGCTCGCTCAAGTTGACGGTGCGCTCGGGGACCTCGGCGTTGGTTCCTAGGTTCACGGCGTGAACGAGTCCGTGGACGTTCTGTCGAAAGTCCGTGCCGTTCTCGAACGCTGCAGGCGAAGCGCCCACGGCCGTCACGTACAAGTGCTCGCCTGCGATCGCGCACGCGTAGAGCTGGTTCGGGAAGGCTTGAGTATTGGCGGCGTCGATGGCGTCTTCGATGCCGGTGACGGCGACGGGTGCCAAAGAGATGTCGCCCTGAGACTCGCCGGCCGCGTTCAGGCGGAAAATCCGACCCGTACGCGAGCCGTCGGTGCCCTCACGGCCGGTGCCGGCGCGCGAGTAGAAGTCCGTGACGTACACGCTCTCATCCATGTCGTCTTCGTCGCCGTCGTTGGTGACGCAAACGGCGTAGGGCGCTCCGCCCACGGATACGCGCGACACGCTTCCGTCGTTGGTGTTGATGATATGTACGCTGCCGCTGGTCCAGCTTGAGACGTAGAGCAGACCGCCGCTCGGCGAGAGCGCTGCACCCATCGGCTCAGGGCCTACGTTGTACGTTGCGCGAATCGAGGGCGAATCGCCGCCTGCGCCCACGATTTCGCTGACGGTGCCATCGGCGGCGTTGAGCACAAAGAGTCGGTTGCCGTCCGGATGAAACACCAGCGCACTTGGCTCAGCGCCGACGCTGATGCGCGCCCTCTCGGCTCGCGTTTCTCGGTCGAAGAAGGTCACGTCTCCGGCTGCGCGATTCGCGTTCGCCACGGTTGTGCCGGCCTCGTCCACGGCAATAGTCGCACTCCGGCTGGGTCGCCGGGCCGTGATGGCGGGACCCGCGTCGTCTGGCGGCTGTACGTCGGTGCCTCCGCCGCCTCCATCGACGCCCCCCCCATCGACGCCTCCGCCGTCCGGCGGCGCAGCGTCATCCCCGCAGGCGAGTGCGAGAGCCAAAGGAAGCGTAAGAACCAAGGAAGTCGTTCGTGCGAAGAGGGATTTCATGCATTCAGCGTGGTGGCATATGCACTTACGGCCTCTTATTTGGCTCTTAAGCGCCGCCCCCCACCTGCCCTGGGGAGACGCCTCGCTTGCCCCATCACTTCCCCCTCGGTAGATTCTAAGTATGCGGGCTTTTGCTTTGGCGCTCCTCCTCACCGGCTGCGCCGCCGACACAATTCCTAGCGGCAGCGGGGTCTTCGTCGGCACCCTTGATAATGGCCGCGTGTTTGCGGCGTCCGTCTGGCAACCTGACCGCGTTCTTATCTACACGTGTGGCCTCGATGCGACGTTGCCGGAGTCCACGGCATGGCTCATCGGCAACACCGACTCGGGCACCGTCGAGGCGGAAGATGGGCCTTTTAGCGTTGTCGCCACCCGCGACGGCGAGCGCGTTCAAGGGAGCTTCGTCGGTATGGACGGTCCTCAAGGCCTTGAACTCCAAGAGATCGTTTCCCTGGAAGAGGCCGGCTTCTTTGCCCTCATCGATGGTGGATGCCGGACAGCTCTCGTCGCCTTCGAAGAAGCAGGAACGATGCGCTTTCAGGGAGCTCACTTTTGTGGAGCCTTGGGGCCTTTCTTTCAGGTGACTCCAGTACTTCCGCCGGAGGTCCTGGGCGACGATCTTCGCGTGCGTTTTGACGACGGCACCGGCGAGCGGGAGCTTATCCTCCCGCGCCTGACCGGCATTTGACCCTCGCATGAAGACAACGAGCGAAACGAGCTTCGTCGGCCGCGCGAAGGAACTAGCGCAGGTGCGCACATGGCTCTCCGAAGGCCCCATCGTCACCATCGTGGGCGCCGCCGGCATTGGGAAAAGTCGCCTCGCCGCTGAGGTCGCCGAGTCGTGGGTCGGTGAGCACTATACGTTCGACTTGAGCCACGAACGAGACGCCGAGGGCTGCGGGTCGTTGGTCGCTCGGGCGCTTGGTCTAAGCCCCAGCGCTGGAGCTGAAGACGTCGCGCGTGCTCTCTCCGCGCGCCGACAGCCGCTCCTCGTCTTCGACGATGCGGATCACGTGTTGGCGGACGTCGCCTCACTTCTCGGGTCGTGGCGGAAAAGTGCGCCTGGCATGCGGGCGCTGACCACGAGCCGTGAACGACTTCGAATTCGCTCCGAGCGCTCCCTGGAGCTTGGACCCCTTTCGCTAGAGGGCGGAGAGCAGTCGGAAGCTGCGATTCTCTTCGCGCAGCGCGTTGCGCATATCCGCCCAGGCGCCGCGATCGCACCTGGAGAGCTCAGCGAATGGTGTGAATGGCTCGAAGGGATTCCCCTCGCCATCGAGCTCGCCGCGGCTCGCGCTCCCTTCTTTGGCGAGCCGGGTGGTCAGCGCCTCGACGTCCTCGGCGGCGGGTTTCGCGATGGACACGAACGTCACACCACCTTGCGGCGAGCCATCGCGTGGTCGTGGGCCATGCTTGAAGAAGCCGATCAGTTTTGCCTCGTCGAGGCGGCGGCTTTTGCCAGCGCATTTCCCATCGATGCGGCGATGCGTGTGCTGAGCAAGGGCTCAAACGTTAGTGGCGCACTGCGTTCGCTTTCCGATAAGAGCTTTGTTCGCGTGCTACCCGATGGTCGCCTCGAACTCTACGATGCAGTTCGCGAGTTTGCCGCGGACAAGAACCCGGAGGCATGTGTTTCTGCGACCGGCCGCCTCGATCGTTTTCTCGCGGGGCAAGCGCAGCGCGAGGAGAACGGCGTGGATCCGCTGCGCCATGACATTCGCGCCGCGGCCCAACGCGTCGTCGAAGGGCGCTCTTCGTTGGACGCAAACCAAGCGGCTTGGGTACTCATTGGTGCTGGGCAGCTCTTGGTCTCCGAAGGACCCGCGGCTCAGCTCCAAGGCATGATGGAAGAAGGCCTTCGCGTCCTTCAAGGCGCCCACGTCGATCTACGGACACGCCTTCGCATCGCCGAAGCCAGCGGACTACGAATGCAGGGACGCCTGGATGAGGCGGAGGCGGCGGCCACTCGTGCGCTCACGTATGAGGCTGACCTGCCGAATGATGTGCGCTCGCACCTTCTCATCGAGGTCGCCCTCGCGCGTCACGCTCGGCGCAATCTCGACGGCGCCGAAGAACTCTACCGGCGCACTCTAGCGCTCGCTCCTTCACGCCGAACAGAAGGGCGCGCCCACGCAAATCTGGGTGCCATCGCCCACGACCGCGGTGACCTCGACGCCGCCGAAGGCGCCTATCGTGACGCCCTTATCGCCCTTGGCGTAACGGGAGATCAGCGCCTCCTCGGCGTCGTGCGTTCCAACCTGGGACTGCTCTACCAAGAGCGCGGAGACCTTGCCCTCGCTCAAGAAACGCTCTCGCTGGCCCAAGAGGATCTCAACGGCGCCGGCGAGGTCTACATCGGCGCCATCCATCGCGGAAACCTCGGCCAGCTCTTCCTCGAACGCAACGATCCCGCCGGAGCCCTCGCTCACCAAGAAGCCGCGCTCCTTCCGCTTCGACGGATTGGCGATGCGCGTTCCACAGCGATTTGTCTCGCGCGCCTTGGCGCCGCGCGGGCGCTCACGGGCGAGCTCGCCAGCGCGTCTCGCGACATCGACGAAGCTGCGAGTTGGGCGCGGGACCTCGGTGATCCATTGCTCGGCTGCGTCGTGGATCTGCACCAAGCATTCATCCCTTTGGCGCGGGCGGAGCAGAGCCCAGACGAACGAGGTCGTCATCTCGCCGAGTGCCACCGTCGTATCGACTCTGTGGTCAAAGGCGACGTCGCGTGGCGCCTCTCGGACGACGCCCGCGCAGCGCGTCGAATCCTGGAAGCGAGGCTTGGTCTCATCGACCGGGATGAAGGCCAACTACCGGAGGAGGGTCTCGTGGTCTGCATCGAGTCGCGTTTCTTTCGCGTGGAAGGTGGTGAATGGCAGGATCTGCGGCGCCAAACGCCTGCGCGTCGAATCCTCGAGCGTCTCGTTGAATACCGCGAGGGTCTAGGGCTCGCGGACCTTCAGGCTGCGGCTTGGCCAGGGGAACAGATGCGCCCGGACGCCGCGAAGAACCGCATTCACGTCGCGCTTTCACGTCTGAGAAAACGTGGCCTCAAACAATGGATCGAGCGCAGCGACCAAGGCTACCGCCTCGCTCCAACGCTCAAAGTTCATCGTCTTGGACGCATCCAGCCGCAGCTCTAGTCTTGCTCTCGCCACCGAGTACGAGCCCCCGGATTAGATACGCAGCCATGGAAGTCGCTTACGAAGACAGAGACTTCTTCGGCCCGTAGGCGATCTGCTCAAGACGAGAGAGGTCTTTGACCTCGATCAAATCCGGCGACACCGAGAGCGCACCTTGCCGCTCCAAATAGGCGAGCCCGCGAGAGATCTCCTCGCGCACTGTCCCGAGGCGTCCCGCCACGGTCTCCGTCGTCAGGTCGCGCACCAGATTCTGAGCGTCTTGGCCCTTGGCTTCGCGCATGGCGACGAGGGTGCACAAGAACGAAGCGAGCCGTGCTGGCACGGTTCGAAGACTCAGGTCGCTCACAAGCGCCAAAGTGCGATCACTCCGCTTTGCGCGCAGATTAACCAGCGTTCGATAGATTTCGGACTTTTCTTCGCCGAGTTTGGCGAGGAAGTCGTTCGAAATCACAATCGCTGAAGCGGCACGCATGGCCACGGCGCTGGCCGGGTAGGTGCCTCCGTCAAAACGGATGCCCTCGACGATGACCTTGCCAGGGCGCGCGAGGTAGAGGATCTGCTCGCGGCCGTCCTTGCCGCTCTTGGTGAGCTTCACTTCACCGGTTCGAACGACCCAAAGCCCTTCGGCATTTTGGCCCTCACTGAACAGAGGCGCGCCCTTTGCGGCTTTCCGCACCTCCGCTGCGTCGGCCATGGCCTTCAACTCGCTGGGCGGTAGCTCGTTGAGCTTGGTGACGTCTCGAAGGAGTTCTTCTGCTGTGCGGGGCGCAATGGCCATGAGCAAAGCCTAGAGCACATCGCAAAAATACGCACGGCCGTTTTGCGGTGATCCAGAACTTGATTTTGCCGCAAAGGGCTCGCGTTTTCGTATACTCCACAGCGGGTGGAGGAGCGAATAAGCCATGGCTAGTGGGTCAACGGAAGCAAGCCGAGAGGCGTTCGTGGTCGTTCGGACGGAAAGCACGGACGTGATTCCCCTCCGCACCGGCGAGTCGCTGTGCCTCGACGCGCAGGGGTCTCCGGACGATACGAGCGGGGAAGGGGTCTCTCTTCGTTGGGACGGAACCTTCGTTCACCTCGAGCGAGCCGCCGCGGGGGTCTTCGTCGGAGGCAAGCGCGCGGAGGCACCCTGCGTCCTCAAGCCAGGCGAAGAAATACAGCTCACCTCCGCGAAGGTCGTCGCCGGTGTCACCGTCCCCCTTCGCGCCGGCGGTCGCCGTGCACTTACTCACCATGAGTTTCGTGAGCGCCTCTATGAAGAGCTGGCTCGAGCGCTTCGCAGCGGTCGGCGCACCTGCCTCGTCATGGTGGCTGCACGACATGGGGAAGGGCGCCGTGTTGTGGAGCTCGCCCTCGACCGTTTCCGCGCAGGCGACTTAGTGGCGAGTTACGCGTCCGACGAACCCGAGTTCCTTTTGCCGGACATCGATGCGGACCACGCCCGCGTCGTCGTCGAGCGCCTCCTCGATGAAGCCGAGGTCGACGCTCACGTTGGAATAGCCGTCGCGCCCCTCCACGCGGAAACCCCCGAACGGCTGATTCGTAGCGCGCGCCGTGCCCTCGCCGAGGCCATGCGCAACAACGACGACTTCCAGGTCGCCGAGATCCCCACGGGCATCATGCACGAGGCGCCGAGCGTCGACCCGGAGGTTCACGATGCAAGCACCGTGGCCCTCGTGTCACGTGTTCACGCAGCGAGCGACCCTCGAGATCCGGTTCTATTTACAGGAGAAGTCAGCGTCGGAAAGAGTGCTTACGCGCGAATGCTTCACGCCCGAAGTCAGCGCGCCGGGCGATACATCGTTCGGCATGGCGCGACGTTCAATGTCGCGGGATCCCTCCGAGAAGCGCTTAGCGAAGCCGCTGGCGGAACACTCTTTGTAGAGGAGCTAACTGAGCTAGAACTTGGCGCTCAGGAACAGCTCGCCCATGCTCAGAGTGACTTTGAACAAGCCGATGTACGGCTCATGGCTTCGACGGAGCGAGCCCTCGTCGCCCTCGTCGCGCGCTCCGCCTTCAACGAGAAGCTCTGGTCACTCCTGGAAGGAGAAGTCATCGAAGTCCCGCCGCTCCGGCACCGGCCTGAAGACATCATTCCTTTGGCCGCGAGCTTTACCAAGAGCCTCGGCGGCGCCAACCTCGACTTCTCCGCTGGGGCGGTGGCGCGGCTTCGCTCGTATCCATGGCCAGGGAATGTGCTCGAGCTGCGCAATGCCATCGAGCGTGCGGTTCGCCTCGCGAGTGATGGCGTCGTCCTCGCGGAGCATCTGCCGAGCGAGCCGATGCCGATGACCTCTGGTGAAGGCCGCCTTCGGGAACACGTCGATAGCGTGGAGCGTGACGCCATCATCCGTGCGCTCGCCGACACGAACCACAATCAAACGCACGCAGCGAAGCGCCTTGGCGTGAGCCGTCGCGCGCTTATCTACAAGATGGAGAAGTACGGTCTGAAGCGTCCACCGAAGAGCGTTCGCAAAGGGTAGAACTCTTGTCGTTGTGGACGAATCCGCCGTGAATCCGCAGAT
>JBLHKB010000207.1:0-10889 GCA_047619315.1 Polyangiales bacterium
ACCGTGCTCATGAACATGAGTATCCCAACCACCACCGCGGAGAGTGGGATGGAGAGGAGGATCACCAACGCGGTGACCACGGCATGGGCCGGGCGTTTTCGAAGGAGTCTCCACGCGCCGATGCTCTGATCGACCCTCGGCTGGCTTTGATCCTGGGTCGCGCTCATGGTGTCTGGGTGCTTTCGATCCACAGTTTGACGTTTCATGAGTTCCGCGCGCTTGCTCGAGAGAAACTCGATCGCGGGCATGGTCGTGCTCGTCAAGTCTACACCCAGGTCATGCAGGGTGGTTGTTTTGAGCCCGAACGGTTCGACCTCAGCGAATATTCCGTCAACGCCTGGCGTGAGAACTTCCACCTCGACCTTCTGAGCGTCGCGAACGTTGTTGAAGAAGAGGGCGAGCTCGGCACGACAGCGAAAGCCGTGCTGCGAACTCATGACGGTCTGGAACTCGAGTGTGTCTCCATCCCGATGGGCCGTGGACGGCACACGCTCTGCGTGTCGAGCCAAGTGGGCTGCAAGATGGGGTGCACCTTCTGCGAAACCGGCCGCATGGGTTTGATTCGCAATCTGAGCACCGCAGAGATCGTTGGCCAGGTGCTCGTCGCGCGTCACACGCTTGGCTGGGATGTCCGCAATGTGGTGTTCATGGGTATGGGCGAGGCGCTCGATAACGCCGATGCGCTCGTGCAGGCGATTCGGGTGCTCAACGATTCATCGGGGCTTGCCATCGCTCAGGAACGCTTGACCGTTTGCACAGTGGGGCGCGTGGATGGAATCGCGCGGCTTAAGCAGGAGGGCTTTAAGCGCGTGAACCTTAGCGTGAGCTTGAACGCTGCCAATGATGAGCTCCGGGATCGGATCATGCCGGTGAATCGCAAGACGCCGCTCAGCACTCTGCAAGCGGCCCTGGCGGACTACAGGCCACGGCCCAACTTTACACTCGGCGTCAACTATTGCCTGATGCCCGGCCTCAATGATACGCGCGAAGACGCCACGGCGATCGCTGCTTTTTGTGAGCCCATCGCTCGCAAGCTCGTGAACGTAATCCCCTACAACCCGGGGAATCAGCCACTCACGCGGGCGCCAACACATGACGAGGTTGTGCGCTTCGTTGGCTGGCTCAAGGAGGACGGGCTGGCGGTTCGTATGCGAATCACCAAGGGCCGCACGGTCATGGCGGCTTGTGGCCAACTGGGGAACGTCGAGCTCCGAGAAGAACGTCGACGCCTACGTCTTCTTGGGCGCTAAATCGCGGCTCGGGTTCAAGGTCTAAGCTCTTGGTCCGTTCATCTCAGTGTGATGCGGCGAAAACATCGAGGTGGGATCATTACGGTCCTGGCCTCCAGCGAACACCGCTCGTCGCTCAGCGCCTTTGCAGCTTCGCTCCCGGATTGGCTCCCGGTGCCGCTCGTCCTCTGCATCATGAACACGGATGGGGAGGACGAGACGCTTCTCGAGCGCCTGCGCTACGGTTGTCCGCTCCCGATTCATGAGGTGAAACAGCGCACGGCTCTTAGACCGGGCCACATATACACCAACATGTCGGGGAGCGCGTTGTGTGTTCGAGACGGCCATGTGTTTACCCCACACGTCGCGTCGATCGCTGGCAGCGCTCTTTTGATGAGCGCGGTTGCTGAACATGGCGGGCATACCGTCACCATTTTACTCGGCGGGACCATCGAGTCCGCCTCTGCCGGAGCTCGAAAAGTTGTTTGGGCGGGCGGAGCCGTCTTCGCGCATCAAATGAACGACAAGCCTCCAGCTCTCATTCGCAACGGTGTAGCTCGTGCCTACAAGTCACCGGAAAACCTCGCTGAAGCGTTGGGTGTTGTGTGTATGGGCTTTCAGCGCGCAGTTTAGCTGAGCGCTACTCGACGCGCTGGATGACGTGAAACCCGAAGGGTGTCTCCACGACTTCGCCGGTGGCACCCACCTCGAGCGCAAAGACCGCTCGTTCAAAAGCTGGCACCATTTGGCCGCGTCCAAACGTTCCAAGGTCGCCGTTCGGTGGTGAGCCCGGCTCATCCGTGTTGTCTCGATGAAGCTCCGTCCAGTTGCCTCCGGCTACCGCTGCCGTCCGAACTTGCGTGGCAAGCGCCAAGGCTTCTTCACGCGAGCGCGTCACGGTGTCGGCCACACGTCGGGCTCCGGTGTAAGCAACGAGGATATGACGAGCCGCAACGGTGGTAGGGCCGCTGGCCGGGTCGGCGCGTCGGTTCATGATGACGAAGCCTCCGGGAGTACGAATCGGCCGGCTAATCTCGCCGCGGTTGAGGGCCGCCGCCGTGTTGAAGACGGCGGGGTCCGTGCTCGCGCGTTCAAGTCGATCGATGCTTGGTGGGACGTCACCATACTCGCGGGCGACCTCGCCAAAGTTACTCCCGGGCGCACGAAGAAGTGAGCTCACGGTTTGGGCCCGATCGGCTGCGTCTTCTTCGCTACGGGTGATGCGTGAAGAGACGCCTTCGGCACCGGACCAGGCGACTCGAAGTGTGCGCACCTCAATTGAGTTTGGTGCCTCGCCAGGGTCTGCTCCGAGCGGCGGCGCGATGGCGTCCGCTGCGTCGCGATGTTCTTGGTTACCCCGGGTCGCGAAGTTGGTGGGGCCCAGGGACGAGCACGCAACGAGGAGCGTCAGCGTTAGAAAAGCAAGAGGACGAAAGCCGAACATGCGGAGCGTCTAGCAGGGTTCTTGTCGGAGAGCACGGCGTTGGCCATCCCGCGGAGGCTCAGGATTTTCCCGTGGGTTCGTCTCGGGACTTCGCTCAAGACTCACGAAGAAGGCGTGCGATGCGGCTCTCATCGAAGCCCGTCACGATCGTTCCGCGGACATCGATCACCGGGATCCCGCTCGGCTGGATGCCAGCGGCTCGTGCCTTTGCCTGCATCTCGGCGCGAGCTCCGGGCTCCGCTTCGATATCTCGTTCCACAAAGGGCACATTTTGAGAGCGGAGATAGGCGGCCGCGGAGCGACAGGCGTTGCACCAGGACGCGCCGTAGACGACGATATCGCTTCCGTCGTCTGCACTCCCGTCGTCTTCTCCAGCCTCGGCGAATTCGACCCCGGCCTCTTCATCGAGGAGGGTGTCAAAGGCATCTCGGCCCATCGACTCCACGGGGTATGCGCCATTCGCGTTCATGTCGTTGAGGTCTGCGAGCCACACATTGGAGGGGTCTCGATCCTCCGGTGCGATGTCGAGCCGATCGACACGAACGCGGGAGCGACGCTCGGCAGGAATCGCTTCACGGGCCTCGGCGATATGGGCGCCCTCGTCGTCAAACCAGGTCAGTAAGAAGCCCTCGGCGTTGCCCCGAACGACAGGTGCGGGCTCTGAAGGGGACGCGCTGCTTTCGTCCGCGCTTGAGCCGCAGCCCACCAGAGAGAACACGAGTATGACGAATATCCACCTCATCGAAGGCACGTTAGCAGGCGATTCAAAGGAGGGACAGGGCGCGAAAGTGCTCAATTCCCGCTCTCGCGCCTTGGCGCGTAACGTGTTCGGAGCTGAGCCAAGAGCTCTTCGCAGGATGCTCGGCGGTCTCGAACCTCGAGCACGGCGGATTCTGAACGGGCGAGGGCGTCCGCCGCGCGCTCTCCAGCGCGCTGGTCCCCGGCTTCGAGCTCGTCGACGGCGGTGCGCGCTTCGACGCTCGCTTCGTCGGCACGAAGAAGCGCCTCGTGCATCGGAACACACGCTTCATGAACGGCTTGAACGCGAGGAGACGTTATGGGTAGTCGCATCAGGGCGTTGACGCGTTGTCTTCGTGCGTCGAGATCAGGATCGCCCAGTCCCTCGATGCGGTCGATCAGTAGTCGCGCCTCGTTGGCTTCGTCGTCTCCACACCCGAAGAGCACGACGAAGCAGAGTAACAACGCGGGGAGCGCCCTCATGTAGGCTTTATCCGTGTGCTGTTTCGGTCCTTGTCTCGGTAGCGAACGCGAATCGGGGTTCCCTCGAAACCGAATCGTTCGCGAATTTGGTTGATGACGTAGCGCTGATAACTGAAGTGCACGTACTTCGGGTGGTTGGTCACGACGACGAACGTCGGAGGCCGGGACTGCGCTTGTGTGATGTAGTAGAGGCGAACGGCTCGGCTCTTTTGCGTCGGAGGTGGGTGCTTATCAAGAACCTCTTCGAAGAACTGATTGACCTCCGAGGTTTTGACGCGGGTCCTGTGCGACTGCACCGCGGTGTGAACCGCGTCGAGGAGCCGACCGACTCCGCGGCCCGTCGTGGCGCTCAGAGCGACGATGGGCGCCCAGGGGGCGTAGGCGAGAATTTCGCGCGTCCGCTGCTTTGCGACCTTGATCTGCTCTTGGTTCAGGGTGTCACACTTGTTCAGCCCAATGACGAGCCCACAACCGCGGTCGACTGCGAGACCCGCGATCTTTGCGTCCTGCTCGCCAACACCTGCTTCGCCATCGACCATGAGAACGACGACATGAGATCGTTCCATCGCTCGGATCGCGTTGTAAACGCTGAGCACTTCGATGCCGTGACTTTTGACCTTCGCCTTGCGGCGAATGCCCGCTGTGTCGATGAGCACGAAACGGTGTTCGCCTCGCTCGAAGAGCGTATCGATGCTGTCCACGGTGGTGCCGGGGCGAGCGTCGACGAGCTGACGCTCTTCGCCCATGAGCTGATTCACGAGGGACGACTTGCCGGCGTTGGGTCGGCCGATGATCGAAACGCGGGCGACGTCGTGCTCGAATTCCTGAGCATTCTCCGGCTGAGGCGGGAAAGCCTTGGAGATGGCTTCTTCCAGGTCGCCAACGCCGCGGCCGTGAAGTGAGGACACCGGGAAGATGTGGTCCAGGCCCAGCTCGTAGAGCGAGACGCTGCCAAGAGCGCGCGCCTGCGTGTCTGCTTTGTTCGCCACGTAGAGAACGGGCTTGTTCGTGGCGCGTAGGAGTTTGACGGCTTCGCGGTCGGCGGGAAGCGGGTCGCTCATGGCGTCAAAGACGCAGACCACGACATCGCACTCTGCCAAGGCGAGCTTCACCTGCGTGGCGATGCCTTCCTTCATCGGGTCGTCGCTGTCGGGGTCAAAGCCACCGGTGTCGATGAGCACGTAGTCTCGGCCCAGGGCCCAAGCATCGGCGTAGTGGCGGTCACGCGTGACGCCTTCGATGTCTTCGACGATCGCGATGCGTTTGCGGGCAAGCTTGTTGAAAAGAGTGCTCTTCCCAACATTCGGCCGACCGACGATGGCTACCATGGGCCGTTCTTGGCCGGCATTTGCAGGCAGGGGTTCGCGGCGGTGGCGACGTGGCTTTTTGGAGCCGGACTTTTGGGGTGTATCGGTCATTGCGATGGTTCGTTCACGACAAGGCTCAGCCTTCGCTGGTCGCGAGTGCCTTGGCCTTGCTGGGGTTATTCGTCCAGCCGAGATCGACTTTGACGAAGAGGTCGAGATGAACGCGGCGGTCGAGAAAGCGCGAAAGAGACTCGCGTGCTTCGATTCCGATCTCCTTGATCTGCTTACCAGCGGCGCCGATGACGATTCCCTTGTGGGAGGGCTTCTCAACGACGATGGACGCCGAGATCCGGATGTCGGGACCGTCTTCCTGGTACGCATCGATGACGACGGCGCACCCATAGGGAACCTCGTCGCGCGTGCGGCGGATCACTGCCTCGCGGATGAACTCGGAGGCGAAGAATCGCGCTGGCCGGTCTGTGAGAAAATCCTCGTCCTCGTACAGGAGACCTTCGGGAAGGTGCTTGCGAATCTCGCGCAAGAGGCCGTCGAACCCTTTGTCTTTGGTCGCGCTGATGGGTACCACGGCGGCGAAGTCGTGAACGCCTCGACAATGGTTGATGAACGGCAGCAGCAGAGTCTTGTCGCCAAGACGGTCGATCTTATTGATCACTAGGATGATCGGCGTCTTTGTTTCACCGAGCATTTGAAGCGCAGCGATATCCGGTGGTGGCATCTCTGGCCGGCCAGACCTCTTCCTCTGATCTCCCTTGCGGGCTTTGTCCGCGGGCGCTTCGGTCAAGAAGAGCACGACGTCGGCATCGACGATGCCCTGCTGGGCTTGCTCGACGAGGACTTTGTGGAGGGCTGAGCGGGGACGCGCGAGGCCTGGGGTATCGACGAACGCGATCTGCGTGGTGTCGCTCGCGTAGACAGCCAGGACCGCGCTGCGCGTGGTGCCCGGTCGTGGGGTCGCGATGACGAGCTTCTGGCCCAGCATCCGGTTGAGAAGGGTGGACTTCCCGACGTTGGGTCGACCTGCGATGGCACATCGTCCACCACGCACTTCTTCAGATTCAGGGGTCTCCATGGCGCGGAGCATAGTGTTCTGTCGGCATTGTGCCATGTGCCGCCTTGACGCGATCGACGGGGTCAACGAAGGTTCAAGCATGGCCATCGGTTCTATCGTCCTTGGAATGGGCGCTTTCCTCTGCATGATCGTCGGAATTATCGCCGCCCCCGTGCCAGTAGTGGGTGCGCTTTTCAGCTTTGGTGGCCCGGTTTTGGCCCTCGCTGGCATCGTTACGGGCGGCGTCGCGATGAGCCGGAGCAAGCAAGAGACCGGTGACAGCAGCGGAGCCGCCATCGCCGGCCTCGTGGTGAGCATCGTCGCTTTCTTCCTTTCGCTCATCGTTGCTCTGACCTGTGGGCTTTGTAATGCCTGTCTCACATCGTCGACCATGGACGCCAACCAGCAGGGTCAGAATGGTGGCAACGCCGCCGGCAGCCTGTTTGGTCAGGCTATGGGTGAGGCGCTGGAACAAGCAGGCGAGCGTGTGGGTCTCAGCGTGCGGCTGAGCTCGATTCAGTCGGAGTGCAGATCAGATCCCAGCGGAGCCACCTCTGCCCGACATTTCCACCCAGCCACGTTTTCAGCCATTCAAGGCTCACTCTGCGCTCAAATGGGCCCCCTCGCCGCACAGGCGTTCTCGCGCGATTGCAGTCAGCAAACGCCTTGCTCCACGCGTATCCCGATGGCCGGGACACCGGAGGGCGCCCAGGCGCAATCCGTTGGCATCACCGATTTGACCACCTGTTCGGTCTACACGACGGCGGGAAGCGCCCGTCTTGGGATGTGTTCGCAGAACGGCGAGGCATTTCTTGTTAGCGTCACCAATCTGAACGACGTTCAGTAAGTCCCCCGGCACGTGGACCCCATTTTCACGATCGTTCGCCTCGGCGAACTTGAACGCCCCATCGGCAACTTTGGGATCCTTCTTGCCGTCGCCATGCTCGTGTGTGCCGCCGTTGCGACCCGTGCCGCACATCGCGCAGGCCTCGACGCAGGTTCGGCCATCGCCGCCTGCGGTTTTGGCGCCGCTGGCTCTTTGATCGGTGCGAGTGGCCTCTACTATGTCGTCGAGGCCATTCGAAAAGGCAGCCTGACCGCGGCCTTTGACACCCAGGGAATCGTCTTTTACGGCGCGCCTCTGGGTGGCGGTCTTGCCCTCTACTTGGCCTGCAAGAAGCTGGACCTTCCCTTCCTCCGCTTTCTCGACCTAGCCGTGCCCGGCGTCCCCATGGCTCACGCGATGGGGCGACTTGGGTGTTTTCTCGGCGGCTGCTGCTTTGGCAAGCCATACGACGGCCCTTTCTCAATCCTCTATACTCATCCGCTCGCGCCGGCAGCCAACCCGTCGGTATTTCGCCACGCCGTCCCGCTCTACGAGTCTTCGCTGCTGCTTCTGCTCGCTGCGTTCCTGCTCTTCTGGCCGAAACGTAAGGTCGGAAGCGGTGAGTCGGTGGGGTACTACTTCGCGGCCTACGCCGTGATTCGTGTCTTGACCGAGACCTTCCGCGGAGATGGTGTGCGTGGCCTCTGGCTTGGCGTCTCTACTTCCCAGTGGATCTCTGCAGCGATGTTCGCCTTTGGTGTGGCCGTCGTTGTTCGTGCGCGCCGAACATTCCAGCGAGCATGAGGGCGAGGCTCGGCTGCGTAGCCTTTGTTCTGGCGCTTGCTGCACCGGGCGGCGCGCAGCAACGCGTCACAGTGGAAGAGAGCGCGCTCGTTCGCATCAATGCGGGTTGGTTCGCGCGAGGTCTTCACCCCATGCAGATCGCCGAAGCCGTGATGTTCTGCCGGAATACGTCGCCAGCCTCTCGGGATGCGTTCGTCTGTCACGAGTCACGCTTTGCCTCCGAGACGCCCCGTCGTCGTATCTTTCTCTCTCCGTACTATATCGATCGCTTCGAAGTGACGCGTGAGCGTTACGGCGAGTGTGTGGGCGTAGGGGGCTGTTTACCTGCCCGCAGTGGCAATGGTGATGAGCGCTTTAGCCAACCAGCAATGCCCGTGACGGGTGTGACTTGGGATGATGCGCGGAACTTCTGCCGCTGGGCTGGGGGAGAGCTCCCGACGGAGTCTCAATGGGAGCGAGCCGCACGTGGCTCCGGCGGTCGGCGATTTCCGTGGGGAAGTTTGTTCAACGACCGGCTGGCGAACCACGGTTCTGGAGCTCGGCTCATCGACGGATTTGAGTTCGTTGCCCCCGTGGGCTCGTACGTCGAGGGGCGGAGTCCAGATGGCCTCTACGATATGGCGGGCAACGTCTGGGAGTGGACCCTTGATGCCTTTGACCCCGAACGCGAAGCCTGGGCCGGGGAAGTTCCCGTCGACCCACGTGGCGCTGATTCCTCGGGGCACAGAATCATACGTGGGGGATCCTGGCGCAGCCAGGCCGTCGATCTACGAACCACCACGCGTATTCCGGTTGGGGAGCAGCGACACTCGCCGGATTTAGGTTTCCGCTGCGTATTCGACGCGCTCTAATCGCAGGCCGTGGATGCAGGGTTGCAGCTTCTGGTCACTGGCGTCATGTTGCCCCGACCATGCGATCCTCTTCCTTTTCGTTCCTTGCACTCGTTTTTACCTTCTTTGCTAGCCTCGCTGGTTGCAAGGGGGCGGACGGAGACACCTGCAAAGAGAACGACGACTGCAGCGGCACCTTGATGTGTTGCCGCGCGGTCGTGTCGGAGCCGCGGGGCTCCTGCGGAGTGACCTGCGACATGGCTCGTGATTCCGGGCCTTCCATCGACAGTGGCCCCGCTCCAGACTCCGGCCCTGTTTCCGACTCTGGCCCGATGATGAGCGACGTCCCAGTCGACGCGACGGATGGTGGCCCTCAGGACGCGGCGGTTGATGCGAATGACGCTGGGTCGACGGATGCTGGCGAAGATGCAGCGACGGACGCGGCGAGCGACGGAAGCACTGATGCCTTTCCTGACAGTGGCGTGACGGACGCGGGTCCAGACGCGGACGCGGCCTAGGTCGAACGCGTGTGGGGGCTGCGTTGAAGGTCTGTCCGAGCTGCGGCGCGCGCTATGGCGACGATGCCATCATGTGCGGCATCGATGGCCAGCCACTGCTTCCCGTCAAGGATGCGCTGATCGGCCGGACCGTGGGCGGTCGTCACCGCCTGATTTCGCGGCTCGGCGCCGGAGGAATGTCGGCGGTCTACCTTGCGCGCCATGTGCTCATCGACCGGCTCGTCGCGGTCAAGACGCTGCGGCGCGACCTCGCCAAAGACCCCGTGCAGCGCGACCGTTTCGTGCGCGAAGCGCGAGCTGTCAACCGAATCAACCACGAGAACATTGTGGAGATTACCGACTTCGGGGAGACGCACGACGGCATCGTGTATCTCGTCATGGAGTTCGTTCCTGGTGAGCCGCTGAAGAAGGCCCTTGAGAAGGGGCGCTTCGATACGACGCGGGCACTGCGTCTGTGTCGAGAGATGGGGTCGGCGCTCGGCCGCGCCCATGAGATGGGCGTCGTACACCGGGACCTGAAACCCGACAATATTCTCCTCACTGCACGTAAAGACGGCGCCGAGTCCGTGAAGATCCTGGATTTTGGCATCGCTAAGATCCTCGACGCACCAAGCCTGACTGGCTCCCAGCAGATCTTCGGAACTCCAGGCTATATCGCACCCGAGTACATTCAATCGATGGATATCGATGGTCGCTCGGACCTCTATTCGCTCGGCGTCATTCTCTACGAGATGGCCACTGGGGCGTTGCCCTTCGACTACGAATACCCGGGCGACCTCCTCGTCAAGCATGTCACCGAGGCGCCGATCCCGCCGAGCGCTCGCTACCCCGAGATCCAGCCGGCACTCGAAGTGTTCATCCTCCGATGTCTTGAGAAGCTGCCCGACGACCGCTTTCGCGACGCCTATCATTTCCTGGACGAGCTTGAGCTGATGGCTGACCGACTCGGAGGCCCAGACACGTGGAGCGCTCCGGCTCTCACATCGCACGCAACGCAGCCGCCACCGGAACCCACGCACGTGGAAGCGATCGACGCGATCGTGTCGCACACGATTCCAGCTCCTCCTCCGGACATGGTCGGGGAGAGTTCGATTCCTCAGCCGCCTCCGCTTCTTGCGCCTGAGCGAGACGAAGGCAGCGAAGAAGGCCTCGGACCCGTCGGTGTTCGACGCTGGCGCGAGCGTTTTGACGCCCTGGATACTTTGGCTCGAAACGAGCGTGGTGCCGTGGACGATGGCGACGTCGCCGCGGATCTGGAGCATGCGCGGCAGCTCCTAGTTGGCCTTGAAGAGTGCGTCGCAGACACGGCGGAGTGCCAGCATCGGCTTGAGGCGCTGGCTACTGGAGCTCGAGACTTTCGAGTGACGCTTGGCCGCGCGATCGATCGCCTGGCCCGCTCGCAGAGCGTTGGAAAGCGAAACGAGTTGCGCTTGGGCACCAAACGGCGAGAACTGCGCGCATCCCGCGCAGAGCACACAAAAGCGGGGGACTCTGAGGGACGGGCCGATGCACTCCTCTGGGAACAGGCCGCGGTCGAGCAGGTCCTGCGAGACGTGCTCGGCGGCATTGCTCTGGGGAAGTCTCAGCTTGGGGAACTTCGGGATGAACTCACACAGCGCAACGATGAGGCCGAGGCTCGAA
>JBLHKB010000208.1:0-10771 GCA_047619315.1 Polyangiales bacterium
ACAGGACGGAGCGTAGCGCAGCTTGGTAGCGCACTATACTGGGGGTGTAGGGGTCGCTGGTTCGAATCCAGTCGCTCCGACCGGGGCCCGGAATCCAGGTTTTAGAACCACAGGATTCCGGGTTTTTTATTTAAGTCTGGGCGTGACGCGGCGGCGCACTGTTCGCGCAGAAGCGAGCTAGGACTCGGGAGTCTCTGGCGTATCGACAACGGGTTCAACCGACTCTGGGTTGAGGGCACCGCGCAAGACCTGCGAGTGTTTGAAGGTCAGCACGCGCCGGGCGCTGATGGGAATCGGAGAACCAGTCTGCGGGTTCCGTCCGATCCGCTCCTTCTTCTCCCGAACGACAAAGTTGCCGAAGCCAGAAATCTTGATCTTCTCGCCCTCGGCAAGGACATCTTTCATGGTGTCGAAGACCGCCTCGACTATTTCAGCAGCCTCCTTCTTGGAGATACCACTCACCTTGTCGTAAACGGCATCGATGATCTCGGCCTTCGTCATTGCCAGATTCCCCTCTTCGTCACCGCACCATGGAACCATGATTCCGTGTCATTCTCAAGGGTTGCGCGGTTTCGACTTCCTGGCTGAAACAGGGGAGCCGGGCAGAAGCCCATGTCTCGAGGCGTCGCTGCCGATTAGCGAGCCTGGGCAGCGCCTGCTATCGCGCAGCGTGACACAACGCCCCCTGATTCTTGTCAGCAACGATGATGGCTTTGATGCCGTTGGATGCGTCGCCTTACGGCTGGCCCTCTCTCGATTCGCCGACGTGGTCACTGTCGCTCCTCGGTATGAGCAGAGCGCCAAAAGCCACGCGATCTCTCTTCATCACCCGCTTCGCCATGAGGAGCACGAGACGGACGTCCACTCCGTCGACGGAACTCCTGCGGATTGTGTCTACGTCGCTCTCTTTCGGGCAGACCTCCTCCCGCGGCGACCCGACCTCGTTGCCAGTGGAATCAACCACGGCCCGAACCTTGGAAGCGACGTCCACTACTCCGGCACCGTGGCGGCTGCCCGTGAAGGCGCTCTTCGCGGTATCCCTTCGATCGCGTTCAGCTCGATGGCACCACGCCGCGAATTTGAGTCCAACGCTGCGCTCGCCGCGAGTATTTGTGAACGTGTTCTTGAGATCACGATGCCGACGGATCAGGTTCCACTGCTCAACGTGAACTTTCCGGAAGGCCCCGTCGCAGGTGTTATTCCCACACGCCTTGGGACCCGGATCTACGCAGAGGGGGTCGAGGTTCGCGATGACCCACGAGGACGTGAATACTACTGGATTGGGTCCCCTGGCGCTCCGAGCCACGGCGAGGTGAGCGGGAGTGACACCGACGCCGTCGACCGCGGCTATGCCTCCATCACGCCTATCTCCATCGACACGACCCGGGCCTCCCACCTTGGCCTCGCCCAGTGGGCAAGCACCAAAGAGACAACAGAATCATGATCGACCTTACATCGTTTATCCGCGACGTTCCTGACTTCCCAAAGCCGGGCATTCTCTTCAAAGACATCTCGCCGCTCCTCGCCGACGCGAAGGCCTTCGGCGTCTGCATCGATGCCCTCGCCGAGCACGCCCGCGAGCTAAAAGCGGAAGTCATCGTCGGTATGGAGTCACGAGGGTTCCTCTTCGGGGCGCCGCTGGCGCTAAAACTTGGACTCCCATTCGTGCCGGCGCGAAAGCCAGGAAAGCTCCCGGCGAAGTGCGTCAAAGTTGAGTACGAACTTGAGTACGGAACCGACTCCCTGGAGATGCATGAAGATGCGTTCGCCAAGGGTGCCCGTGTACTCGTCGTCGACGACCTCATCGCCACCGGCGGAACCGCCGCAGCAACAGCAGGCCTGATCGAGAAGATCGGCGGCGTCCTCGCAGGCTACCTCTTTGTCATCGAGCTCGGCTTCTTGGACGGCCGCAAGAAACTCGGCGACAGCACCGTTCGTGCCCTCATCAAGTACTGATCACCTGGCGAGAAAGGCGCACCATGTGCTAGCTCGTCACCCACGCCCCCGTAGCTCAGCTGGATAGAGCAGACGCTTCCTAAGCGTAAGGTCGGATGTTCGAATCATCCCGGGGGCGCCACAGTCGTTCGACTGACGGCGCGACGAACCGAGAACTCGACACCGTCCCACCCTTGCGTACGTCACTTGCACGGATGGGCCAGCGACCGCTAAGTGTCGCGGTAGAGCTTCTTTCGGTACTCGGGCCCATAGAAGGCCTCGAGCGCCTCCAACGATTCATCCGGACGCTCCACCACCTTCGAGATCTGCGCGCGCGAGGGCAGTGCATCTGGTCGCCAGGTCTTCGCGTCCCAGAGTTCCGAGCGCAGAAACGCTTTGGAGCAGTGGAAGAACACGGACTCCACACTCACCATCAACGCCAGCGCCGGGCGGCGTCCGCGGACAGCGAGACGGTCAAAGAAGGGAGCGTCACGCACGAGACGTGCCGAGCCGCTCACGCGAAGCGTATCGCCTCGACCTGGGATCAAGAATATCAAGCCGGCGCGTGGGTTCTCCAGAACGTTATGAAAGCCGTCAGCGCGACGGTTACCTGGACGCTCAGGGAGCACGACTGTCTTGTCATCAAGCACAAGCACTGACCCTGCCGGGTCTCCTTTCGGCGAGATGTCCACGTGTCCCGAGGCACTGACGCTCGAGATGAAGTAGAGCGGCGACGCATCAATCCATGCTTTGTGGAGTGGGCCGAGGTCTGTCTTTACCTTGTTCGCAACGCGGGGAGCGACCTCACCCAAGATACCGCGAAGTTCATCCGAAGTTTCGACGCAGACGATTTTATCGCTCATCGTCTAGGTTAGCACGCCTTGGTAGAGCTGAGACGGGAGGGTATCGTGCGAAAATGCAGCGCCTCGAAGCCTTCCTCGCACAGTTCGAAAACCCGTACCTGCTTGCCGTCGCCATCATCATCGGCGGAATGATCGTGGCGCGAATCGTGGTGTTCATCACGACGGGCGTCCTTGGGGCACTTGTGGCGAAGACCGAAACTGACGCTGACGACAAGGCTCTCACGGCGCTTCGGCGGCCGCTCATCATGACGGTGGTGCTCCTCTCGGTTCACCTCGCTGTTCACCGGCTACCGATTCTCGAACAGACGATGCACTACGTGACGTCTGCGATGCAGACGATTGCGATCTTGGTGTGGGCGAAGGCAATCCTGGTCGTCGCCCAAATTCTGCTGCTGGTTCTGAGTCAGCGCGCCCGAACCAAAGACCTAATTCAGCCTCGAACGCTCCCGGTCTTCGACATCTTCGGCAAGGTTCTCGTGTGGAGCCTCGCCATCTACTTCGTATTTCTAGCCTGGAACATCGACTTGACGGCATGGCTGGCTTCTGCCGGAATTCTCGGTATCGCGATTGGTTTTGCCGCCAAGGACACCCTCGCGAATCTCTTCAGTGGTCTGTTCATCGTCGCCGACGCCCCTTACGAGGTCGGGCACTACATCGTCCTTGAGAACGAGCTCCGCGGCAGAGTCCTCTCTATTGGATTGCGGTCCACGCGCATGCTCACGATGGATGGCGTCGAAATCACCGTTCCCAACGGCATCATCGGCAATGGCATGATCATCAACGAGACCGGTGGACCATCGATCTCTCATCGAATCAGCGTGACGGTGGACGCGGCGTATGGGTCCGACATCGACACGGTTCACGAGACCCTCGCTGGCGTCCCGACGAAGATGAAGAACATCCTGGAGACTCCCGCTCCTGCAGTTCTCTTTCGGGAGTTTGGCGCTTCGGGACTCACGCACACCCTTCACGTCTGGATCCATGATGCGCGTCTCCGAGAAGAGGTGACGCATGACTTGCACACCACGATCTACAAGGAGTTTGAGAAGGCTGAGATCGAGATCCCCTACAGCAAACACGATGTCTACATCAAGGAGTTCCCCGCAGCGAAACCCGTGTCCGAAGCCCCTGTCCGAAAGGTGAGCTAGAGAGTGTTGTCTTCGACTTCTTCTTCTTCTTCCTGTTCCGCAGCGAAGATCGAGTCGATGGGTGTGCTCTGAATGGCGTACTCAACCTCGCAAGGGAGGTCGAAGAAAGGTCCGCCCACGATGGCGAGGCTGGCGCTGCAGTCGGTGCCAGGGGAGGGGTACCAGCGTGTAACGGATGTACCGACGAAGCGGAGCTCTTGGTCTTCGGTCATCTCCGGATCGGTGCTCTCTTCAGGCTCAACAGGGGCGAAACGAATCGTCTCCACTTGTTCGAAAGAGCAGGGGCCACGTCCTGTCAGCGGGTCGAACTCATAAACGTTCACAGTCGTGGAGAAGTTGAGTCGCCAGCTCTCGTCGGACTCAATGCTGCCAAGCATCAACGGGGAGCCTGGCCGGCGCCACACGGCCAGGGCGCCGTCTCGGCGGAGCTGGACCCGCATCTCGATTTCGTCGTCTGCTGGAACTGCGCTGGGACCACAGGTGTTCTCGCTCAGCCTTCCTTGCCACAGGTGTGACCCCTGGCTGTTTCCGGGAACGCCCTCGTCGTTTGGTACGCAGCCCCAAGAGGCGAGGCTGTGAAGGAGGACGAGACCGCCCGTCATAGATCCAAGGATAGCAGGGGGCACGCGCATCCCTCAGGCTGCGCGTCCATACCGCTTGAGGTCAAAAAAGCCGCAAGGATCAAAGCCGCAAGGATCAAAGCCGCCGCGAATAAGGCTGCAGCGAATAAGGCCGCAGCGATCAAAGCCGCGAAGCTACTCCGCCGCTGCAGGTGCGGGGGCGGTTGGCGTCGAATCAGGTCCACCGTCGATGTGGAACTCCACACGTCGGTTTGCTGTGCGACCCTCTTCGTTGCTGTTGCTTTCGAGCGGTCGAGCGGACCCAATGCCTTCGGCCTGAAGACGAGCTTGATCGATCCCTCGTTCAACGAGCTCCCGAACCACCGCTTCCGCACGCTGCTGGGAGAGCCGCAGATTGGCAGCATCAGCTCCCTCATTATCCGTGTGCCCCTCGACTCGTACATGCGTGAACTGTGGGTTCGCTTGAAGGAGCGACGCCACAGCATTGAGGATGTTCTGAGAGCGAGGTCCGCGAATACGTGCGCGGGCATTCGCAAATACGATCTGCTGGAGCAGAATGACGCGGTTTCCATCGCGACGAATGAGAGGATCACCATCCGGGCATCCGTCGTCATCGCGAACCCCGTTGAGCGTCTCGGGTTCCGTGGGGCAGCGATCCTGAGAGTCGGTCAGCCCGTCTCCATCGGTGTCTTCTTCTGGGCAGCCATCGGTATCGTTCACGCCGTTGACTGTTTCAGCTTGGTCTGGGCATTCGTCCATGTCGTCATCGATGCCGTCACCGTCGAAGTCTGCCTCGGGACAGCCGTCCTCATCTCCAAAGCCATCTGCGTCCTCTGGCTCACCAGGACACTGGTCGTCCACATCGTCGATGCCATCGCGGTCCGTGTCCGAATCGGGACAACCATCTTCGTCGCGGTCGCCGTCCATGTCTTCTGGGTCGTTGGGGCAGGTGTCGAAGCCATCGCTGACGCCATCACCGTCGTTGTCTGTGTCGGGACAGCCGTCTTCGTCCTCGAAGCCATCGGCGTCCTCCGCTTCGATGGGGCATGGGTCATCGGCATCGTTGATGCCGTCGCGGTCGTTGTCGGCTTCGGGGCATCCGTCGCTGTCTTCCCAACCGTCGCGGTCCTCGGCCTCGGTAGGACATGCGTCGTCTTCATCGACGACGCCATCGCCGTCGCGGTCGCCGCTGTTGGGTGCGTAGGCGAAGCCACCAATGGCGCGGAAGCCAGGGACGCCAACACCGGAAATCAGTCCTGCGCCGCCAGCGAGAGTGAATGTGAAGTCACCTGCGCGAAGACGCGCTGCCAGGCGGGCTTCAAGTGCATTCTCATCGAGCTCGGACGAGAGACCAGCGGCGCCGTCGACTTCGGCAAACACCATGATGAGTGGTGTAACTTCATAACCAACGGCGGCTCGGTATGTGAGCTGCGACCCAACTTGGGTTGAAAGAAATGTTCGCTTCGGTCGAAAGAAACCACCGAGATTAACGCTGAGGTGAAAGCCATTTTGAACGAACTGGGCGATCACGTGGCCACCGACACGAAGACTCTCGTCCCCAAGGAATCCGTCGCCCATTTGCTGGGCAACAGGGGCTGTTCCGAAAACCGTGGCGCCGAGGAAGAAGCCCTCGCCTTCGCCGTAGAGACGCGCCTTTAGACTGAGCATCGGGTCGCCGATAGCGAACTGCGTGCCGCCTGGAACCTGCACCGCCTCGCCTTGGATGAAGCGGTCGAAACCGTCGCCATCGCTCAAGAGCAACGGAATATTCAGGCCGACCTGAAACCTGTTGGCAAAGACAAAGGACGCGTAGAGGTTGGCTTGGGCGATGTACGAGACGAGCTCTGTATTAACGTCAGAAACGGAACAGTTCGTTTCCGTCGCGTCGGTGCACTCTGCGTTGTAGAGCACGAAGTTTCGGCTCGCGTAGTCGAGCGTCAGGCCGGCACCAAATGCGTTGTTGCCGGTGACGTTTGCTCCTTCGACCTGAAGGTAGTTCGACGGACCTGGCGCGGGCGCGAAGGTCTGAGTGTTGAATCGGTCTGCGGGCACCTGCGCTTCGGTGACGCTCGTGATTCCACTCAGGGAGAGGACCGCGAGGAGCGCGGCTGACCATCGGCAAATTTGACGCATAAGACGGCCAAAGCATCGCACCGCATCACAGTGAGATTCAATGTAAACCTCCGACGAGAGCAGAAAAAGCCGCCTGGCCCGTTGAAGATCCGCTGACTAACGTACGACGAAATCGCACGTGTAGGTGATTCGCGTACTAACGGGCTGTCCGCCTCTGGAGAGCGGAGGTGACCATGAGCGGCCACGAATACACTGAATGCAAGCTTGGCCAAACCCTTCGCCCGTGATGCTCTCAGAGCGTACTGAAAGTCTTGATACATCCCCATTTGGACCGATCTGCGCCCGAACCGATGCAGCACCAGCGAGACCCTGACGGCGAGCAGCACGGGGGTAGTTTTCTTCCAAACAGCGCGCGATTATCCGCTCCGACGGGGGTTCTGGGCGTCGGGAGAGATTTCGCACTGGCACGACCGTGGGTCCCATTCCAGTTCCCATGCCGCCTGTGCCTGTTCCACCGACCTCGCCATCGGGACGACCCGTTGGCCGCTGGGTCCCAATAGGGCTCATTCGGCTTTGGCCGTTGCCCCCATCCACAGTGAAGCTGCCGTCGCCGGTCAGCGTAAAGCCAGTGAGCTCTTCCGGCTCCTCCGCTGGAGGGTCCTCGTTGAGCGGAGCCGGGGCGGATTCCTCGACCTCTTCAGGTTCCACTTCTTGTCGCACGGGTCGCTCACGAGGCTCCGGCTCCGGCTCGATCACCGGTTCGGGCTCCTCGATCACCGGTTCGGGCTCTGGCTCGACCACCGCGGGCTCCACCGGATCCATCTCCATGAAATCGAGTTCCGCCTCTGGAGGGATGGCCGCGCTCACACGGACATCGATGAAGTCGAGGCCGAACAGCGTCGCCACATGAAGGCCCACGCTCAGTAGGATGGCGATCGTGAGCAGCAGTGGTGCCCTCCGATCACGATGAACGGAACCCACCGTCGACTCGGACCGGCTATGTGTGACGTTCTTCGGATCCACTCGCCTCAGTCCCCTTCGAGGTCCTCAGCGGCGACGTTGATCGCGAACTTCGTGACCTGTAGCTGACGCAATATGTCGATAATCCGCACAACACGTGCGTAAGCGATGCGGCCGTCTCCAGCGATGATGGCCCGTACTTCTGAGTCAGCGTCGTGCGCCGCGCGAACACGCTCACGAAGCTGGGCCTCTGTGACCTCTTCACGGTCAAGAAACAGCGTGCCTTCCTCGTCGATGGAGATTCCGAGAGTCGTCGGCGTGATCGGCGGCGACTCGGCGGTGCTCGCAGAAGGCAACTCCATGGGGATCGTCTTACTCACGATGGCTGTCGCCGTGACCATGAGAACGATCAGCAGCACCAAGACAACGTCGACTAGAGGAGTGACGTTGATATCGGAGATGAGGTCATCGTCGTCCCCACCACCCATGGCACCGCCAGCCACTAATCGTCCTCCCGTGCGGTGTTTTTAGACCGAAGGTGGACGAGAACGTCGGAGCCAAGGGCATCGGCCCAGACCAAGCGGCCCTTGATAACTCGTTGGTAGTAATTGTAGGCAGCAACAGCTGGGAGCGCGACGAGGATGCCGATGGCGGTGGCGACGAGCGCTTCACCAACGGTGGCCATCAGATCCGTCGTGACCTGTCCTTGGCTGGCGTTGAGGGCAGCGAAAGCCTGAATGATCCCGATGACCGTGCCGAGCAGCCCAACGAAGGGGGCGTTATTTCCGACCGTTCCAAGGAAAGCGAGGTTTCGCTCCATCTCGGCCTTGGCCATGATTCGCTCTCCACGAATTCGCTCTTCCACCGCCTCAGCGCCGGAAGGAATCACTTCGAGTGCGGCAAGCGCCACGCGAGCTTCGAATGACGCAGATTTCTTGAGTGCAGACGCTGCGCCCTTGGTATCGCCTTCTTTCAGCTTCCCACGAAGGAGCGCTTGAAGTGCTCGCGCATCATCTCTCGATGAGAAGAAGTAATACGCACGCTCGAGGATTATCGCCACGCACACGACAGACAACAAAATAAGAAGCCACATAACCCACTCCGCGCCCAACATGGCGAAAGCGGTAAGCCGTTCCTGAATATCCATCTCGAAGGTCTCTCCTTAAGCGCCCGAGGAAACTCGGGGGTCGGCCTTTAGCACGGCCTCTAGCTCTGTCGTGCATAGGGTCAGCGAGTTAGCAAGACAGACCCAAAAATCTATCTTCTCAACACTGGCCTCTTCCTTCTATTCCTGCAAATGAAAATCATTAGCTTGAAGCGTCCGCGAGGATCTCGCGAAGGACGACAGTGGCATAGGCGCCTGATTGCAGCTCGAAGGTTACCCAAAAGCCGTCGTCAGCCGGCTCAAAAGCTAAGTCTTGGGGACGAATTCGAAGAGTGCGGCGGGTCCCCCGGCCAAGCTTGCCCATTCGCGCATACACCTCGTCGTTGAAGCCGTACTCCGCTTCGACTTTTCGCTCGAGCTCTTCGCAGGCCGCCGTACCCCAGCGCATGTCTCCGCCGAACATGGGGCCAGTGGCACTGATCTCCCAGGAGTCCAAACGCGCGGCGTTCGCTGTCTCATCGGGGTCCGAGAAAATTCCACGGCGCTGGGTTTGAAAGACGTCGCCCTCGAGGGCTGAGTGCACGTGCCCACTCTCGACGCGTTGTGCGAGCACCTCGTTGAACGCGGCCGACTGAAGGCTCGAAACGAAGAGCTTCCGCTTGAAGCGATCACGCGGCGGGCGCCCGCCATCAACCAGCCATGTCTTCGCACGGTCCGCGTTGTCGCCATCTCTTCCGAATCGCTGCGTCCCAAAATAGTTGGGCACGCCATCGCCCAGCGACATCCCTTCCGAGAGGACTTGAGCGACGTCTTCGGGAGCGACGCCTCGGACGCGAAGTCGAAAACGGTTTCCGCGGAGATGCCCCGTTCGGAGTTTCGTTTCGTTGGGTACGCACTCCAGGATACGCAGTCCTTCGTTTGTGTAGTTGGCAAACGCGTCCGCCTGGATTCCTTCCATTGAAATCCACTGCGTCGTTACCGCGACTTTGTCTTTCTGACCGGCGGCGCCCATCGTTTTCGTCAAGCACTTCGCGTGCTCAGAAAGCTCGCGCATAGCCTGTTGCGTGGTGAGGCCACGTTTCTCAATGCGAACGAAGAGGTGGGAACCATTCCCTGAAGGAAGGTAAGAAGGCACCTCATCCACGCAGAAGTCTTCAGGAATGTCTTTGATTCGACCTGCTACGGGCCGAAGCCCGCTCAGGCGAGGCAGGTCGCTACGCATCGTCTGTTCGTCCCATTTCTAGAAGCGCACGCAAGGCATTTGCGTACCCACGAAACTCGTGGACACATCTATGCCCGCGCGATACTTTTCTGTTGGGGATTATGGGGGGTAAAAAGCGGTGAGCAGGGCAGCCCGCATGCGGCGCGAGATGGTTCGCCTTCTCGATGCGGGAACGTCGACGCGCGTGTTTCCTGGGGCGAGCGCATGCATCGCTTACCGCGAGGGCAAAGAGCGTGTGTATTTGAGCGCCGTGGCAGGCCTGCTTGAGCCCCACGGCGAAGCAGTCGAGTGTGCGACCTTCTACGACCTGGCTTCCCTGACAAAGCCGGTCACAGCGACGACGGCATTGCGCATGTCTGTTGCAGGGATGGCGGACCTCGACGAGCCCATTGGCCATGCTCTGAGCGACCTTCGTGGGAGTGCGGCGGAGAACGTCAACCTGAGGACTTTGCTTTCACATCGCTCGGGCCTCGAGGCGTGGGGCGGTTTCTATCTCGACGTTCCTCATGAACTGGGGACAGGCGCAGCGCGCCGCTGGATCGTCTCCGAGGCGTCTCGTCGAGTCAGCGACAGCACTGCCGCACGCCGATGTGTCTATTCGGACCTTGGCTACATCATCGCGGGAGAACTTCTCGCGCGGATCAACAAGACGCCTCTGGACGAGGCCGTTCGCGAGTGGGTGACCGCACCGCTCAACCTCGCAGAGACCCTGTTTTTTGCGGGCGAATCCGGTCACGGGTCGCTCTCGAAACGCTCTGCGCCGACAGAGCACTGTGACTGGCGCGACCGCGTCGTACGTGGCGAGGTCGGCGACGAGAACTGTGCCGCGCTCGGCGGTGTTTCGGGGCACGCCGGCCTGTTCGGGACCGCAGAGTCCGTGGCCC
>JBLHKB010000209.1:0-10761 GCA_047619315.1 Polyangiales bacterium
GGGAATCGAACTCGACCGTATCGAGGTCCGAATCGATGATATCGTCGTCTTCGATGGCGTGCCAAACCGGCCCCTCGAGCTCGGCGCACGCGTCGCCGATGTTCAGGTCCTAGCGGGCGACCACGTCGTCGCAGGACGCGTGTTCTTCGCAGACGAGCTTGTCGCCGAGCGCCGCGTGCTTGTCCAAGTCACCCGAGACCAAGGCCTCACGGTCGCCCTCACTCGAAACTGCCGAGGCGTTCTTTGCGACGACGCGAGCGCCACTTGCGCAAATGCGGTGTGCGTGGACCCGCAATGCTCACCGGAGACGCCGCAGTTCTGCGGGGCCAGCACTCAGTGCACCTCGACGACGACGTGCGACATTGCCGGCGAGTGCGGCGCCGTCGAATGTCGACGCGGCAGCTGCCTCTTGGTCGACGACGGACGCTGCGGCATCGGCTTCTTGTGTGCCGGCGACAGCTGCGTCGCCACGCCTACGCTTCTCGACGCCGGAATGCTCGACGCCGGAATGCTCGACGCCGGATTCGATGTTCCCGAGCTGCCGGATGCCGGCCCCATCCCAGTCGTTTGCCCAGCGCAGTGGGGAGAGCTTGCAGTCACCTCCGCCGCCGTTTTGGGTGGAGTGGGCTCGCGCGAGGCGAACCTTTCCGTCACCCCCGCAAGCGCCCTTCTCACTCCGGTCGCGACGATGGACATGTGGGTCCGATTTCTTCAGCCGGCGACGGCTGGCATGCACCTCATGGGCAATGAGACCGGGTTTGGCGGGTTCTCCATTCGCGTATTTAGGCTGTCATCCGGGCGCGTTCAGGTGACGTACGATTTGGAGAACTTTGGATATAACTGGTCCGTCCCCTCCCTCGACGACGGCTGCTGGCATCACATCGCTTTCATCCGCGACTACCCCGGTGGGTCGGTGGCTTTTTATCAGAACGGCGAGCGGCGAGCGACGCCCGTATCGATTCGCACAACGCCGGTCCTTGAAGGCGAGGCAGGCCTCTACGTCGGCCGTGACTCGTTGGGCACACCAGACAGCGTCGACGTCGCCATTCACCACCTACGCTTTTGGAATGCAGCGCTCACCGACGCGGAACTGGGGGGTCTTCAGAGCGCCCGGGCAGACTCGATGGACCCGCGCCTCATCGCGGAGATACCAATGCAATCCACGCGCGCCCAGGACGACGTCGACTATCTGGACGCCGAAGGGTCCCTGAATGCGTTTCTGGGATCATGGGAGGCGCCCATCGGCAACGCCCCGGGCGTACTCATGACCTTGGACGAGCTCGACGCGTACGCCGCCGGCCTTTGAGTTTATCGCAAGCTGCGGTGCTCTGAGCTTCTTTTCCATCGCGGCCGGGAAGTCATTCCCACGAGCTACGACTTCCACTACAACGGGAGTGATGGATGATGAGCCCAAGCCGCCACCCAGCTGGGCTTCGTTCATGTCACCGGAGCAGTTTGCCCTCTTTGACGAGACGCTTCAGGGCGTAGTCAGCGAAGTTGAGCATGAATGGGGGGAGCGCATCGTCTCTCACCTTGAAGCTGGCTACGTCATGGTCGACGCCACGCACTACGGCCTTCGGAACATGGCTCAATCCTGTCTTCATCATGGCAAACCCCAAGAGTGGGCGCGCGTGATACGCGACCTCTTCGACCTAGCGAGAACGACGGAGTTGAGCGCAGGTCAGTTCCGAGACTTCGCCACTCACGAGCAACACCTCAAGCTCCGCCTCTATGCGCGTTCAGATATTCCTCCGGCACAGCATCAGCGCTTTGTGATGCGTGCAGCATCGCAAACGGGGAACGACGCTGGGCAACTCAACGAAGACCCCGAAGATCTTCTCGCGATCCTCGTCATCGACACCGACAAGGCCGTCGTCAGCGTCGAGAAGAGCTGGGCCGCCGAGTGGAACAAAGAGCCAAGTGAACTGTTCGCCCTCGCCCTCGCAAACATCGCGCGTGAAGACACGCCCACCGTCGATGACTTCAACGCCGGCGAAGGTGTCAAGGTTCGAAGCCTCCTCTCCCAGAGCTTCTTCATCGCGAGTCATGCCCTCCACCTGAGCCGCTTCGTCGACCCGAGCGAGTACGGCCTCATCGTCGCTCTGCCACATCGCCACGTCATTCTCATTCATCGAATCGTCGACCACCACGTCGTCGACGCGATGGAGATCATGGCGCCCATCGCCATCGGCATGCACGCCGAAGGCCCGGGCTCTATCTCCGACCAGCTATTCTGGTGGCGTGACGGCCGCCTTCTCCGGCTCCCATCGTCCACGGATGAAAACGGCCAACGCAAGCTGCAGCTGCCCGCAGCCTTTGTAACAGGGGTTCTTTCCACCCTCATGCAAGAGAACTGAGTCGTGAAGCTGATGAACTCTCTCGATCCCGCCGAAAGCGTCCTCCTCCTCGTCGACATCCAGGAGCGACTCCTCGGCGCCATGAGCGATGGCGACGCCGCCCGGGTGGTCAGAGTTGCTGAGACGCTCCTCATTGGTGCCGCCGCCCTCGACGTACCCGTCGTCATCAGCGAGCAATACCCAAGGGGACTCGGAGCAACGGCCGCTCCTCTCCTCGCTCATTTCGGCGGCCACGCGGTGGCCAAGACCGTCTTCGATGCGTCCGCCGTCCCAGAGATTCGCAGCGCCCTCGAAGGCCGGAGGCACGTCATCGTCGCGGGCATGGAAGCCCATATCTGTGTGCATCAAACCGTGCGAGGGCTGAAGGCCGAGGGGTTCGAGGTCACCGTCGCAAGCGATGCCACCTGCTCAAGGGCCAAAGAACATCATCGCCTCGCCGAAGGCCTTTGGCGCGACAGCGGCGCCAGCGTCAGCTGCGGAGAAGCGATTCTCTTCGATTGGCTCGGCAAAGCCGGAGGCGACGCCTTCAAGACCATCAGCAAAGCGATCCGCTAGTGCACACGGGCCACCACGCTGGCCCGTTTGTTGCGTTACTTTGGCTGCGAAACGCAGACGAAAGAGCCGTCGCTGCTTTCCTCGTCTTTGCACTCTTTTACCCTCTTGGCCTCGCTGACAAAAAGTCACCCTCATGACCGAACTTCCAACCACCGTTGTCATTGTTGACGACGAAGACTCCAACCTCGTCTCCCTTCGTAAGATCTTCGTCAAAGAAGGCATGCGTCCGCTGACAGCGTCGAACGCCCAAGAGGCCCTCGAGCTCTGCCGTGGACACCAGGTCCACGTAGTCCTCACGGACTTGATGATGCCTGGAATGAGCGGCATGGACCTGATGCGAGCTCTTGCCACTGTGGCACCAGATGCGGAAGTGGTGCTCATGACGGCTCACGGGACCATCGAAACCGCCGTCGAAGCCATGCGCGAAGGCGCCTACGACTTTGTCGAGAAGCCCCTCCGGCGCCTACAGATCGTTAAGTCCGTTCGCAAAGCCGCCGAGCGACACCGTCTTATCGCCGAGAACAAGACCCTCAAGAAGGAGCTTTCCGCCCTCCGCAGCAACAAGCGTGACCGAAGCATCATCGGTTCGTCCTCCGCGCTCCGCAACGCCATGGAGATTGCCGACCAAGCCGCTCCCTCCACCGCCACCGTCCTCGTCCTTGGCGAGAGCGGCACCGGCAAAGAGCTCTTCGCGCGTCATATTCACGACCACAGCGGGCGCAAGGGGCCCTTCACTGCTGTGAACCTAGCGGCCTTGCCGGAAACCATCGTCGAGTCCGAACTCTTCGGCCACGAACGCGGCTCTTTCACCGGCGCCGTCAACAAGCGCGAAGGCCGCATCGCCCAAGCCTCGAATGGCACGCTCTTCCTCGACGAAATCGGCGAACTCTCGCCCGCGGTCCAGGTCAAACTGCTTCGCGTTCTGCAGGAGGGCGAGTATGAGCCCCTCGGCGGAAAGACTCAGCAGGCCAGCTTCCGTCTCATCTGCGCCACCAATCGCGACCTCCAAGCCGCCGTCCAGTCCGGGGAGTTTCGCGAAGATCTCTACTACCGCCTTCACGTCATCGCCCTGACCAGCCCGCCGCTGCGCGACCGCCGCGGGGATGTCCCGCTCCTCGCGGATCACTTCATCGCTCACTACTGCGCGAAGAACAGCAAGAGCCAGATGGAGATCGAGCGCGACGCCCTCGAGAAGCTCGTCGCCCACGACTGGCCCGGCAACGTGCGTGAGCTCGAAAACGCCATCGAGCGTGCCGTCGTCCTCGCCAAAGGGGACTCGATCACCCTGCGTGATCTGCCTGCCTCCGTCGCAGAAGCCGAACCCACCAGCGATACGCTCAGCTTCGAACTCGGTACGCCCCTCGCAGAGATCGAACGCAGCGCCATTCGCCGAACCCTCGAACACACGCGCGGTGACAAGCAGCTCGCCGCCCAGCTCCTCGGCATCAGCGCTCGCACCATCTACCGAAAAGTCGGCCCCGACGACGCCTAGCCTTGCGCGAGCCGTCGCGGCGAAGAACGCTTCCATGCGTGCTTGACGAACTACAAGAAGCCCTAAGATCGCGTGGCTTTGCCTTTGCGTCCGGCGATGAATTTCGCACACTCGTCGATTCTCAAGGTCCGGTCCCCGAAGCGGCTCTGAGCGCCTTCGCTGCAAGCTGGGCAACCATGCCGCCGGACCCCTATCTGGCGCGCGAGGGCATGGCACGGCGCAGGCGGCATGCTGTATTCGAAGCGGAAGGCACGGATATCCGCCCCATGCCCGCCCGGCCTCACTACCAATCGCTCGACTACAACGCGCTCCAAGGCGGCTTCCCTCGCCACCTCGCGGCCATCGACGCGGATGTCGTTCAGTCTCAGGCGCTTCATCAGCTCATCGCTTTTGGCTCCGATTTCTTCGCGCATGTTCGTGGAGAGCCCACCAAGTGGGACGTTGAGGCCCATCAGTTCCGCATCGAAGCGAGCGAGGGTGGACTTGGTCAGCCAACCCCCGAAGGTCACCACCGAGATGGCGTGGACTTCGTCCTCGTCGTCCTAATCCAGCGGGTGAACCTCAAAAGCGGAACCACCAGCACCCACAACGACGACGGGGACGAGCTCGGCGCCTTCACGTTGACCCAGCCCTACGATGTGGCGCTCGTGGACGATCGCCGCGTGCTCCATGGCGTCACCCCGGTTTCACTCTCCGACGGCGACAGTCCTGGGTTTCGAGATGTCTTGGTGCTGACCTATCGCCAGGCCTCAACTCGCGCCGACACAGCTCAAAAAACCTAGGCAAAAACGGGGATTCACTCCCAAGAGGAGTGACAACTTGTCAGCTTCTCTCCCCCCAACCCGAGGCCCCTTGCCAAGGTGGCGTATTTGCCCTTCTGGCACCTTTCGCCGTCCATCCATCAACCGTCCAAAATCCCTACAATTCAGGCGGAAATCGCCTGGTCTTGCCGGATCAGACCGAGTAGGCACGGGCATTGCTCTAACAAGGATTGGAGACGCTCTTGGGTACCGTTCGGCAAAAACGTGTGATGATTTTGGTTCTGCTAGCAACGCTGGCAAGCACCGCTTTCTTTTTGGCGCAAGGCACGACCAACCTCGTCGCCGCAAGCTACTTAGAGATCGACCGCAGTGTGACGACGGCGTCAAACGGGCCGCGAGCCGTCGCCCAACGCCAGAAGCAAGACGACACCCAGATTTTGCGACGCAATATCTTTGATGGCGTTCCTCTCGATGGCGAGCCCGTCGTCGAAGGCGAGGAACTCGAGGTCATCGAAGGCGCAGAGCCCCTTGTCATCGACCCCAGCGGTCCACAGCCGCCCTGTGACGGCAGCATGCGTCTCGTCGCCGCTGTCGCCCACCCGCTCAACGAAGCCTGGTCCGTGGCTGCCATCGTCGGTGCCGCGGGCAAGGCGCTCATGTATCGCCCAGGACAATCCATCGATGAGCGTGAGGTCATCGAGGTGCGCCATCACAGCGTCATCCTGCGTCAGGCCGGCTCCCTCTGCCAAATCGCCATGTTCGCCGAAGAGGAAGTCACGGCCTCGGCTCGCCCCACCGTCGCCATCACCCCCACCGCTCCAACGCGGCCTGCTCGTCCTGAGCGCGAAGGCGCCATCAGCAGCGACGCCATGGAGTCGGGCATCACACGCATCAACGACACCACCTTCAACATCCAGCGCAGCCTCGTCGACAGCGTCCTCGAGAATCAGCAGGCCCTCCTGAGCGCCGCCCGCATCATCCCCCACGAAGAGAATGGCCGCACCGTCGGCGTCAAAATGTACGGCATCCGTCGGAACAGTCTCCTGGGCCGCCTCGGCGTTCAGAACGGCGACATGCTCCGGACCATCAACGGCTACGACATGAGCAGCCCCGACAGCGCCCTCGAAGCGTACACGCGCCTTCGCACGGCCGACCACCTCACGCTGAACGTCGTCCGCCGCGGCCAGCCCACGACCCTCGATTACAATATTCAATAAATCAGATTCAATAAATCAGATTCAGTAAGTCAGATCTCCGAACACAGTTTTTCTGCATCCAGCTCCCGTCTGAAACAGCACCTTTCGAAGCACTCCTAGCCTCATCATGAAACTCCGCACCGCGCTCCCCATTCTTTCCGCTTCCGCCAGCGTCATGGTTCTTTGCCTGGGCGTCGCCTTTGGCACAGACGCCCGTGCGCAAGAAGCATCCCCTGGCTACGACAGCCCGCGTGACGCGGCGAGCGGATCCATGAACCAGCTCAGCATGCGTGCCTCACGTATGCTGAGTTCACCGACACAGCCGGTCATCGGAGCCCCCGTCGTCGGTGGAACAGGCCAGCGCGGCGCCCAGGAAGAAGAGGAGCCCGCGCGAACGCCGGCGCCGGAGTTCGAAACAGGCACCGATTACCAGCCCGTGTCGCCCCGCACACGCGTCACGTTCAATCTCGAAGATGCAGACCTTCCGGATCTTGTGCGCCTCATCTCCACCATCACCGGCAAGCGCTTCATCCTTCCGGGCAAGCTCCGGAGCATCAAGGCTACGGTCTACGCGCCCACCAAGGTCAGCGTCGCCGAAGCGTACAACGCGTTCCTGTCGATCCTCGACGTCAACGGCATGACCGTCGTCCCTTCAGGTCGCTACTTGAAGATCCAAGACAGCGCGAACATCGAAAACCAGCCGATCCCGCTCTACACCGGCGGTTCACCGACGCCCGTGGCGGACCGCTTCGTCACGCGCCTTCATCAGCTCACGAACCTCTCCGCGGAAGACGCCGCGACTCTGCTCACTCGCTTTAAATCCTCCGCCGGCAGCGTCACGGCCTATGCGCCCAGCAACACGCTCATCATCACAGACACCGGCCGGCAGATCCGCCGCATGCTTCGGCTCCTCGAGAACGTCGATATCCCGCGCACCGGTGAGCAAATTTGGATCGAGCCCATCCACCACGCCGACGCCGCTGACATCGCAGCGCGACTGCAAGAGATCTTCCCATCTTCGGGGGGAAGTAGCGCAAGGCCCGCGACGGCTGCCATGGAGTCCGCTGCTGCTCGTCGTGCGCGCACAAGAGCCGCCGCCATGATGACGGCGACGGCTGGATCGGCCGCCGCCACCGTCGGCGCCCGCCGCGGCGAGTCCCGCATCACGAACATCATCTCGGATGAGCGAACCAACTCCCTCATCGTTCTCGCCACAGAGCGCGCCTACCTGCGCATCGTTGAGATGGTTCGCCACCTCGACATCCCTCTCGAAGGCGAAGGCCGCATTCACGTTCACTACGTGCAAAACGGGGACGCCTCCGAAGTCGCCACCACGCTCCAAGCCCTCCTCGGTGGCGGAGGCGCGACCGCCTCCGCAGGAATGAGCTCGGCCATGCGCACCACCGCAGCAGCAGCGGGCGGACTTCCCGACCTCTTCGACGGCCAAATCGCCGTGACGACCCACGAGCCCACCAACGCGCTCGTCATCACGTCTTCGCTCCACGACTATGCCGCCCTCAGGCGCGTCATCGAGCGACTCGACCGACCCCGACGACAGGTCTTCATCGAAGCCGTCGTCATGGAGCTTTCGGTGAATCGTTCGTCCTCTTTGGGCCTCAACTTCCACGGCGGCGTTCCCAACTTGGCCGGCGACGGCAGCCTCTCGGTCCTCGGACGAGGCGCCGGTACGTCTCTTGGCTTCCCAGCCTCCGCCGAGCTTGAAGGTCTCGCCCTCGGTGTGCGCGGTCCGGACATCGAAGGCTTCGAGCTTCCCGGTCTTGGGCGGATTCCGAGCTTTGGCGTCGCCCTAAACGCCATCGCCGAAAGCGGCGACGCCAACGTCCTCTCCACCCCGCACATCATCGCCATGGACAACGTCCAGGCGGAGATCAATGTCGGCCAGAATATTCCCCTTCAGACCAACGGCATCCCCGGTGGACTTGGCGGACTCGCAGGGCTCGCAGGCGGAGCAGCCGGCGCCCAGGGCGGTCTCGCAGGTCTCGCAGGTCTCGCAGGAGGGCTCGGCGGCGGCGGCGGTCAACGTCAGGACGTCGGCACGATCATTCGCGTGACGCCACACATCAACGAGCACGACGAGATTCGCCTCGAGATCGAAGAAGAGATCTCCGAACTTGGCGCCACCTCCGGCGAGCTCGGTGTGGCGACCATCAACCGCCGTACCGCGAAAACCGAGGTCATGGTCCGCGACCAGCAAACCGTCGTCATCGGCGGCTTGGTGCGCGAGTCCATCACCCAGAATGAAACGAAGATTCCGATCCTCGGCGATATCCCGCTCCTCGGTGCCCTCTTCCGCTCACAATCCGAGACCCGTCAGAAGAACAACCTTCTGCTCTTCCTCACGCCTTACATCATTCGCGACATGCGAGACATGCGCGCCATCTACGAACGAAAGATGCGCGAGCGCCAAGAGTTCCTCGACCGCTACTTCGTCTTCGGTGACACCGACTACGAACCGCCCGTCGACTACAGCCGCACACGAGGTCTCGTCGCCGAGATCATCAACGAGCTCGCCGAGCTCCAAGAAGAAGAAGATCTCGAGGCAGCCCTCGCTGCGCAACCGCCACCGGAGCACGTCCCGCGTGCGCCGATCGGCACCTACGAGAACGACGACGAAGCCCAAGACGGCGACATCATCATCGGACCCGACGAAGAAGACACCCCGATTCCGATCTCTCCCACCGTCACGCCCACCGCGATCCTCAACCAACCCAACGGACAGGAGTAAGGGACAGCCGTGAACCAATACCTCGCCGAAGTCCTCAAGCGCCACAAGGCCATGGACACCGAAGAGCTCGATGCCGCCGTCTCGAAAGCCGACGAGGGCGGCTTTGAGCTCATCGACGTGCTCCGAGCCACGGATGCCATCGAAGAGGGCGTCCTCGTTCGGGCCCTCGCCGCCGAAATGGGGATGGACTTCATCGAGAAGATCGACGCCGACGCGACGCCCGACGACGTCATCGAGGCGGTGCCGATCAACTTCGCGCGCCAACATCACATTGTCCCCATCGGTGAGCGAGGCGACGAGATCATCGTCGCGGTTTCCAACCCCCTCGACCCTTTCCCCCTCGACGATCTCCGCGCCCTCCTCGGCCGCCCCATCGAGGCCGTCGCCTCCACGCGCGAGTCCATCGACGACGCCATCAACCGCGTCTACGAGCGCAAAGAAGAAGCCTCACTCGCCGAAGCCAAAGAAGGCGCCGACGTCGTCGAAGAGCTTCAGGACATCATCGACCAGACGGACGAGGCGCCCGTCATCAAGTGGGTCAACGACCTCTTCTACCGCGCCGTCAACGAGCGCGTGTCCGACATTCACATCGAGCCCACGGACGAGAAAGTCATCGTCCGCTTTCGCATCGATGGCCGCCTCGTCAAACGAAAGGAAGCCCACAAAGGCAACCTCTCGAGCATCGTCGCCCGCGTAAAGATCGAAGCGGGTCTCAACATCGCCGAGAAGCGCCTCCCCCAGGACGGACGCATCACGAAGAAGATCCGCGGCAAGGTCATCGACGTTCGTGTCTCGACGATTCCAACGGCCAAGGGCGAACGCGTCGTCATGCGTATTCTCGACAAAGAGAACATCATGCTCGACCTCACGGATCTCGGCTTCGCCAAGCGCGACCTCGATATCCTGATGCACACGATTCACCGGCCCAACGGCATCATGCTCGTCACTGGGCCCACAGGTTCCGGCAAGACGACAACGCTCTACGCGTCGCTGAACAAGATCAACACGCCGGAAAAGAACATCCTCACCGCCGAAGACCCCGTCGAGTACGAGCTTCGCGGTATCGGACAGCTCCACGTGAAGCCGAAAATCGGCCTCAACTTTGCGAAGGCGTTGCGCGCCTTCCTGCGACAGGATCCCGACGTGATCATGGTCGGTGAGATTCGCGACCACGAGACCGCGGACATCGCGATCCATGCGTCGCTCACCGGTCACCTCGTGCTCTCCACGCTTCACACGAATGACGCTCCCGGCGCCATCACCCGCCTCATCGAGATGGGCGTCAAACCCTTCCAGATCTCGTCGTCGCTCCTGGCGGTCCTCGCACAACGCCTCGTTCGGCGGCTCTGTCCACACTGCAAGGTTTCGTACACTGCCCGCGAGGAAGACCTCATCGAACTCGGCGTCGACCTCGACCACGTCGACGAGACCCTCGCCAAGCTTCGCGCCGTCGCTGCCACCACCGTGATGGGGCGCAACAACAACGCTTCGCCAGCGGCACACCAAGAGAACGAAGTCGAGCTGCGCGCCGAGGACCTCTTTGAAGAGTCCCTGAACATCATCGAGGAAGAGCCTACGGCGCTCCACCGCCTCCCTTCCGTATCCGACATGGGCATGCCCACGTTCTTCAAGCCGGACCCGAATGGCTGCGAAG
>JBLHKB010000210.1:0-10752 GCA_047619315.1 Polyangiales bacterium
TTGGCGGGGTCGGTCAGAGCCGCGATCTGAATCTCGGAGTCGAAGTGACCGATGTTGCAGAGAATGGACTCGTTCTTCATGAGCTTCATGTGCTCGAAGGTGACGACGTCGGCGCAGCCCGTGGCGGTGACGATGATGTCAGCCTGCGGAGCGGCCTCTTCCATCGTGACAACCTGGAAGCCTTCCATGAGCGCCTGAAGTGCGCAGATGGGGTCGACCTCGGTGATCATGACGCGTGCGCCCTGACGCTGGAGCGCCTGCGCTGAGCCCTTGCCCACATCACCGTAGCCCGCGACAACGCAGACCTTGCCAGCGATCATCACGTCCGTCGCGCGCTTGATGCCGTCGACGAGGGACTCACGACAGCCGTAGAGGTTGTCGAACTTCGACTTCGTCACGGAGTCGTTGACGTTGATGGCGGGGCACTTGAGCTCGCCCTTCTTCGCCATGTCGTAGAGACGGTGCACGCCCGTGGTGGTCTCTTCGCTGAGGCCAACGATGCGGTCTTCGCCGTCAAAGAGCTCTGGGTACTTCTCGTGCGCGATGATGGTGAGGTCACCGCCGTCGTCGAGAATAAGGTTTGGCTGTGCGCCGTCCTTGAAGGCGGCGAGCTGCTGCACGATGCACCAGTCGTATTCTTCTTCGGACTCGCCCTTCCAAGCGTAAACCGGGACGCCGGATACGGCGATTGCGGCTGCAGCGTGGTCCTGCGTCGAGTAGATGTTGCAGCTGGTCCAGGTGACTTCAGCGCCGAGGGCGGTGAGCGTCTCGATGAGAACGGCCGTCTGAATCGTCATGTGAAGGCAGCCGGCGATGCGTGCGCCCTTGAGAGGCTGTGCAGCACCGAACTCTTCGCGAAGAGCCATGAGTCCTGGCATCTCCGTCTCGGCGATGGACATCTCGCGACGGCCCCAGTCGGCGAGGGTGATGTCAGCGACTTTGTACTTGTCGGTGGCATTGGTGGTCTTAGAGGTGGTGTGAGTCGTGGTCTGCATTTGGGTTCTCCTGTAGCCCTGAAATCGCAGGGCGCTATTAAGTTGTCGCGCTAGGCGCGAACGTTGCTTTCGTTTCTCTTTGCACTGCGATTCGTTGCGGACAGAACCTGCCAATCGAGGTGCCCATCCGGCCCGTCGCCGCAGCGAATGGCCGGAATCGGTGAGACATGTATGTCGCAGAGGCCCGCATCCTTGGCGAAGCGGGTTAGTTCGCGCGGCGAAAAGCCAAGCCATGTATCGGCCTGTTCGTCGCGCATGCTCTCATCGCCGTGTGCGACGTAGTCCAAGACCAGGGCGATGCCCCCAGGCGCGACCAGCTCAGCAATCGCCGCCATGGCCGCAGCGGGCTTCGACGCATGGTGCAACACGCGAGCGGCAAAGACCGCGTCGGCGCCGCCTTTGTCAGCCACGGCTTTTGCGACGGTCGTGTCGCCGAGCTCTGCGTTGAAGACGGTCACGTGCCCGTAGTGACGACGCGAGAGGCGTCCTTTTGCTGCCGTAAGCTGTGCCTCGGAGCGGTCGAAAGCGATCACCTCATCGAACACGGGTGCGATCACTTCGAGGAGCGAGCCGTCTCCGGTTCCGACGTCAACCGCGAGACCGCGACGAGCGATGAGCGGTGCGAGCGCTGAAAGGTACGCGCCAAGTTCACTGGGCCAAGCGCTGCCGTCGCCGCGAGCCTGAGCAAAGAAGTCGCGGGCCGGCGCTTCTCTCGCAGCAAGAACATCCGCGATGCGCGCCATGCTCTGGTCGTCTTCGCAGAGGGACTCACCGGTTCGCAAGGCGTCGCACACGACCGCGTCATTCCGACGCGCTGGGTTGAGCCGGACGTACACGCGCGTGCCCTCTTTCCGTTCCATGAGCAGGCCCGCGCCGCGAAGGGGCTTCAGATGCCGAGAGACATTGGGCTGACTTTCGCCGGTTAGCTCCGCGAGCTCCCCGATCGCAAGCTCTTCTCGAGCGGAGAGGGCCAGCAGCCGAAGGCGGATCGGCTCGGCGAGGAGCTTGTAGAGCTCCCATCGAGGAGCCAGAACCGCTGCGCTTGTTGACACACACACTGTATATGCGCGAATACGCATGAACGCAAGTATTCTATTTGCAGTAGTTTCTGAACAATGTGCGTCCTTGGCCCTTCGGTAGGCGACATCCAACTTCTTTAGGGCATGATGATCTCCATGATTTCGCGACGATCGCGAACAGGCCTTCTTGTTCTCCTCTGGCCTCTCTTTGGGTGCATTGACCTGGAGCAACTCTACGTCCGAGCGGCCACCATGGCCGTGGCCACCCTCGGCACGCTGGTGCTCCTCGCATACGCGTGCGCCTTCGCGTGGCGGCGCTTCAAAAACAGCACGCCCCGTCGAACGCGTCTCTCTGTCTTCGCCAGCTGGACGCTCGTCGGCCTCTCCGTGGGAGTCCTCGCCACTGCGGTCGTTGGACTGCTTCGCGTGGTCATCATTGGCCTGCCGCTCGCCTTGGTTGAGTACATCTGGCTCTATGCCGCGCCGCTCCTCTGGGCGGGGGTCCTCGCCTACGAAGCCTTCAAGCGTCCGGACGAACGCGTGCTTCTCGTGACGGGCGCAATCTCCCTCGCGTACTTCGTGCTCTTCGCAAGCGTGAGTCTCGTCTTCCGTCCAGGGCCACGCATTCCCGCGAGTGCCGTCGTCGAAGTCGTGGTCTCGTACGAGAGCGTCTGCGAGCGTTACGCCAGCGGCGAAGTTCTATGCCGCGGAGCGCAGCTCGGCGTTGAAGGTCGATGGCCGGTTCCCGTCGACGCGCCCGCGGCGGACCGGATTTACCTTGGCGGCGGCCGCGCTTGCCTGCGAAGTGCGACATCTCCAGCGGAACTCTGGTGCTGGACCGATTCCAATCCCGCGCTCCTCGAAGTGCAAGGAGTCCTCGGCGAAGTGCTTTCAGGTGACAACGCATTGCTCATCCACGAAGGGACCGGCCTTCGCTACGAAGGCGAGGCGGCGCAGTGGCCAAACGCACGAGGGTTCGTGACGCGCCCTGATGTTCTCACCACTATCGAGGGAGCGAGCGATGCAGCCTTCAGCCGTGACCGAGTTTGTGTCGTTGAAGACCACCAGGTCCGGTGCGCACGAACTTTGGACTTCAGGGACCCACAGGCTTTCCAACTCGAGGGCGCCCTTTCGCCGGCAGACCAGGTCGTCGTCGGTGGCGACCACGCCTGTTCCTGGAGTCAAAACACGGTGCGTTGCGACGGGGTTGTTTTCGGTGGCGAGTTTCGCCTCGAAGCCGCCGTCGAGAACGTCACCGTCGGCAGTTTGCACGCCTGCGCCCTCGCCGGCGGGTCCGTGTACTGCTGGGGCCGTGGTCGCGCCGGCGTACTCGGAACCGGTATTGAGGACCAAGCTCAGCCCATTCGAGTCGAACTCAACGACATCACACAAATCGCCGGGACCGGCGAGTTTGTATGCGCGCTGACGGGAGGCGAAGGACCTACGACGCAATGCTGGGGCGTTGCGCCGCCCCAGGTGAACTACGACGAAGAGCCCCGCGTCGATCCAGGCAGAGGTCTCAGCGACATCTTCCGCCGACGCCTGTTTCGTGACGAACCGACTCTTCTGCAACGCTAGACGACGGAATGTGAGAACCGCGGGGACGAGTCGCTTCGTCGTGTCTTGTCCTAAGTCAGCCCTTTGCTCACCGAGCGCAACATGGCAGGACTCCGTGTGCGCTCACTTACCCTTGCTCTGTTGTGTGGATGTTACCTTTCGCACCAGCCTGATGACGCCGGCAACGACGCGACGGCGGACGTGTTTGACGCCGGCACCGACGCCCCAACGGTGGATGTCGGACTTGATGTGCCAGTGATCGTCGAACCAGAGCGCCCTGTCACCGAGCGCTGCGACTTGACTCGCCCACCCACATTTGCCGGCGAACTCCCCACGGAGTGCAACCTGCCCGGCGCTGGCGACAACGACGGGGATGGCTTTGCCAACGCGGACGACTGCAACGACTGCTCCCCCCAAGTGAACCCAGGGGCCTTCGAAATCCCAGGAAACGGAGTCGACGAAAACTGCGATGGGCTCGACGCCTACCGCTGCGAAGAAGTCGGCGGACCTCCGGGGGGCTTTGCCGCGGCGCGAGCCATCGGCCTCTGTGAACAAACCACCATCGATGCGAGAAACTGGGGTGTTCTCGATGCGCGAATTACCCGGGCCAACGGAGAGGGCGCGCCGGACAACTTTCAGTGGGAGGTTCTCAGCCGTCTCGGTGCAGCCACCCCCCGAATCGGGAGCGCGATGCTTTCGTTGTCGAACGCCGCCGCAAGCGAGATCGGCGTGGCGGCAAACCGATGCCAGGAAATCGTCGACGACGGCGATGCACGTCCAGAGGGCACACCACCTGGGCATCCCTACCCGTCGTCCAGTTGTCCTGGCGCAGGCGACGGTGACGTTCTTCAGTCCGCCGCCCTGGAAGTTCGCCTCCGCGTGCCGACAAACGCAGCGGGTTATCGTGTTGGAACCAATTTTTACACACGGGAGTTCCCCAACTTCATCTGTGATCGCTTCAACGACGCCTTCGTCATCCTCGAAGAGCGCGCCGGCGCCTGGCAAAACGTCGCCTTCGACGCCGAAGGCAACACCATCAGCGTCAACAACGCCCTCCTCGAAGTTTGCCGCCCCGGCGTTTACCGCGGTCGCCGCTTCGACTGCGCCGAAGGAGCCAACCAGCTCAACGGAACGGGGTTCGACATCGACTGCAACAGCCCCCCCACACGCGAGACCCCAGGCGGCGCGACCGGGTGGATTTGCACCGACGTCCCCGCGAGCCCTGGGGAGCTCATCACCCTTCGCTTCGCCATCTGGGACACGGGTGACCCTTACCTCTCCTCCCTCGCGCTCATCGACGGTTTCAGCTGGTTGCCGGCGCGCTTTGAAAGCGTGTCGCCCGAGTAGTCCACGTTTGATACGCTCGCCGGGTGTTACACGATGATGGAGCCGCGATGGACGCGATTCGGAAGAGTCTCGTGGCTCTCGGAGTCGAAGATACACACCTCGCGGAACTCACCATTGGGGGCCTCCCAAGCGGAGTGACGGGCCAGAGCACTGATTCAGGTCAGCTCTCACTTGCGGCGCCGGCTCAAGAGGAAGAAGAGTTTGTCGTGCGCGAAGAACTCGGGCGCGGCGGGATGGGCATCGTCGAGCTCGCCACTCAGCGCACACTTCATCGCGATGTGGCCATCAAGCGCCTCATCTCACCCAGCAAATCGCACATCGCCGCGCTCCTGCGGGAGGCCACCATCGCGGGCCAGCTCGAGCACCCAAATATTGTTCCGGTCCATGCTCTCGTCTCCACCCTCGAAGGTCCGAGCGTCGTGATGAAGCGTGTGTCCGGGACCGACTGGCAGGTCCTAATTCGAGCGGGCCAGACGCCGCTTGAGAGGCACATCGACATACTCATACAGCTGTGCCGGGCGCTCAGCTTTGCCCACAGTCGTGACGTCGTGCACCGGGACCTCAAACCCGCCAATGTGATGATCGGTGAGTACGGCGAAGTGTACCTCGTCGACTGGGGCCTCGCGCGCCGCCTCACGGGCGGCAAGCTCGTCACCAAAGGCATGGCGGGAACACCGGCGTATATGGCGCCGGAGATGGTTCGCGGCGATGTCGATGCTCGCACCGATGTCTACCTTCTGGGCTCGTGTCTGCACGAGGTGCTCGTTGGGATACCCCGCCACTCCGGCGAGTCCGTCTTGGAGGTCTTGATGGCGGCGCAAGAGTCGAAGCCCGCCGCGTACCCGCCCTCGGTGCCGGCGGAGCTCGCCGCGATCTGCAACCGCGCTTGTAACCATGACCCCGAACGTCGCTTCGCGAGCGCAAGCGACCTGCGAGATGCGCTTCAAAGCTACCTCAAACATCAGGCGGCGACGGAACTGGTCCGAGTCGCGGAGGCGCGCGTGGCGGAGCTGACGGCTCTTCCACGCGAAGAGGACTACAGCCGCGCCCAGCGACTCTTTCACGAGGCGCGCTTCGGATTCGAGCAGGCGCTCTCGGCGTGGCCGGGCTCGGCGCGTGCACAGCAAGGGCGCGAGGAGTGCTTGAACTGGATGGCCGAGTACGAGCTGGACTGCGGTCACGAAAAAAATGCGGCGGCGCTCGTCGATGCGATGCAAGAGCCGTCGACGAAACTACGGCGCGACCTCGCGGTACTCCAAGCGGAGCTCAGCGATGAGCGGGTGCAGGTCGAAAAGCTCAAGCTCGATCGCGATCCCCTCGCCGGCGCCGCGGAACGTAGCCGAGCCACGCTCGGGCTGGCCGTGGGCATAGTCGCCCTCGTCCTCGCGTTTGGGACCGTCCGCGCTTTTTTTCCCCACTACGCCACGGTGAGATTACGGCTCGTACTCGTCGCCGCCGTCGTCCTGTGCATCGTCTCCGCCACCATTTTACGATGGCGGAAGACGGCGGCTCTGAATCTGATCAACCGGCGAATCACGCAGGTGGTCCTCTCGACGCTCTCGCTCTCTTTTCTCAATCGCGTCCTCGACTATATGTCGAGCCGCGAGCCCACGACCACACTTCACACCGACGCCCTCATCGTTCTCGGCGGCGGCCTAGCTCTGACTCCATTTCACCGAGCCGGGCCTGGGCTCGCTCTTCTCGCAGGCCTTGTCGCCTGTGTCGGAGCGATTCGTCCAGCTTGGCTCGAAGCCATGTTCATCGGCCTCGCCATCGCGGTCCCGCTGCTCTTTCTTGGCTTACGACTTCGCCGAGAGAGAGTCGCGCTCGAAGAACCACGTCTGTAGTCCGCGATTCAAACCTAACGCTTTTTCACGGGCCGTTTCTTCGGCGCATTGGATGCGAGCTCTTCAGCGATACGCTTCTTCGAGGCGGCCCACCCGCAGATGGGACACGTGGCTAAGTCATGCCACCGCGCGGGACAGTATTCGCGGCCGAAGAAAATGATCTGGAGATGCAGGTCGTTCCAGATGGACTCGTCGAAGAGGTTCTTCAGGTCCTTCTCCGTCGTCAGCACGTTCTTCCCGCTGGTGAGTCCCCAGCGAATCGCCAGGCGATGAATGTGGGTGTCCACCGGGAACGCTGGGACCCCAAATGCCTGAGCGATCACGACCTGAGCCGTCTTGTGGCCGACTCCCGGCAGTGCCTCGAGCTCCTCCAAGGTTCTCGGCACCACCCCGTCATGGCGCTCCATCAGAAGCTCGCCGGTACGCTTGAGATTCTTCGCCTTCGTCGGTGCTAGCCCCACCTGGCGGATCAGCTCGCGAATTACCTCCACGTCCAGAGCCGCCATTTCTTTCGGCCCGGGAGCGGCTCGAAAGAGGGCTGGGGTCACCTCATTGACCTTCTTGTCGGTGGTTTGAGCCGATAATGCGACGGCCACGAGCAAGGTGAAGGGATCTGAGTGATCCAGAGGAACGGGCACCTCCGGGTAGAGTTGCTGGAGAATTGAGGCGATCTTGGTGGCTTTCTCAGCGCGCGTCATGGCCCGTTCGTACGAGCCGGCGAGGGAGGCCGCAAGGTCTGCGTTTCCACACGACACGATGCGTCCTGGCGCGAGACCGTTGTAAGGTCCGCCCATGGCGGAAACGAGCGGCATGCAGACCGAAACGAAACTTGAAACCACCCCCGATACCTATCGGCATTGGAGTCTGAAGGTCGAAGGCACCACAGCGCGCCTGACCATGAACGTCCAGCCCGACGGCGGCCTTCGTCCAGACTATGAGCTGAAGCTCAACAGCTACGACCTCGGTGTGGATATCGAACTCTCGGATTCAATTCAGAGGCTTCGGTTCGAGCATCCCGAGGTGCGAGTACTCATCATGGATTCGGCACTCGATCGCGTGTTCTGCGCCGGCGCCAACATTCCGATGCTCCGATCATCAACACACGCCTTCAAAGTGAACTTCTGCAAGTACACGAACGAGACGCGTCTCTATATCGAGAACATGTCTGCACACAGCGGCATCAAGACGCTGGCGGCGCTCAACGGAACATGTGCCGGAGGCGGCTACGAGCTTGCCCTCGCTTGCGATGAAATCCTCCTCGTCGACGATGGTTCGAGCGCGGTGAGTCTGCCGGAAGTTCCGCTCCTCGCGGTACTACCGGGCACTGGCGGACTGACCCGCGTTGTCGACAAACGAATGGTTCGGCGCGACCAAGCGGATATTTTCTGCACCACCGCTGAAGGCATTCGCGGAAAACGAGCCGTCGAATGGAACCTCGTCGACGGCATCGCCCCTCGCAGCCGATTCGACGAAGCCGTCAAAGAGCGGAGCGAAACACTGGCCGCAACGGCTCCGACCGTTCCCAAGGGCCCAGGCATCTCCCTGCCCGCCGTGGCCCCGCAGGTCGAAGACAACACCCACTCCTATGAGTTCGTCGAGCTCGTGATGGACGACTCCCAGCGCGTCGCAACGCTCACCGTCAAGGCTCCCACGGACGCAGCCCCAGCCGATGGCGCTGCCATTCAAAACGCGGGCGCCGCGCAGTGGAACCTCAAGGCCTTCCGCGAACTCGACCATGCGCTTCTTCGCCTGCGCTTCGACTTCCCCGCCGTTGGGCTAGTTCTTCTCCAAACGCGCGGCGACGCCGAGAAGGTCCTGGAACACAGCAGCGCTCTTCTCAACAACCAAGACCACTGGCTCGGGAAAGAGATCCTCTTGCTGCAGGCGCGGGTGCTTAGGCGCCTGGATGTCACTTCACGCAGCTTCTTCGCCATCGTCGACGAAGGCAGCTGCTTTGCGGGATCACTCCTCGAGCTCGCCCTCGCCGCGGACCGCACGTACATGCTCGAAGACGACGACGAAGCAGTCACTCTTTGCCGCTCCGCCATCAACGGCGACGCAAAGACCTCGCACCTGCCGATGTCGAACGGCCTCTCTCGTCTTCAGACCCGCTTCTTCGGGCGAGACGAAGACCTGCTTAAGGCGTTGTCGGTAGATGGTCCGATCGCCGCCGTCGACGCGACGAAGTTGGGCCTCGTCACAGTGGCCGCGGACGACATCGACTGGGAAGACGATGTGCGCATCGCCATCGAAGAGCGCGCGTCGATGTCGCCAGATGCACTCACCGGCATGGAGGCAAGCCTGCGCTTCCCCGGCCCGGAGACCCTTGAGACAAAGATCTTCGCTCGCCTCAGCGCTTGGCAAAACTGGATTTTCCAGCGTCCAAACGCTGTCGGCCCTGCGGGTGCGCTGACGAAGTATGGACAGCCTGAGCGCCCATCCTTCGACTGGCATCGCTGCTAGCCGGGGTCGGCTCGGGCCGGCAAATCCATGGGTCAGGGCGTGTGGCGACTCACGCGACGGGGTCAATTCAGCCCCTCCAGTGAGCCGGCGCACTGTCGTATGCCGGCGATAGACCCACAATATCAACATGTCGCTATCGGATTCGATCCCCAACAACGTCGACCTTGGCTCTGACCGCAAGCTGCTTCGCGCACTTGAGAAATGGCAGCCGAACTTTCTCTCCTGGTGGAACGATATGGGCCCCGAGGGGTTCCAAGAAGACCAGATTTGGCTGCGCACGGCGACGAGCGTCGATGCCAGCGGGTGGGCAAACTACGACTACATAAAGATGCCAGACTACCGCTGGGGCATTTTCCTCACTCCACGGGACAGTGAGCGAAATATTGGTTTCGGGGACTCGGCGGACAAAAAAGTCTGGGACGAAGTTCCCGGTGAGTTCCGAGGCATGTTGCGCCGCATCATCGTGACTCAGGCAGATACAGAGCCTGCCAGTGTCGAGCAGCAGCGTCTCCTTGGGAAAACCGCGCCCAGCCTCTACGACCTGCGAAACCTCTTCCAGATCAACGTGGAAGAAGGCCGTCACCTTTGGGCGATGGTGCACTTGCTTCACCAGTACTTCGGCCGGGATGGACGTGAGGAAGCAGAAGCGCTCCTCGAGCGTCGGAGCGGTGATGTGGACAAGCCACGCATCCTCAACACCTTCAACGAAAGCACCGATGAGTGGCTCTCGTTCTTCATGTTCGCGATGTTCACGGACCGCGACGGCAAGTATCAGCTCTCGGCGCTGAGTGAGTCGGGCTTCGATCCTCTCGCGCGTGCCACACAGTTTATGCTGACGGAAGAAGCTTTCCACTTGAGCGTTGGGGAGAATGGCGTCGGTCGCATCGTTCGACGATCCGTCGAAGCGACGCTCAGAGACTCGAACGGCGACGCGCGAGCCCAAGGCGCCATCGACCTTCAGACGATTCAAAAGTGGATCAACTTCTGGTTCTCAAGCGCTGTGGAACTCTTCGGCGGAGAGATCAGCTCAAACGCTGCCGACTACTTCGCGACCGGCCTCAAGGGTCGCCACCAGGAGATGAAGAAGTACACCGACCACACGAGCCTCGGCGGCGTGTACACGATTCCAATCATCAAGAACGGTAAACTCACGCACGAAGAGGTGCCCGAGCGAACCGCCATGAACGAACTTCTCCGGGACGAGTACATCATCGACTGCGAGCGCGCGTGTGCTCGCTGGAACAAGGTCATCGTCGCCGCAGGGATCACAGACTTTCAGCTCAAGATTCCAAACCGTCGCTTCAACCGGCAGATGGGCATCTACGCAGGAACGCATTTTTCCCCTGAGGGAGAGATCATCAGCGCCTCCGAGTTCTCCGCCAGTGCCGAAACATGGCTTCCAACACCGTCGGACCGAGATTATGTCCGTTCTCTCATGCAGCCGGTCTACGAGCCCGGTGAGTTCGCCCCCTGGATCGCTCCGCCTCGCAAGGGTGTGAAGGGTAAAGCGGTCGACTTTGGGTA
>JBLHKB010000211.1:0-10735 GCA_047619315.1 Polyangiales bacterium
CATTCAGCTCGTCTTCGTGGGCACCGTGGAGACCATCAAGCGAGCGGTGGGGCTCGTCTCCGCCGTCGTGCTGGGACGCTTCCTCTTTGCCGAATCGATCACGCCTCGCTTGGTCTTGGGCATCGCTGGTCTGACCGTGGGCACCGTCCTGCTCGTGCTTGGGTGACATCTAGAAGAGGCCGGCCACACCAAGGGTCCCGCCCGCGTCGCTGACGGACGCCGTCGGGCCCCATCGACGGAGCACACGCACCCGACCTCGGTGGGAGAGAAAGTACGCCAGCAAGGCGCCCACGGCGGTGCCGACGGGCGAGGTGAGTATCGCGTAGTCTTGAAGCTCGGGGTCGTTGTGGCCGATGAGCGCGATCGCTCCATGCAGCATCATCCCGAGCGATGCGCCGAGGAGCGTCACGCCGTAGTCCCCCTGCCCTCCGGCCGCTTGTCCAGCGAGGTAGACTCCGCCTGCGAGGATAGGCGCGAAGCTAAGGGCGTGTGTCGTCGCGAACCCGATGAGGGCCGCGGAGTAACACGGCTCCTCCGAGTCCGACACTCGGGGCTCGCATATCCGTGCTCCAACAAAAGCGCCGGCGGTCGACACGCCCACCCCGACGGCGAGCCCACCCGCCGAACCGAGGAACGCCATGGCCATGACGTGACCCGTACTCGGCTGCTCTTCGAGCGTCTGTGCTTGAGCTGTCTGGGCAAATACGAAGAGCGCCAAGGAGACCGCGAACCATTTCATGCATCCAACTTGTGCATCGAATGTGCCAAGCGAGATTCTGGCGCGCGCTTGGCGCCGCGTTTTTCGGCTAGGACATGACCTGCGCTAGGTGGCACATTCTGGTGTATCCAATGCGTCGATGGTAATTAGCTTCTGCTCCCAAGTGATGGCGGGGCGGAACGACTCGCCCGGCGCAGATAGCCCGACAAGGCTCCACGTCGTGGCCGGCATGACAGGGAGCCGTGCACGCACTAGGATCGCCCCGGTGGGAATCCATTAGGCGCGCTGCCGACCCGGGCCTTACTTAGGATGACGTGGCGATGAACGACGACGATACGGCCCTGCCTCAGAAGACATTCGCGGATGTGAACCTGCCAGCCGGGATTCAACGCTCTGTGCTGGCTCATGGCTACACCGTGCCGACGCCTATTCAGGTCGAGGCGATCCCCCTCGTGCGCGCGGGCCGTGACGTGGCCGCCGAGGCGCAGACCGGCTCCGGCAAGACCGCCGCGTTCGTATTGCCCATCGTCGCCTCGCTCAGTGAGCAACCCGCGCCAGCGGGTGAGCGCCTGGTGCGAGCCTTGGTGTTGGTGCCCACGCGGGAGCTAGCGCAACAGGCCACGGCCACCTTCCGAAGCTTCGCGTATGGCGACACCTGCAGGGTCCTGACGGTCATCGGTGGCGCCTCCATCGACACCCAGGTCGACGATCTCCGGACGGGCGTGGACGTGGTGGTGGCGACGCCCGGGCGCCTCCTCGACCTCCTCGGACGCGGCGCGCTGCATCTCCAAAGTCTGGAGATCCTCGTCCTCGACGAGGCCGACAAGATGCTCGACCTCGGCTTCCGCGATGAGCTCGCGGAGCTGATCCGTGCGCTGCCAACGGAGCGTCAGACGTTGCTCTTTACGGCGACGCTGCCGCAGGGAGTGCGCACTCTGGGCGAGCTCGCGTTGCGCGATCCGGTCGTGGTCCGCATCGATGCCGACGAGACGACGCCGCCGCTCATCGAGCAGCGGGTGTATGAGACGGACTCGGACAATCGCCGCCCGCTGCTTCAGCACCTGATCCGTGAGAACGACTGGCGGCAGACCTTGGTGTTCGTCTCGACGCAGCGTGCGGCGGAGAATCTGGCGCGAAAACTCTACGTGGCGGGCCATACAACGGCGGCCCTTCACGGCGGTCTCGAGCAGGTCGAGCGTGAGAAGGCCTTATCCAGTTTCAGGCGGGGCGCGTTGTCAGTTCTGGTGGCGACGGACTTGGCGGGGCGCGGAATCGATGTGCCGTCACTCGACGCGGTGGTGAACTTCGATCTGCCACGTTCGCCGCAGTCATACGTGCATCGCATTGGGCGGACTGGGCGCGCGGGCGAAACGGGCGTGGCCATCTCGTTTGTCGACCACACCACCGAGTCGCATTTTCAGCTCATCGAGAAACGGATGGCGTGTTGGATCCCTCGGACTCAGCTGCCTGAGTTTCCACTGACCGGAGAAGCCCCGCACCAGCGGAAAGGCGCAGGCCCCGAGCCCGTTAAGGGCAAGCGCAAGAGCAAGAAGGACAAGCTCCGCGAGGCTGGGCTGCTTCCACCCGTCGACTAGACGACACCGAACATTGTCGCTGCCCACCGCGTCCCTACTTGGTGTCATTCAACCGGCAGAGAGTCGACATTTCCAAAGCACACCCGATCGCGTGTGCTCGGTGGGTCTTGGCTGTAAAGCGTATGCCCTGTACGATGTCGATGGGGCGGGGGATGAACTGGAATTGAGTGTAGCGAAGATCGTGCATCGCACGCGCCGCAAATGTTGGTGGAGAACGATCCTGCCAACGCCGTGACGTTACGACCGGCCCCTCACACCCTCTTCGACACAACAGTAGCGAAGCCGCCGAGCATTGAACCAGAGATTCCGGACTCTCTGTTAAGGCTGCGACATGCTTGCTGAGATGGCCCGAACACTTTCGGTTTTGGTGCTTGAGGATGATGACGCGGATGCCGCGCTCGTTGAGCTTCAGCTGCGAAAAATCGACACGGTCCGCGTGGACGTAAGCCGCGCAACATCGCTGCGCGAAGCCCGGATGATGCTAAAGGCCGGCTCCTACGACCTGGTCATCGCCGATCTAGGAGTGCCGGACTCCAGCGGCCTTGCGACCGTCGAAGGGCTCGTCGACGCCACAACTCCGCCGATCATTGCCCACTCAGGGCAGGCCGATCTCGCACGGCGTGCGGTGAACGCTGGCGCGGATGACTACGTGATCAAAGGCCTCGGGCCCGAACGCCTCGCTGACGCCCTTTGCTACGCGATCGCTCGTGCCCGGTCCCGCGCGGATCTCCGCTCGGTCATCGACGGAAATATGGACGCGATGGTTGTGATGGACACAGACAGCCACCTCGTGCTCTTCGCGAACCCAGCATGTTCCGCGGTCTTTGGCAGAGACGCCGATAAGCTTGTGGGAAAGCCGTTCGGTTATCGGTCGAGCATGGAGAAGATGACCGAACTCGAGATCCAGCGAGGCGGTGAGACCTGCACGGCGGAGATGCGGACCACGCCCATCGAATGGCACGGCCGCAGTGCGCTCCTGAACTGCATACGCGACACCACGGAGCGAACGCGCGCGAAAGACTACGAGCAACGCATGGCTCATACCAATCGACTTGCGGCCATTGGACAGCTCGCCGCCAGCGTCGCGCACGAGGTCAACAACCCTGCCGCGTTCATCCTCGTCAACCTCCAACAGATGCAAGAACAGCTGCGAGAGATTCGCTCGGAGCTGGGCGACACGACGGCCTCCGTGCGCGCTGGATTCGACGAGTGCGACGAGATGGTCACCGACAGCCTTGAAGGCACGATGCGCGTCGCCTCCATCGTCAAAAGCCTCCGCTCGTTTGCCCGAGTTGAAGGAAATGAACTCGAAATCGTCGACTTCAATGAGCTGGTTCGTCTTGCATGCCGCATGGCGACCAACGAGATTCGCCATCGAGCTTCTCTGGTCACGGACCTGGGAGTGCTGCCGCCCGTCGCTGCCTATCGCGCAGAGCTTTCGCAGGTGGTTCTGAACTTGCTGATCAATGCCGCTCAGTCCATCGAGATGGGTGGCGCGTCGAAGAACCAGATCCGACTATCCACCGCCTACGAAGACGGTGAGATCGTCTTGAAGGTCGAAGACTCGGGACAAGGCATTGCCGCGCATGTTTTGCCCAAGGTGTTCGACCCTTTCTTCACCACGAAGGAGCGGGACACTGGCACTGGCCTCGGTCTCGCGATCTGTGTTGAGACCGTTCAAAAGCACAGGGGAACAATCACGGTGGAGAGCACGGAAGGTACGGGGACGTGCTTCACCGTGACGTTGCCGACGCAGACCGATCTTCGCCCATCGCGAGTACGTATAAAGACTTCCGAGCCGGTGAATCCAGACCGCACGCGTGTGCTTTTGGTCGATGACGATGCGTTGGTGCGTCGAGCGTTTTTGCGGATCATTCGCGCCAAACATGACGCCGTAGAGGCCCAAAGCGGGGAGGAAGCTCTCAATTATCTTTCCAGCGGTGAGCGCTTCGACATTATCCTGTGTGACCTCATGATGCCGGGCATCGACGGGCCTGCGCTCTACGCGGCGGCGACGGCGATGGACCCCGCGTTGGGCGACCTCTTCGTGTTCATCAGTGGTGGCGCGTTCTCCACCAGCACCCAGGACTTTCTGGAAAGAATGCAGCCGCTCGTCCTCGAGAAGCCCATATCGCGGGAGGTCCTCCTTGAGACCGTGGGGCGCCCAAAGCGTCAATGAACTTCTGACGAATGCGACTGGAGAACTGAGAGCTATCGAGTCGCGCCAGACGGATTCGTCGACGTACTGCATCCGACGCAGCGTCAGGCCCCGCCTCCGACTAGGGTGCGCGACATGGAACGCGATACGAAAACGCCTAGCCTCACCAACACCGCGGATGCCCTGCGCGCCGTCGCAGACCTCATCGAAGCGGCGGAGAGCGCAGCGAGGGAGACGCCGCTCAAGCCGCGTGTCCCGCCCGCACAGTTAGTGACCGAGTTCGACGGCCGCTTTCCCGATGAAGGGATGAGCGATGCGGGCTGGCTGGCGCTTATGGATCGTGTGGTGCAGCTCTCGCCAGCGTCGACGGGCCCGGCGTGTTTCAATCTGCTCCTGGGCAGCCGGATCCCAAGCGCCGTCGCGTCCGAAGCGCTGGTCGCGTTCCTCAACAACACGATGCACACGTACAAGGCCGCCGGCGTGCACGTGCTCATCGAGTCCCTGCTCATCAAACGCCTCAACGAGTGGGTCGGCTACGAAGGCGGCGAAGGCGTGATGGTCCCAGGGGGCTCGGTCTCTATTCTCGTCGCCATGGCCATCGCACGAAACAAGATGTGCCCGCAGGCCGTCAGCCAAGGGAGTGACGGACGACGCTACGTCGTGTACCGCTCCGCCGACGCCCACTACTCCGTCGATCGCGCAGCCGGCATTCTTGGGATCGGACGTGACAACGTGCGGGCGATTCCGACGCGCGACGACGGGCGCATGAACTTGGTCGAGCTACGGACCGCGATGGAACGAGACATCGCCGCGGGTGCGGTGCCCATCATGGTTCAGGCCACCGCGGGGACCACGGTGCGTGGCGCCTTCGACGACCTGCGGGCCATCTCAGCGCTGTGCGTGGAGTTCGGGGTGTGGATGCACGTCGACGCTGCCTACGGTGGCGCCACGCTCGTGAGCGAGACTCACCGGCACCTCATGGATGGCGCGCATCTCGCCGACAGCCTCACGTGGGATTGCCACAAGCTGATGGGCGTGCCGGTGGTGGCCTCGTTCTACCTCAGCCGTCACGTCGGGCTGCTGGAAGAAGGCTTTGCCGCCGCGGCGCCTTACCTCTTGCAGGCCGACGGCAACGAATGGAATCCATCGGTGCGGTCGATGCAGACGGGGCGCCGCAACGATGCGCTCAAGGTGTGGGCCACGTTGCGCTACCACGGCTTGAACGAGACTGCAGCGCGGGTGGACCGGCTCTTTCGGATGACGGCGCACGCGCGGCGGATCGTGTTGGACGATCCCGACATGAAGCTCTTCTGTGAGCCGCAGTACGTGAACCTCTGCTTCTACGTGAAGGGGAAAAGCAGCGCGCGTGTTTGCAACGAGTTGGACCGGCGCGGGCTGATGATGTGCAGCTATGGGAGCGTCGGCGAGCGCAAGCCGATCCGGCTGGCCTTGGTCAACCCAGATCTCGCGGATGTAGACGTCGACGGGTTCTTTGCGGCGGTGCGCGAGGTGGCTGCGGGGTTACCGGATGAGGCGGAAGATTTCGTGCCGTGAGCGTAGAGCGTAGAGCGCAGCGAAGGCGCTACACCCTCTCCTGACCACATCCGCTCGAACTCGGCGACGACCACTCCGGCGGACCATTCCGGCCGTGAACGGGTGCATCACGCCTCGGCTCTCTCCTGGATCAGGTCTCCGGTGCCGGGACCTCGCCTGCGTCAAAGCACCACATCACATCGCGCGAGCTCTCCCCCTAGCCAGCGACGGACACACCGCCGTGGTAGCTTGAGCCATGGAGTACACGGCCTACTACGTTGCGAAGGGCCCCGCCGCGGACGTCGCAGACAAGCTCAAATCCATCGCTTCCAAAGCGCTGCTGATGGACGAACAGGCGGACTTTATTCCCTTCGTCAAGGTGGGGGACGACACGATGCTCTTCAACGCGTTCCCGTGGCTGCTCTCCGTGTTCGACGCGGAAGGCGGCGCGTGGGGCTTCGTTCTGATGATCGACGCAAAAGAGGTCGCGCGCGGCACCTACGGCGAAAACAGCGAGTGGGGCATCGATCGAAAGATGAACGGGTTTGAGGGAAACCTCGACGCGGCGGCGGACGGCTTGGACACAAGCCCCGCGGAGCTCGAAGCATGTTTCAACGACGAGGGCGTCGAGAAGTTCTGCAAGCTCGTCGGTTTCGATCACGCCTACATGCTCTACCCCCATGAGTCGCAGATGCCCGATGGGGTCAGCATGCTCAGCGACTTTGGCTAGGCGCTCCATGGATCCGAGGCGGTCGTCGAACCTCCGCTCGTGTCAGCGGAAGAGAAGTGTACCTTTGGGCTCTGGGTGGCTTGGCTCGAACTCCGACTGGCTTCATAGACCCGGACATGGCGGCGACGAAATGGACTTACAAAAAACGCGCGGTGCGAGGGCTGCAGATCTTGGTGGTCTTGGGCCTCTTCGTCGCGCTGGGAGGCTACTGGTATATCCGCGTGCCGGTGATCCCTTCGAGCTTCGTGGAGGCACGAGCGCGCTTCACGGAGGTCTTGAACGGTGACCTCAGCCTCGAGGCCGAGGCCATCTCCATGCTCGCCGGCGCCACCGAGGCCGAGCCGGACAACGCCCAGGCGGAGCTCTGGTTTGGTTTGGCGAATATGCACGCGTTCCTCCGACTTCGTGAGCGGCCCTACGCCATCCGTGCATCCATGGCCTTTGAGCGCGCCGTCGAGCTCGATGCGGCGGACACCGGCGCCGAAGGCTGGCGCGCTTTCTTCGCGTACCAAGCGGCGCGCTCGCGGGGGCATGATCTCGGCGCAGCACGCACCGCGCTCCTCGACGCGAGCGCGGACGATCCACGCTTCACGCCCTTCTTGGCGGCGGTGAGCCTGGCCCGTATGCCGCTGTCGTCCGGCTATCCGGAGCGGGTCCTCGAGCCGCTCCTCGCCATCGAAGACTGCGGCGACGGCACCTCCCATAGCTGCCGAAACTCGCCTCTCAACCCCCACGGCGCGGAGGGCTACCACGCCACCGTCGGTGACCTGAAGCTGCGCCTCGGTGATGTCGAAGGAGCTCGTCGCTCCTATGCTCGCGCCCTCGAGATGGAGAGCGCCGCCACGTGGCCGTACCGAGATGCCTTCGAGTCGTGGGTGCAGAGCGCCGAGTCCCGCGCAGCGGCGCTGGCAAACGAAGACGAGGATGGGCCGCCCATCTTCTTCGCCACCGGCGAGCGCGCTTGCGCCTCCTGCCACGAACGCTGAGGGGTGAAGAGCGTGGAATCAGCATCAACATTCCGACGCGCGGCCGCCGAAACGACCCGCCCCTTGCACCCAAGGACCGAGTTGGGCTAGGTCCACTCCGTGCGGCGAGGTCACGAGTCTGGTTTCGAAGCGAAGGATCGGGCCCGCACCCCAAGTGCCTCTAAGGGGCATGCGTTTCTGATCTGCGCGGCGCTCCTCTTCGCTTGCGGGGACGACACCTCCGCGAGCTCGGTTCAGGCGACGCCGGCCGCGGCACCTTCACGCGTCGAGGAGCCCGAGGGCACCGACCCCAATCCCGCAGCACAGGAGGTCGACCTCCTTCGGACCGTGCGAGCTCGCGTCACGACGTCGAGCGCCAACAACGAGGATCCTCGGCAGACCTGGCGTTTGACGGACGGCGACCTTCAGACGGCGTGGAACTCCGCTCCAGCGGGGGACGACGGGGAGCGAATTACGATTCAGCTCCCGGAGCAGGTCACCGTGTCCGCCATCGCGCTGACCGCTGGCTATACGAGCACACGGGATAGCCTCGATCTATTTACGGCGAACCGACGGATCCAAGCGGTCCGGATTCGCCACGGCGAAGATGTGTTTGAAGCTCGCCTCGATATCACGGACCGCTCGTTGCAGCGCGTGGGTGTTCACGGCGGCGGCGGCACTTGGACCATCGAGCTGAGCGAGTGGGTGGAGGGCTCTCGAAACTGGCAAGAGCTGGTGGTGTCCGAGCTTCAGGTTCTCGGCATCGCCGACGACGATGCGCCACCCTACGAAGCGCATCCTGAGCCGGCGCCACCGCGAGAGCATATGCTCACCTCAAAGGCTGCGATTCGACGAGCGTTGGTCGCCTCGAGTACCTCCTTGGAGACACTTCGCTCGCTCATGGATCTTGAGTCGACGGGGTTCATGTTCTCGCTGAACTACGAGCACGGAATTGGCGCGCGCGTGGTTTGCACGGACGCACACTTCGAAGCGGATCTGATCCTCCCCGCCGACTTCGATGTCGAGGAGCATTGGTCACCCGTTCTGCCCGCGAATATCCCGCCGGGCACGCTCACGTGCTTGCCCGACCTATCGATGTGCATGACGAACGGGCAACCCGGAGGCAAAGAGTATGCCTTTGAGTTCCGTGTCAATTCCGGAGGGCGAAGGCACTTGGCGGTCATTGTGATCCCGCCAGGTGGATACACTCTTGGCGAGTGGTCATTCCTGCCGGACACGCCCACGTGTCTCCCAGAAAACTGAGGCGGTTTGCGCGCCTACGAGCGGCCTTCGCTGCTAGCGAAGCGCAGGAATGTAGCGTCCAAGCTGTGCCTTGACCTTGCCCAGAGCGCCGGCGCTGCTTGCAACAAAGAAGCCGGTGGCTGCTGTCGCGCCATAGAAGATGAGGTCGATGATCGTCGTGTGATAGGCGATGTGTTCGCCCATGCTGAACCCTGGGTGCACCAGCAATTCGAAGAGCACCTTGCCGAGAAGAAGACTGACTAGGGACATCGCGCCCGCGGTGATGCCCACCGCTTTGGAGGGAGCGCCGGCACCCTTGAGTGCAAGTCCGCCAACGATGAGTCCGATAAGGACTGCGCCATATTTGAACTCCCAGCCGCCGGTGATGAAGCCGACGCCGCCCCAGATCGCGGCACCGATAAAGACTCCAGCGGCGCTCCCCGCGAGAGCGCGCTTGATGCTGGCTTTGGGGATGCCTTCTGGCGTCGCCTGACCCGTGGCGGGTACATGGGCTTCCGGGGGTGATGCAAACGCCGGCGCCATGGCCGCGGGTGCCGCTGCAAAAGCGGGTGCTGCAAAAGCGGGTGCTGCAAAAGCGGGTGCTGCAACGACGGGAGCTGTCGTCTGAGAGGTGGGCGTCGATGGAGGAGGGAAAGTTCCAGCCGCGAAAGTACCGGACGCCGAAGAGGCCGTGGCCACTTGATCGAAACGAATCGTGTCCTCGCTTGGGCGCTGGGAGCCGACGTTGACAGCCTGTGCCTGGTGAAAGCCAGGAGGTGCTTCTTGGACGTAAGGGACCTCTACCTGGGCCACCGGAGGCCGCGCCGGGGTCTGAGTGAACGCTAGCCCATGAAACGCTGTGAGCTGTTCGACGTAGTCCGTGTGGAGCTTTGCCTGCTCGGCATAGTGTGCCGCCTGTGCCGCACAAAGACGGCCTTGCTCCTCGTAGTACGCCACCTGTTGGGCGGGGGTCATGGTTCGGGCGTCGGCGGACTGGGTGGCTGCTTGGTTCATCATGACCTTGTTCTATTCAAGGTCTGTGCCAGCTTGAATCGGCCAATTTCTTGGAGTTTGAAAGGCGGATCACGCCAGTCTTGCTTAGCTACGCAACATCCGAGCGTCGCCCAGACTGCAACGTCATAGAGACGGAGTCGATGATGTTGACTCCGCAATGACTAACGAAGCCATCGGCGAAGGGCAGATTCCCCCGATGGCGACGTAGAACGCATATGCTCATCAACAAGGTAGTCGTGGGAGTCACCCTTGTTGTCGCCGGGTGCGGAGGGCAGCTTCCCCAGTCCGCTGACTGTATCGAGTCGTCGGCGGGCTCGTCGCAACGTTGGTTCACGCCCGAACCGGAACCCCTGACGGTGCGACTCATCGCGGACTTTCACTGCGATAGCGATCGGACTTTCGAAGTTCGCATCGATGGGCGAGAGGCCGGGACGATCACGGTGCCCTGTCCCGACAGCGACGTCACGGTGATCCAGGCTCCGCCACCCTCCTATGTTTTCCATTCCGCTCCGCTTGCGCCCGGCGCACATATTCTGTGGGTCGCCGACGTCTCCTCTCAGCTGCAGCGAGAGTTGGAGATCGTGCTCCCGGCCTTGGTGGTCACCCACGATGGCGCTGGTGTGCTCTCCGGCTCCATCGTCCGCGTTTGGGTCGATGAGGAGATTCGCATCTTCGAGCCTACCGCCATGCCGGTCATGGGGATGTGAGTGCAAACTATGGGTCGTTCGTACGCTTGCCTCAAATGTGCGCTCATGAGGGCTGGTCAGATTCAGAACTGGA
>JBLHKB010000212.1:0-10683 GCA_047619315.1 Polyangiales bacterium
AGCTCGGAGTCCGCGAGGATCCACATGAGCTGCGCGGCGATGATGGGGGTAAACACGACCGCGCCACCGAGCACGATAGGCTTGGATGCGATGAAGTCGAGAGACGGTACGGTGATGTGCAGCTCGGATTCGCCCGTGAGCGTTCGAACAGCGCCACGAACGGCGAGGTCGGGGATGAAACCCATCACTCCCTCGCGAAAGCCTTCGAGAAGCGCGATTCGGAGCTCGCCGCCCCAAATCCACGAGTCCGTGTTGTAGAAACGTCCGAGGCTGGCGCCGATCTCAAGTCCGTAAGGGAGACCTTTGCGGAGGGAGAGGCGTGAGGATGTGAGGGCCGAGGAGACGAAGCGGTTGCGCCCCGTGCTCATGTCGTCGCCTTCTGTGCCGTCCGCCCAGTAGTCCGCGCCATCGTCGATGCCGGCGACGCTGGTCTCGAAGCCGATGTAGAAGCCTCGGTAGCCCGTGGTCCGGGCGGGCGCGAGATTCGGTGCGGCGAGCGCGAACCCAAGCTGAGATGCGAGTCGCGTAAACGCATCGTTATTCGGTTCCCAGGAGCCTGAGCCTGGAGCCGTTTCTGTGCGCAGACGTGAAAGCGAGAGGCTCATATCATCCGCCTGCACTGGATGAGCCGACATGAGAGCCGTCACAAGGAGTACGGCGGCGGAGACGCGAATCATGGACGCACGCTATCGGCCCGCAGAGGACTCCGTCAACTCGCCGTTGCGATCTGCTAGCGTCGGCGAGATGCCTGTGGGACCGAAACTCCGCGCCAAGCCGCTTGACCACCCCTTTGAGATTGCGCTTGTCGAACCAGAAATTCCGCCAAATACCGGCGCTATCGCCCGGACTGCGGCTGCGACGGCCAGCCGGCTGCACCTGATCGGTAAGCTTGGGTTTCGCATCGACGAGCAGTCAGTGCGCCGGGCAGGGCTCGATTATTGGCCGCTCGTCGATCTCGCGACGCATAAGTCGTTTGAGGCGTTCTTAGAGGGGCGCGACACCAGCCGCTTTCATTTTCTCACCGCCGGAGTTGGTCAAAGCATCTATGAAGCCGACTTCCAACCAGGAGACACCTTGGTTTTTGGCAAAGAGTCCGTGGGGCTCGACGCTGCGATTTTGGCCCGCTTTGAGGGGCAAGCTGTGGCGATTCCCACCCTGGGTCCTGTTCGCTCGCTGAACCTCGCGACGGCCGTGAGCATCACCGTGTATGAAGCTCTTCGTCAGGCAGGGGGTCTTTCCAAGACGTTCTTGGCCTCTGACGCTATCGGATCGGGCAAAGTGCAAACGTGAACGGTCGTTGACGGTGCCTTGTGGCGATCGCGACCAAATGGCCTGCTCTCAACTCGGGACTTGTCGCGTTAGACCCGAAAAGTCCTTTGTTTTGTGGTATCTTAGCGGCTGGCACGAACGTCGCATAACATCGATGCCGTACCCCCTAACCCCGGAGTCGCCCGATGCGAGCTCGCCTGTCCACAGCTTCCAATTTTGCCTTCCTCCTCGCTCCCGCCATGCTTTTGCTGACGGGCTGCCCAATCTGGGGCGATGGCGGCGACTCCTACTGCAACTCGGACCGCGATTGCCCCGTGGACAGCCGCTGCGACTTCGACGGTCGCTGTGTGTTCGAAAGGGATACAAGCCCGCCACCGGATTCGAGCAGGCCCGACGCAGGGCAGACCGACGCCGGTCCGATCAGCTGTCGTACGCACGGCGACTGCGCGACAGGTCTCTACTGCGACCCTGTCTCGAATACGTGCACCGACTCGAACACCTGCACCGATGACAACGCGTGCACGGCTGGGTTCATCTGTGACTTCCGCGACACGTGCGTGCCTCCTGTTGTCGGCGCCTGTCGAGATACGAACGACTGCAGCGGCGCTGACCTTTGCATCGAGGGCTTCTGCCGCATGCCGGACACGCTTTGCCAGTTCGGATACGACTGCAGCGCTGGACAGTCATGCGTCAACGGCGCTTGCACGAATCTGTGCGGAACCGAGGCGCAGTGTGGCTCCGGTAGCTCCTGTGTTACCGGGTTCTGTACCCCGACCACCGAGTGTAGCTCCACGGCTCAGTGCGGCGGCGGTGAGCACTGCGTCGAAGGGCGCTGTCTTCCGGATTGCCAGAGCAGCAGCTCATGTTCAACGTCCGCTGATTACTGCGGAGACGACATGTTCTGCCGACCCGACTGGCGCGAGCGTCCCTTCTGCACCCTCGACACGGACTGCACATCAGGGAGTGTTTGCCGAGACGGAGCGTGTCGTACGCCATGCCCGACCAGCACGGACGCTGAGTGCCGCGCGACGGACCCAAGTCTCTCCTGCGGAGCCATGGACCTTTGCGTATCCACCGACACTCCAGAGTGTGCGCTCTCCAGCGAATGCACCTCGCCAGAGGCTTGCGTGAACGCTCTCTGCCGAAGCATCTAGCAGCCGGCGAAGATCGAAACGAGCGAGCGGCGTTCACCATCTGGTGGGCGCCGTTTTCGCTTTCACCGTGCAGGGGGAAAAGCGTTTGCTAGACAAGAGCGTGCCGTGGCGATCGACAGCTCTACTTCTGATCCTCTTGGCGTGTGGTCCCTCGGAGGAGCCTGGGGCGCCACGAGAGACAACTATCGAGCAAGCGCTCGATGGACGGGGCCGGATCGCGCTGGTGGGGATCACCGAGGAAGACGTTCAAGGAGCGGCGGGTGACTTCGTCCAGCCTACGGACGCGATCCGTGCCGCCCTCGACGCGGACGACTCGGCTGCGCTCCTGCGTGCGCTCGACGAGGATGATATTCAGGGCGTAGCTCTATCGACGACTCTCGGAACGGACCCCGAGGCACATGGTCTGGCCGCACGCATCGCGCGCTTTGAGCACATCGATGGATTGCGTGGCGCGTTTCTTCACCCCGGCGCCGTTCTCTACATGCAGAGCGTCGTCGCCTCCCTCGGCCGTGATGTGGAGCTCGCCGCGCCCATCGCACGTCGACTCCTCGAAGGGGCGCCACGCCCTCGAATGAGTTCGTTTCCGGCGTCCTACCGCGCCGACTTGAGTGTCGAAGTGATGGTGCTTCTTCGTGACCGAGGGCGAGCACGCCTGTGGCGTTCGGCGCGTGGGTCATCCATCGCGGCGGCGCTTGTTACGGCGGCTACCGTCGCGCGGCGTCGTTGGCGCGAGCGTGAACAAGCCCTCGGTGGCCCCCTCGAAGAACGTCTCCTCGATTTGGACGTCGAGGTCTCGCTGCTCGAAGAAGACGGCACTCTCGCCCTCACCACCGACGCCTTCGTCGAACGTGTGTTTGGGGAAGAACATGGCGTCGCCTTCGAGTCGACGAGCAACTGGCGCTATCTCCTCCCCGACGCAACGGCCGCCAAGGGTGACGGATCGGCGGTCGCTGCCTATCACCAGCTCTTTCAGGAAGACTCGCTCCCAGAAGACTCCTTGGAGAACCCTGGCCTTCGCTTTTATCGACTCGTTGTGACAGTGCTCGGCGTCGATGTTGGTGGCGTCGATGGCTTGTCGGGGGAGGGCGTACTCGACGCGATAGACTCCGCCAGCGACGCGTTCGATTCGGAAGGTGACTCAGTCGCAGACTCCGCTTCGGACTCGCCCGTCGATTGAACGACCGGAAGCGTCAGCAAGAAGGTCGCGCCCTTCCCAGGCTGAGAGCGCACTTGCAGACGCCCACCCGCCGCGTTGGCGATACGCTGTGAGATGGCTAGGCCAAGACCTGTCCCTCGATCCTTCGTCGTCACGAAGGGGACAAAAAGGTGAGGCACGACCTCTGCGGAAATGCCAGGGCCATTGTCTTCGACGGAGATGACGACGTTTCGTACCCGACGTGTCGTCACCGTTGTCGTCTTGAGACGAATAATCCCCCCCCCGCCTTCAAACGCCTGAATCGCGTTGTGAACAAGGTTTAGGAAAATTTGTCGGAGCTGTTCGGCGTCGATTCGCACGAGGGGCAGCTCGTCATCGAGCAAAAGCTCCAGCGTGACCTCGGCCACTTGGCACTCGGGGCGGAGCAGCTGTGCGGTTCGTTCGACGACGGCGTTGATGTCGACGGAGGCAGGGTTGCCGCTTGAAGGCCGGGCGTAGTCGAGGAAGGAGCTGACGACGCGGTTTAGACGGTCGACCTCTTCAACGATGATTCCCAAGAACTCCTCGCCTTCTTGTTCTTGGCCTTCGGTCAAGTACTGCGCGGATGCTTTGATGGCGCCAAGGGGGTTTCGAATTTCATGGGCGAGGCCCGCGGCCATTTCACCGAGGGACGCGAGTCGGTCGCGTTCTTTGAGGCGAAGATAGAGGCGCGAGTTTTCGATGGTGGTTGCCGTCTGCGCGGCAAGGCCGATGAGAAGCTGGACCTCTTCGGGGGAGTACGCGTCCACCATGCGTTCATCGCGCAGCGCGAGGACACCATAGAGGCTGCCGTCTTCGGCGCGAATGGCGAGGCAGACGCTCGCGTTCATGGCGGCGAGGGTTTGCGTGATCTCAAAGAGGGTCTCGGCCTCGCGGTCTGCACCGCTCGCACGATGCTCCTCGAGCTGGCGCTCTAGGTTCTCCAGGACAACCGCATCGTCTTCCACCAGGCGGTCGAGGAGCGGGCGTGCTGGAGCGATCTCGATGCGGGCGAGCGGTGCCGGTCCCACGTGGCCGGCCAAGTCGTACCCATGTTGAGCGTCGTCTGCCAGGTAGACACCGGCATGTGTCACGCGGCGCGTCTGCTCCAGCCCTTCGATGAGTACGTGGGCAAGCTCGTGCCCTTCGAGAACATGGGCGAGCTCTGCCCGCAGAGACGTGATCACTCGCTCGAACGCGTAGCGTTCACGAAAGAGCAGCTGGGCGATTTTCTGACTGACTTTGGAGCGCACCGGATCGAAAAGAACGAGGACGACGAGCGAGGCCACGACGGCTTGGAGGAAATAGCGACCACCCGCGAAGAACACGAGCACCCAGAGAATCCCGGCCAAGAAGAACGAGAGTGTGGTGAGAACAGCAAGGCGTCCCGCGAGCTCATAAAGATCGATGAGACGGTGACGCACTACGCTCTGAGAGAGCATGTAGAGAAAGATCAGCGTCAGAAGTGTGCCCACTGGTGGCAAGTCGACACCGAGGTAGGGCAGGTACTCAAAGAGCGTGAAGAACGCAGCGAGGCCGCCGACGAGAGCAAGGAATGAGCGTCGTCCTTCTTCGAAACGACTCGTGGTCTCTTGGGTGCGGAGGTAGAGCATCGTCAACGCCGAACCGACGAAGATGACGACGTACGTGAACACCGCCGTGCGAACGACGATGTGTTCGTAGAGTGGGGTGGCTGTGGCGACGAGGATGGCAGCAGCAGCGACCCATGACGCACGTTGAAGCCTTTGAGTTCCCTTGGCGCCCTCGGCCATGAACGTCCGGAAGAATTCCACTGTAGAAAGCGGCAGGAGGACCCCAAAGGCGAGGTTGGCTCGGTCCCAGACGGAACTCGTCAGGAGCTTCGACAGGAACGTCGTGAGGTACCAGAGGCTCATGTTCAGGCCGAAGACGGCGAAGAGCCATTGGTCCCGTCTCTTGCGCGAACGCAGAGCCACACTGGCCGCCAGCGCGAGGCACACCACAGACGCCAAAAGTGAGGTTTGTACCCGAAGGTCCACGGGCGAAGCGTAGCTCTTTGCTTTGCTCCGGGGCTGCGTAAACTTATTCGCACAAAAAACATCAACAAATACAGACCGTTACAAACAAAGAGCGCGGGTGTGACTTGCAAGCTCACCCATGCTGGACTACTGGTATTACCAGTGACTGGTATTACCACTTTGAAGAAGAACGCCTCAGACGAGGCGATGGATACACTCCGCCGGCGGATTTTGAGCGGCGAGCTCAAAGACGGCAGCATGCTCCCGGGCGAGCGTGAGCTGTCGGAACAGCTTGGAGTGAGTCGTCTAACCCTGCGCTCAGCTCTTGCGAGTCTTCAGGCCGAAGGATTGATCGAGAAGGTCCACGGCGCCGGCAATCGTGTGCTGCCTTTCCGCGAGACCGGCGGCATCGAAACAGTGGCCCACCTCGCGCGTTACGCGATTCAACGTGGGGAAGTTCCTCTCGATCTCCTCAACGACATTATGGAGTTTCGCCGTTTCGTGGCCATCCAGGTCCTTGGAACGGTCACGGAGCGCGGGACCCCGGCGGAGCTACGCGGCCTCCGTCAACAGCTGGATCTCTTGCACGACGTCGTCGACGACGCGCCGCGTTTCATGGAGGAAGACCTTCAGTTCGCGCGCCTGCTGGTTCGCGCCACGCACAATCTTGCGATGGAGCTGCTCTACAACACGGCGCTCCGAGTTCTTCGGGCGAGCCCGGGATTTGAAGCGGTGTTCTCCGTCAACGCTCGCGAGACCCTCCGCGTCTACGAGCGCCTGCTCGCGATGATCGGCGACCGAGACCCAGAGCGCGTTCAAGCGCTGGCACGTCGAGTGCTCGAGCCCCTCGACCGCAAAACGACGGACCGTTTGGCGGAGCTTGCTGAAGTTCTCGGCCCGACAAAAGCGAAGGCAGTGAAAAGCGCTGCCATCAAAAAGGAGAAGGTATGATGAAGGTGACGACCCGAGAAGCAGCGTGGCTCAAGGCCATTGGCAGTGCGTTCGCACCGGAGGGTGACTACCAAGACGGTCACCTCGTGCCGAAATCAGGCGAGGTCGACTATGTCAGCACGTTCTGTACTTTGAATGCGCCGGCTGGGCCCAAGGTGCGCTACGGGATCCGGGCAGCGGTGGCGCTTATCGCGCTCTCGCCGTTCTGGCACCGACGTCGTCTGGCAACGATCGACGCGCTAAACGCCGAGGAGCGTACCGCGCTCATCGATGAACTCACGCGCCATCCTCTTCAGCTCGTGCGCGAGCTTACGCTCTTGATGAAAGTTCAGAGCTCGATGGCCTTGCTGGGCACGCCCTCGCTTCGGTCGCGGTCTGGCTACGATTCGGCCCGAAGTGAAGGCACGCCGATTCAGCTGCGGCGCAAGGTAAACGTGAAGGAGGTGGCGTGATGAGTATGCTTCGAAGAGTTCGACGAGCTGCGGAAGATCGACTTCCATTGATTTGGAACGACCAGGCCACAGTGGTGGTGGTGGGAACGGGTGCTGGTGGCGCGACGGCAGCCCGCGTGCTTGCGGCGCGCGGCGTTGACGTGCTCATGCTTGAAGAAGGCGCGCGGCTTCAAACGAAGGATCGCCCACGGGACGCTGCCGGCGCGCTCGCCCAGGCGATGCGTGAGGGCGGCACCCAAACGACTTCCGGCGGGGCGCCCATCGTTGTGCTCCAGGCGAAGTGTGTCGGAGGAAGTACCGCAGTGAACTCCGGCATCATTTGGCGACTCCCCGAGGATGTTCGCGAGAAATGGACACGAGAGCGAGGTCTTGGAGAGCTCGTGGACGCGGACGCCCTAGAGCGAATCTACGACGCCATCGAAATGGACCTCGAGGTGAGCGAGACCGGCGAATCGGTGCTCGGCGGCAACGCTTTGCTCCTGTCTCGAGGAAGCGAAGCGCTTGGCCTTAGGGGCAAGCCTATGACGCGCAACGCTGGCCGTTGCGAGGGGCGCGGCGAGTGCCTGCAAGGATGTCCCGGTGAGAAACGTCAGAGCATGGACGTGTCTTATGTTCCCGCAGCGATCGCAGACGGCGCGCGGCTGCGGACGCATTCTCGGGTGACCCGTGTTCTTTTTCGTCAGGGCCGGGCCGTCGGTGTCGCGGGCGTCGCGCTCGATTCAAAAACCCGGAAGCCGGTCGGTCGCTTTGAAGTGCATGCTCAGCGCGTCGTCGTCGCGGCTGGGGTCGTCCATTCTCCGCTGATTTTGCAGCAGAGCGGTCTCGGCGGTCTTGTCGGTGAGCGCTTTCAAGCACATCCCGGGGCGGCGGTCGTGGGACGCTTTCCTCATCCGGTTCGTATGTCGTTTGGCGCGACGCAGGGGTTCGAGGTGCCGCAGCGCGAGCGCGGGTTCAAGATCGAGAGTCTTTCGCTCCCGCCCGAGATGTTGGCGTCACGGCTGCCGGGGACTGGTCGCGCGTGGCAAGAGCGTCTCGCGCACTTGGACCACTATGCGCAGTGGTGCGCGCAGGTTCGGATGGAAGCGCACGGGAGTATCCGGGAGGGTCTCATCGGTCCCAACATTCGTTACGCACCGACCGCCTCTGACTTGCGGAAGACACAGACTGGGCTCCTGGAGATTTGCCGGATGATGTTCGCGGCGGGCGCCGAGGAGGTCTATCCAGGGATCAACGGCGTGCCCGAAATTCTCAGTTCGGCGTCTGAGATCGATGCCCTGGAAAAGAGGGCGTGGAAGCACTCAGACGTTCACCTCGTCGCCTCCCACCTCTTCGGTACGGCGGTGGCTGGCAGCGACGCCCAAACGAGTGTGGTGAATGAACAACTCGAGTGCCACCGTCATCCGGGGCTCTACGTCATGGATGCGAGTGTTTTTCCGACGAACCTTGGTGTAAATCCGCAGCACTCGATCATGGCCCTCGTGTATCGCGCGGCGGAACAAATGGCACAGCGGCTGCCACACCAGCAGGCTGCTTAGAGAACGGCGCGGAGCCATCTCGACGCGACGTTGCGGCACACGTATTCTGCCAACGTGATCCTTCTCGACGGACCGATGGGCACGGAGCTGGCGTTTCGCGACGTTCCAACATCACTGCCTCGTTGGAGTGCGGGTGCGTTGGTGTCTCATCCGGAGATCGTGACTGCGATTCATCAGGACTACGTGGACGCTGGGGCGGATGTCCTCACCACCAACACGTTTCGGACGGCGGAGGTCACGCTTGGCGCTGAGTGGCGTCACTACACCCATCGTGCCGTCTCGCTGGCAAGACACGCGGCGGGTGCGTCCTGCCGCGTTGCGGGGAGTATCGCTCCTCTCGCCGATTGCTACCGGCCTGACTTGAGTCCAGCGAGCGCGCACCCGGACGAAACCTTTCAAGCGCATTCGCAGATGGCGGAAGCGCTGGCTGATGAGTGCGATTTGATCCTCTGCGAGACGTTTCCTTCGATCGAAGAAGCCGTGCTCGCGGCGCGGGCTGCGGTTGCAACGGGAAGAGAAACCTGGGTCGCGCTCACGGCGGGGCCGGAGGAGCCTTTGTTGAGCACCGACGAAATGAGAGAAGGTGCAAAACGACTCGTCGACGAAGGAGTGAGCGCTCTCCTCGTGAGCTGCAGTCCTGCGGCTCAGTGCCGGCGTTATGTGGAAGCTTTGGCGGCTGTGGGGTTGCCCGCGGGGGTCTATGCAAACGCGGGGGTGGCCGACATCGAATCGGGGTTTCGGTCCGACCCCAAATCGAGCCCAGAGCGCTATTTGCGCATGGCTGCGGAATGGGCGGATGCGGGGGCTGTCATCATTGGTGGTTGCTGCGGAACGCGCCCCGCACACATCAAAGCCCTCAACGAAAATCGATGAGGGCTTGGGAAACTCGCTTCGTTAGAAACTCGCCAAAAACTACGGCGCGTCGGATTCGTGAAAGTCGACGTGGAGCTCGAAAGCCTCGATGACATTCGGATCGTTCGGCTGTGGGTCTGGGTCGCCAGCGACAATGCTGAGGTCGACAAGCGGCACCACCACGGATGGCGCTTCCTCGACGCACTCTTCATTTTCATCGTTGGTCTGAGGCTCAGGCTCGGCGCCATCGTTGGTTTGAGGCTCGGGCTCCATGACAGCATGGTCCGCCTCGAGGGTTTGCAGTGTTGCGACATAGCCAAGCCAGAGGGCGTCGACGTCATCGATCGAGCGCATGCCAAGTTCGTTTTCGACGCTCGCGTATGTGTCGACGCAAACGATATGACGTTCCACGTCGAGACCGACGACGAGCTCAGGCTGTCCTTCGGCGACGCCGTATTCCTGAACCGTATCGAGGAGGCCCTCACAACCAGCAAACGCGGATTCCCAGCGTTCGGCATCAATGATCTCGAGAGGGGACACATCGCCGAGTAGCAGCAGGCTGTGTGAATCTTGGCCAAGCGCGTCGACACCGAAACCTACACCTTCGCCTGCACATCCCACGAGGAATGCGAACGCGCTTATGCACAACGTTCCTAGGTACTGTCTCATTAGCTTCTTCATCACTGTACCTTCTTATACGACTCCAAACCGTATTGCTTCACTAGCTGGGACAAACGAGGTCTCTTCATGCCCAAAAGATCGGCTGCTTTAGTGATGTTACCCTCCGCATCGGACAATGCACGAATAATGCACTCTCTCTCGAGAAGTTTCTTCATCTCGAAAAGTGAGTTTTCGCCACTGCGAATACGAGCGTAGAGTTCGTCTTCCATCATCGCTGGAGCCGCGATGTTCGATCCCGGCACGGCACCTGTTCTTTTTGTGCCAAAAGAGTCGGAAAAGGCTTCGAAGTCAGCCACCCGAAGCTGTTCGCCTTCGGAAAAAAGCGCTGCGCTTCGAAGCACATTCTCTAATTCTCGAATGTTCCCGGGCCATCCATGACGTTGGAGCATGCTGAGAACGGGGGCTCCCACCCTTTTGGGTGAATCTCCTCGTTCATCGGAGATTCGACCCAAGAGCGTGTTGCAGAGCTCACCCATGTCGCCGAGGCGATCTCGAAGGGCTGGCATTTCGACCGTCACACCTCGCAGTCGGTAGTACAGGTCCTCACGAAATGTTCCAGCAGCGACCATGCCTTCAAGGTCTCGGTGCGTGGCTGCAACGATCCGGACGTTGACCTTG
>JBLHKB010000213.1:0-10630 GCA_047619315.1 Polyangiales bacterium
CTCTCGAGGGCTGTTGGCGTGGGTCGTGGTCATCGAGCCCTCATGACCCGTGTTCATGGCCTGAAGCATATCGAGTGCTTCACCACCACGGCATTCGCCGACGATTATTCGGTCAGGACGCATACGCAGCGCGTTCTTCACGAGCGAACGAATGCTGTACTCGCCTTTGCCTTCCATGTTGGCAGGACGTGTCTCCAAGGAAACAACGTGAGGCTGTTCAAGCCTGAGCTCCGCGGCATCCTCGATGGTGACGATTCGTTCGTCCCCAGGGATCGAGCAGGAGAGCACGTTGAGCAGAGTTGTCTTTCCACTACCCGTACCACCAGAGATGATGATGTTCTTTCGAACCCGCACGGAGCGATCGAGGAAATTCGCCATTCGGTCCGTCATGCTGCCGAAGCGCACGAGGTCCTGAATCGACAGTGGGTTCTTCTGGAACTTACGAATCGTGATGCAGGCGCCATTGATCGCCAGCGGGCGAATCACTGCGTTCACACGTGAACCATCTTTGAGACGCGCATCCACCAAGGGAGTCGATTCATCGATACGACGACCAAGTGGAGTCACGATTCGCTCGATGACAGCGCGCGCGGACTCGTCATCCGTAAAGCGGAGGTCCGTCGCGTAAATCTTGCCGGCCTTCTCGCAGTAGATCTTGAAGGGGTGCACGACCATGATCTCGCTGACGTCTTCGTCTGCAAGAAGTCGCTCAAGGGGTCCAAGACCCAAAGCTTCGTCGGCCATTTCTCGAGCGAAGGCGTCACGATCAACACCCATCGGGATGTCGTGCTGGAGCTGCGTGATGATTCGCTCGAGTGCCGCCGTCACGCGCGGACGCATGGATTCATCATCCATCTGAGTTCGGTCGAGGCTCGCCAGATCAAGATGGTCGAGGAGCATGCGGTGAACTCGTCGGCGAAGCTCTCCGCGGATCACCGAGGTGGTACCCGCTAGGCGGAGAATCTCTTCTTCATGGACCTGAGGCTGAACCATGGACGGTGGGTTCGTAGGTCTAGCCGGTGCACCCGCCGGGGGAGGAGGCGGAGGAACAGGAACGGCCACCGACGCCTGGGGTGGTTCATCCAGCCGTCGCAGGTGAACAATATACGGCCCAATCCGCAGGGGGATATTGGGTGGCGTGTCCACCTTGGAGCTCTTGACCCGCTGGTTGCCCATGAGCGTGCCGTTTGCGCTCTGGTCCGTGATCTTAAAGCCACGAGCGGAGGGCTCGATCACGATGTGACGACGACTTACTTCCGGGGAGGGAAGCACGACGTGGCAACTCGGATCTCGCCCTACAACTATCGGTCCGTTGGATCGGATCGGTAGCTCTTCGACCTTCCCATCGGGAGTTTGGATGCAGAGAAGAACGCCGGTCATGAGAATGCCGTCAGTTGGCTCCTGGTACCGTAGGCTGATCGTTGAGGTCGACTTCATCGACCCCACCACTGAAGTCATCGTAGGAGCGCATGGCCTCTTCGATGCGGTTACGGCGACGAAGGGGGACTGCGTCTGCGACGCTTGGGACCACAAACATCAGGCCCTCGGACTCTTCAAAGCGTCGTGAGTGCGAGCCAAAGAGCGCACCAAGAACAGGAATCTGACTAAGGCCAGGGAGACCAGAGCGAGCACGATTTTCGGAGCGAGCCACGAAGCCCGCGAGGACGATCGACTGGCCGAGCTCGAGGTTCACAAGGGTATCGATATTCGTGATCGTTCGGCCTGGGACGCCGGAACCACCGTCACCGGTGAGGTCCGAAACACTTGCGGTGATCCGAAGTTCGACGCGGCCAGTGTCCGCGTCATAGCGTGGCTTACAAGCGATATCGGTCCCGAACTCGATCCGCACAAGCTGAGTGCCGAGCGTGTTCTGCGTCACGATGTTGCGCTCGCCACCGGCGCGGAAGGTTGCCTCCGTGTTGTTGGCGGTGATGAGCGTGCCCTGTCGGTAGAGACGCGCCCAGCCATTGCTCTGCGCGATATCGATACGTGGGAGGAACGAAAGCGCGGAGAGCTGGAATGTGGTCGAGGTGTCTCCGCCTGTTGCACCCGTCAGGTTCAAGTTGAACGAGCTCGAGCCGTTTGCGTCCGCGCCGATGACCGATGGGAAGGCGATGCCGATGGCGTGGGAGTAGCTGTCGCTGAGCTGAACAAAGTAGAGGTCGAGACGAATGTTCTCGCGCACGTTGACGGCGCTCGGGTCGGCGGCCTCGGGGTCGCCGCTTGCGACGGTGATGCGATGCTGGACCTGAGTGCCATCGCGCATGATCAAAAGCAGGGAGGCTGTACCAGCGGACTGAGCGACGATGACGAATCGTGATTCGTCGCGAGTAAGTCGGACATCGATGGTGTTGCTTCGGCCGCCCACGGAATAAGAAGCAACGCCGGCAGCGCCGAGCGTTGTCTGCTCGCCGATGTCCATGGAAAGCGCTTCCCCCTCTTCTTGAGCGTAGGCGGGTGCAACAACCAGGATGAGAAGAGCACTCAGAAGTGCTGTAAGAGACTTACTGAACATTTTCGATTCCCTGAGTCGTGCGGCGCCGTGTGCGCTGAACCTGCTGTCGTTGAGCCGGCTCAATAAGATGTGAGTTGGTGACGTCTTCAAGACCTTCGACGATCTGAATATCCGTTGGATTTCGTAACGTGAGTTCGATGTCGCCGCTTGTCATCGCATGCGTAAGAAGGGCTGCTTGCTCAATGGTCACACCAACGCTGACGTCACTTTGACGCTCAGTGCTCTGGTCAACGCCTTGGCCGCCGGTGTCTTGACCGACAGCGAGAACAAGGATGTTCTGGAGGAGAGAGATCGTGATCTGCCCATCCTCTTCGGCGCCAGGTCGGGTGCCGGTGTAGAGCAGGTCGACTCGGTCCCCAGGTCGAAGCAACGTCACAAGCGCATCGCGTCGGTCCACCTGGATGGTGATGGCGCGCATGCCCCGACGAAGAAGCTCCGAGAGGTCTCGGCGTCCTTCCACAGCTGTCGCGAGATCGGTCCAGAGAAGAGCCTGGTTAGCGCGCAGACCGTGAGCGGCGCGGATACCAAGAATTCGATCTTGGTCCGCCGCGCGAACATGTCGGTCTTCCACGTAAGCCGTGGGCATTTGGCGGATAGCCAACGACTCCGCGGTAACCGGTTGTCCAAGAGGAAGGTCCTGGCGAACCATTAGAATTTCGACCGGGGCACCGCCAGATGCTTCGGCTTCGTATCGTCGCATGTAGAAGAACAAAAGGACGAAGCCAGTGATGGCAACGAAGACCCCGGCGAGCAAAGCTTTGTGGTTCATGTCACCTCGGGGAGCAGCCTACCTTAGGACGCTCACCAAGATCCACATGGTTTTTCAGCTAAGGCTCAGGACGGCTCGTCGCTCATCATGACGCTCGACACCGTCATACCGTCTTCGGCATGGATGGAGACGGTCACAAGACGTTCGCCCTTGGCGAAAGTGACGATTCGATTTCCATCGATGCTGATGCGTTCTCCTGCGAGACCTTCTGCGACCGTCCAGCCCTCTGCAGGGAGACTCTCTTCAAAGTGAGTCGCCACACCGTCGACGTCTTCGCCGGGTGAGGTGTAGATGGTCATGCTGTAGGGCTCACCGGTCTCGCTCGATGAGAGAAGGCGACGCGATCCCTCGGGACGGGCCACTGGATCCGTGCCTGGAGCGTCACCAACTTCGGGGAACATGTGGTGGAGGTTGAGGTCGGAATCCGAAAACATGGTGACGTAGAAAGTGCTCTCTTCACCGCGTTCTGCGTACATGTACCGAAGGTTACCTACATCAGCGATGTTTCCCGTGTCGAGGAAGCGTGTGACGCGGGTGATGATGGAGTCTGCATCTTGCTCTTCTTCGCCCATATCCAGGCAAGAGACATAGCCGCGACTGCCTTCGTTCATCGTGAGGGTTCCATCGACGGAACTACGGTCGAACTCCGCAAACTCTGGAAGCTGCTCACCAATCTCCGCCATCTGCTGGGCAAGACGACCATCACGCTCTTGGCACTTGGCCTCGAAGAACGCGAGGGTCTCCTCCAAAGAGGACGAAACCCAACCTGTTCGCATCTGAATTGCCGCACCGTTAAGTCGCAGTTCCCGCAGGCGAGACTCTTCGGCTCCCGGGTGGTGCATCATTTCCGAGCCGAGGCCCAGCATGATCTCTTCAACCTCAGCGCGGGCTTCGCGAACGGCGAAAGCCATAGCGATTCCGTAGACCACGGCCGCAAACACGATGACCCGGGCGAGTTTCGGGAGCGCCGAGGCGATTCTGCTTTTCAGGTTTTTACGCATGTCGACTCACTAACAGAAGCTGATGAAAGACAGGAAGCTGCCCAGACCGGGCACATTGCAGAGCGCCTCTTTGAGGATCTGCCACAGTGTTTGCCGTTTTGTGTTGCACACGAGTTGGATGTCCGCGTTCGCGGCACCGCCTGACATAAGGCCCCAGGGCGTGCCGGCGACCTCGTAGTTGACGCTGCTGGCGCCGCTGACGTTTGGACCGAAAATGGGTCCGAGAATGTCCATGATCCAGCTGTCGCCGGACAGTCCCTCGCCGGCGGCCTCTCCTTCAGCACAACCATCACCTTCGCAGCCACCACGCTCTAGAAACGTGCAGCCTGCCATGGAGAGTTCCCATGCACTGCTTCGTGCGTTCATCATCGCCGTGCCGCGAGCGACATTGGCGTTGTAGAGCAGGTGGTAAGACCAGATGATGGTGATGAAGACGGGGATCATCACACACGCTTCTGCGTAGGCTGCTCCTCGGCTGCGTCGTTTTCTTTGAAGTCGAAGCATCGTGAGTTCCTTAGTGAATGAAGACCGCGTCGAACCAGCCGCTGATTCCGCTACCGATGCCACCAGAGTCGCTGCTGTCGGAAACGGAGCTCGCTGCAGTTCCTGGGTCACTGAAGTGGATGCGTCGCATTCGTGATGTCCAGGCCATATCCCACATCCATTCACGCTCGTCGCCATGCTCGTTGTAGAAGCCCTCGCAGTGACTGCCGTCTCCACCGTTGCAGTTCTCGTCCTGGTCCCAGAAGAACTCGGCCTGGCTGAGGCTGAATCGGCCAACGACGTGAGCTGCATCCCAAATACCGATGTGGGCACTTGGGTCCGGGATTGTGACGCCGCCCATGCCGCGCTGTCCCTCGCCGCTCCAGGTCGCTACGCGAGTTCCCTGGTCTGCGTTGCTCGATTGTTCTCGACCCACGGCTGCACCGCGAATCTGGAACTCTTCAGCGCCGTGGAAGATGGGGTCTCCATCAGTAGCGCAGCCTGTTGAGAAGAACGCACCTCGGCCTGTCAATTCGCAGACACGCTGTGGAGGCTTCCAGTCACCGGATTCAGCGGCTGTTTCGCCACCGAAGCCAACATCGATCGGCAAAGCTTCCTCGACGATGCAGTTGGACACGAGCCGGATCTCACGGCGGTAGTTGTAGGGGTTCCCGCCGAGATCCGCCAAAGCGGCGTCGAAGTTAGCTGGAAGGTTGTTGCAAATCGGGTGACCCGGGTCTGCGCCGTCCAGTATCCCACCCGCTGTCGGGAGAACCGAGTTCCAGTTCGCGGGCAGCGGGTCATGACGACAGGATGCTGCAAACGCCTGAGTACCAGCGCCTCCTGCTTGCCAAGCCATGCCTGCGCCACAGACGCTCGATGCACGGTCAGCGCCATGACCACTCCAGTTGCGTAGGTCGTTGCTCAGGTCGTTCGGGTGGACCGCTGTCGCGTTCCAAGTGCACTCTGCTGCGGCTGCACCGGGTAGTGAGGTCCGGAAGTACATAATGTAACGTTCCTCTGTGCTCCACATCACGTCATTACTACCGCGGCAGGAGCCGGTTGCCTCTTGGACGCGCGAGATGCATCCCGGCTGAATCGTTGTCTGCAGGACACGAGCGCCTTGTCGCAAGGCTCCGGTGTCATCTCCAGGAACCTGCTCGCCGCGATGAACCGGGTAGGTCGTTCCGCGGTCGTCGTCGTAGCAACCCTGCCAACGTCGAACCGCCACGTTGCACCAAGCGTCGCCCTCATGGGTGGTGGCGCTGCGGTTGATCTGCGTCGGGGGACAGTAGGCTGGCCCGTTGATGGCGATTTCCTGAGTCGCTTCATGACAAGCGTTGTTCAAGAAGGTGCCACAGGCATCACTGGTCACATCGTCACACGATGCTGGGCATGAGCCCGCTACAGGGTTGCACTGGGTTTCACAAGCCGTTGAGCTTGCTGATGAGGGCTTCGATCTCTCCACTGTATAGGCTGGGGGATCAGGTGCAGCAGGGCCGCCACAGAAGTAGGCCGAGAAGGAGTCGTAAATCGCTCGAGCTCCGCTGCGGATCCAGCTTGCAACGCGACCACCGATGATCGGAATTCGCTCAAAGGGTGAGGCGATGAGACGGACTGCTAGCTGTGCACCTCGGTCGCAGGTTTCCCTGAATATGTGATTCTCGACGGGCAAGGCCGCATAGAGCGGGAACACTAAGCCCGCGGTTGCCGGAGAATCCGACACACCTCTGCTTCCTGACATCAGGTAGATGGCGCGTCCTTGTCCAACTACCGGCCATGCAAACTTGATGGCCACCTGCGCGATGTGACAGACGTTGATGATCCCCTTCGCGATGGGCTCAAAAGCGTCCGCGACCCGGCCAATCGCCGTACGGAGTGTGTTGAGGAACGCGACGGCAGGAGCTGTACAACCGAAACAGAGCGCGCCAATCGCAGCTGCGATGCCCATGGCGATGGTTACAACCACCTCGATCACTTTGAGCGAGAGGAGGATGGCCATGATGGCGGCCATAATCATGTTCAACATGACGATCAGGTTCATGCCGCGGGCGTTAACGACAGCAGCCGTAAACGAGCCGACATCCGAGGTGTCCTGCATGCGTTCACGGTAGGCGATGGCATCGCCGAGACCGACGATGTAGTAGAGCATTCCAACGAGGAACACGGCCATGAACAGGCCGATGACCATCATGGCGCCGCTCTCGTCGTCACGAAGCGATTCTCTGGACGCGGTCTTGTCGTCGTTGGCCTCGTTCGAGGACAAACCGAGACGGCTCAGAAAGTTGAGGCTACTGATACGCATAAGATGCACCGTGGTAGGTCATTGTGGTTTCAGCTCGGAGTGCGTAGTAAACGCCGCGACTGGAAGCGAGACCGACGCCAGCGGCAAGGGCCGCGTCCAGTTCAGCCGCGCCTGGGCCAGCGAGGTCGTTCCAGCCGTCACACATCATCTGTGCCGCGCCTGGAACCATGCAGGGGTAGAGGAAGGTAACGCGTGCTGTGATGCGTCGCGTGGAGCCACGTACGTGGGTCGCAGGAGTGACGCCGCCGGTGGTCTGAGCATCGCCTCCTGGGCCGACCGGGAACGTGACCGCCATGGCGGCCGCCGTGTATGCGAGGCCGACGGTAAAGCGGAGCGCGAGCTGACCACCGGTGTTTTCGCCGATGGCATCGAGGATCGATTCCGCAGATTTTCCGCCACCGCCAATAGCAATGCCGCCGGTCCGGAGCAGATGCTGCGGAGGCGGAGCTAGGGCCAGGAGCGGCAGCGCTGTGGCGAGCCGAATCATGTTGAGGCGCGAGTTGCCCTTCGCGAGGAAGTTTCCAGGGATGCGAATCCCAAGGAAGCTGGCGAGGCTAGAGAGCACGTCAGGAATGAGGTCGGAAGACTCCACCTCATCAAACTCAATACGGTTGACGGGGTTGTCGTTGTAGTTGGCTGGGTCGTCGGGGAGAACCACAACGGCAGAACGCGCCGCTCGATACGACGCGTGTCCAACAACCAACTTTGCTGTGAAGAGCATGCTGGTTTGAATCAGCACCAAGAACAACATCCAGAGAGGCATGAATACGACGAGAAACTCGACGTAAACTGCTGCTCGATCATCATCCGCCAGCTTTCGGCGTTTCATCGTTTTCTCCGGATTCTTTGGTTTGGTTATGAAATCTTGTTCTGGAGGCGACGGTTTTACGAAAAGTGGGCGAGCCTACGATTGGTAAAGGTACGGATGTCGGGCCAGAAGAGTAAGCACTGCAGCCACTAGGAAAGAACCACCCATTCGCACTGTACTAAGCAGTGAGGGGTTTATCTTCCGCCGCCACTTTTTCGGAAGGAGCGGGTTGAGGGCTAAGTAAAAAGAGTTCGCGAAGGTGCGTAGAAGCTGTCCTTCCCATGCGAGGCGCCCTAAAGCGTAGAGGCCACCAACGATGAAGGAGATGAACTCGATCTCGAGTCCAACGAGCACACCGGCGACCGCCCCAATGGCAGCGGTCATCTTCACGTCCCCTCCGCCGATTGCTCCTTGTCGCCACAAGAAGAAGGGAACGAGTCCACAAAGTAGCATTCCTACAATGGAACTCACTACACCCACCGTCCCGTCCGTGATGCCGTAGACGATGGGGGCAATGACCAAGGGTGGGAGCGTCAGGTAGTTTGGAATCCTACCTACGCGCCAGTCCATGACGGCCGCAATACCCGCGATCAGTATCGCAGCCGCTAGCCCAAACAGCTCAGTATTTGAGTCAAAAGTTAGGAGCACAAGAAATCAGCGGGGAAGGCCACCGATCGTGCTCGCGCTGCCTTCAGCCTGGGTCTGAATCGAGGAACCAAAGGTCGTCCAGGCGGCGATTGCGGCGATGGCAATCAGAGCAAGAATGATGATGTACTCGACGGTCGTAAGACCCTGGTCGTCCTTACGGAGGGAGTCGATGGCCATCTGGATGCGAATCGCGGTTGCTTCAATCTTATTCATGGGGGTGTCCTCTTGGTGTTTGTTTGATGTCGAAGGCGGTTTGACGACCCCCGAAAACGGTCGGTTTGTTTAGGGGATGGGAACAATAGCGAGTGCGGCGCCCCACTCGTAGAGTCGAACCATAGGGACGCCGAGGGTGTAGATAGAAGCCGCGCCCAGGATAGTCACCACCGATGCAAGGATGATGTACTCGGTGAAAGCAACACCAGTCTCATCAGAGATGAGTTCATCTAGCGAGCGTTCGTCGTGGCTATTGGGGTCGTGTTGCATGGTTCGACCAATAGTATAGCAAGCCGGGTGCCAACAAAAGTTTGTGATCACTCTCACTGGAGATCATTGACGAATTTAGCAAAAGTGTCGCCCTTTACGCACATGATCTGTGCAGTTGTGCACGATCGTGGGGTCTAATGTCGCCGCGATCATTGGAGCCCATTGACCACGGTGGGTACAAAAGTATCCACGCTGGTAGCGGGTCCAAGTTGCCCTTGGGTCGCTGAACCCCAGCAAAGCACCTGCGCTTCAGAGAATGCACAGGAGTGCTCTTTCCCGAGGGCGAGCGTGGTGATGGGCATCACGCCCACCGTCAGAGGTCCCATGGGGGTCTGCGCAGGACTCTGAAGCTGGCCCTTGTCGTTGTCGCCCCAACATTGGGCGACCCCGTCTGTCGAGAGGGTGCATGTGTGATTGGCTCCGGCTTGTAGAGCTCCGGAAGAAGCCCCGACAGGAACGGCGTAAACTCCTAGGGGGGAGCTGCGGACGCCTTGGCCTAGTTGGCCCAGCTCATCTCCGCCCCAGCATCGAACCTGCGCTCCAGCTTGAGCGCAGGAGTGAAGCTCACCGAGCGAGATGCTCACAGCCGCATCTACATTCGCCAATTCGGTCTCAAAATCAGCATCCAGTGCGACTCGAATAGGCACTGCGGAGTCTTGGGAGTTTAGGTTTCCGAGCTGTCCTTCGAGCCCCGCGCCCCAGCACCAGACACCCATCGTCGCCGTGATCGCACAGGCATGCTCGCGGCCCACGGCGAACTCCCGGACCATGTCTGGAAGGATAATCGGCGTCGCCAAGAAGCTGGAGGTGGTGACGGATGGACCCAACTGACCTCGGTCCGCAGCCCCCCAGCATGCGAGCTCCCCCATCGTGGTTCCGCAGCTAAATGCGCCGCCAAAGCGGGCCAGCTTCAGGGAGTCTCCGCTGAAGGCCACTGGAACGGGGGTGGCTGTCATGGTTGGAGAGGAGACGCCGAACTGTCCCTGGGCGTTGGAGCCCCAGCAAGACCAGCCGGTGTCCGCGAGGAGCGCGCAGTAGGTCTCCGAGCCCACCAGCAGCTCCATGACTGCGGTGCCGAAGATCCGTCGACTTGGGAGGGACTCACCGTCGCCCCAGCACAGAATCTGATTTCCGCTGATGCCACACGAGAGGTCATCACCAACCACGACGGACGTGATCGCGACAGGAGTGCCGCAAGAAAGCGTGAGAAGCACGAAGCCCAGTAGAGTTGAACGCATCTTGCGGAGGGTAGGCTAATGCACCCGAAGGGGATAGTGGTACCCTCGGCACATGCGCCCAGTACTGCTATGCCTCCTACTCACTGCGTGTGGGTGCCCTGACGACCCGTCGAACACGCGTGATGCAGCGATGGATGTGCCACCCATCGATGTTCCGTTTACAGACGCTGGCCCCGTCACGTCAGGGTGTGAAGCGCGGGCGCGCTGGGTCTACTTGGTGGACTCCAATCGTCAGCTCATTCGCTTTGAACCTGACTCCCAGACATTCACTTCGGTGGGAACGCTCAACTGCGATCCGACCAGCTCACCATTCAGTATGGCCGTGGATCGTGACGCTGGTGCTTGGGTGCTCTACCAAAACGGACGTCTCTATCGAGCAA
>JBLHKB010000214.1:0-10625 GCA_047619315.1 Polyangiales bacterium
GTCGGATGAAAGACGATGTCGATGGACGATGAAATAGGAACGGGCACTCGCTGGGCAGCGTTTGCGATGATCGTGGGTGCTGTGATGGTGGTGCTCTACTTCCTTTCGGGGGACTCGACGAAGACGACGATGGCGGAACGTATCGAGCGTTCCGCGGACTCCAATCAACGAAGAGCGAGGCGCGGCGGGACGTCCTCTTCCAATCACGACCCGCGCGCTCGTAGAAACGACGGCACGTTCGCGCCTGCTGTCGGCGATTCTGAGCTCGACCCTCAGCAGCGAGCCTACCGGCGGAGCTTCTCGACGGTCCCGGACGCGGGCGCCCTACCTCCCTTCGTGCCTTCGTTGCACGTCGGCCGCCTCGCCTCTGTCACCGGCGATGCACCCGCGGAAGAAGGTGCGCGATGCGAGGTACGTGTACTCCCCGTCGCAGCAAACATCTTCAACTGCGTTGTTCGAGTGATGTGTGATGGCGTCGTGCTCTACCCAGATGGTGCTCAGGCAGCGGGCTACGCGCCTTGCTCGGTGGAGAATGGAATTGTCACGCGCGCTCAAGATGAAGATGTGACGTCTGCCGATGGCGACCCAGCGATGCACGTGGACTTGGCCGCACGTCACGTTCGCGTAACGGACGACGGTCCGCTTGGTCGGAACTTCTCAGCGACCATCGAGCTGCGGCCGATCTAGCGTCACCCGTCGGTGACACCGACAGGGGATCGGCGCGTCGACGAACGCTTTTTCGTTGGCACGAGGTAGCGCGGCTGCTACATCCTTCTTACTAATGAAAGTCGTTTTCAACAAGGGCGCCATTACGGTGCTTCTATGGGCTTTCGGGGTGTTTTCTGCGGCCGCACAGGAAGCTCCGAGTCCTGAGCCACCTCCGCCGGCTGAGGTTGAGGTCCCAGAAATACCCGTAGAGACGCCGCCCCAGGAGACCGAAGAGCCTCCAGGGAGCACAGAGCCACCCCTGGGTGAAGACCTCGGCGACGACCCCGTTGAAGTCCCTGTTGAACCCGTTGAACCAGGCGAGCCCGAGCCCAGCGAACCTGAGCCAGTCGAAGCTCCAGACGTAAGCGCCGAAGCGCCCGGAGCAGAAACCGACGAGGGCGAAGAACTCAGCGAAGAAGATTGGGATGAAGGCGCGAGCTACGGGTCTTCCCCAGTGCTCGAGACCCCCGCCGAACCGAGCGAAGGCGAGACTGAACCTGCTGAACTCCCCGAGTCTCTCGAAGCTTCGGGCCGCGCCACCGGCTACGTTCGCGATCGTCTGCGCTATGCCGGAAGCGTCACCCACATCGGCCCAGAAGAACTGGAGACGCTCGAGTACGACGACCCCCATTCCGTTCTTCGGGGAAGCGGCGTCTACGTTCGAAACGAAGATGGCTTCGGTCTTCGTCCGAATATTGGGTTACGGGGTGGCAACCCTGAACGCTCTCGTCGTGTGACGTTGATGGAGGATGGCGTTCTTTTCGGACCCGCTCCTTACAGTGCTCCCGCCGCCTATTACTTCCCGCTGATGACTCGGATGCGAAGTGTTGATGTCTTTAAGGGGCCGGCGGCGCTCCTCTACGGACCACAAACCATCGGAGGCGCCATCGATCTGGGAACCCGTCAGGTCCCTACAAGCTCCGAAGGCGAAGTCGACCTTTCCTACGGCCTCTTCAACTCACGGAAGATTCATCTGCACTGGGGCACTTCAAACCGTTGGGGCGGCTTCTTGATCGAGGCCGTCGATGTGGCGAGTGATGGGTTCAAAGAGATCGATGGCAGCAACGAGGACACCGGCTTTTGGCGGAGCGATTTCATGGTCCGTAGTTTTCTGCAAACCAACCCTGCCGGGCGTGTGTTCAACCGCTTGGATCTCAAGCTTGGATTTCAGCGAGAGACCTCCAACGAAACTTACCTTGGACTCAGCGATGCGGACTTTGCCGAGAACCCAGTTCGCCGCTACGCCGCTTCCGCCGGCGACCGAATGGAGTGGTGGCGCACCCAGGGTCAGCTGACTTGGCGCTTGGGTGTCGGCGATAATTTTGAGCTCGTGACGGATCTCTACCGCCACGATTTCTACCGCGAGTGGGATCGGCTCTCTGGCTTTGAAGGTGGCCCTGCACTTCGTGATATCCTGCTTGCGCCCACGGGCGCACGGGCCGTGTACTACGACGTGCTTCGCGGCGCTGCGGACAGCGATATCAATGAAGGTACACGCCTTCTCCGGGCTAATAATAGGCGCCGCTACGTCAGCCAGGGAATCCAGTCTCGTGCGCGTGGAAGTTTTCGAACGGGTCCCGTACGACATGAAGTCGAGCTTGGGGCGCGTTTTCACCACGATCGAATCGACCGCGACCATCTCGGGTCCCTCCACCGCATGGTCAATGGCGATGTCGTTCAAGACGGCGAGTCCTTTGCGACGACGGTGAACACTGGCGAAGCCATGGCGACGAGCGCCTATCTTGTGTATGGGCTTGAAGCGTTTGGTGTCACGCTTCGTCCAGGTATTCGCACGGAGATCGTGCACACGCGTTTTGCCCAAGAGGGCAACCGTCAAAACGAAACACGAGCCGTCGCACTGCCTGGCGTCGGACTGACATATGGGTTCACGCCGACGCTCAGCGCCGTCGCCGGAGTGCACCGCGGGTTCTCGCCAGTCGCCCCGGGACAAGCGGAGGAAGTGCAGCCGGAGACGAGCCTCGCATATGAACTCGGAGGTCGTTTCCTCGACGAGAGCAAAGGTCGCCTCATTGAGGCCATCGGCTTCGTCAACGACTACGGTAACCTCCAAGGTCAGTGCGCGTTCGCTACGGGCTGCACCGAAGAGATGCTCGACCGCCAGTTCAATGGAGGCGAAGTCCTCGTTTGGGGTGTGGAAGCCGGCGCGACGTGGAGTTTCGAGTTGAACGACGCGTTCTCTATGCCGGCACGCGTCAGCTATACCTATACCGATTCGAGTTTTCGCACGGACTTCGAGTCACAAGATCCGACACTCGGTCGCGTGTCCATTGGGGACCAGCTTCCCTATATTCCTCGGCACCAGGGACAGCTTCAGGTCGGGCTCGAACATCCGATGGGCGGGCTCCGGGCCATCGCGAACTTTGTCGGCGAGATGCGGGAGAGCGCAAGTCAGGGCGAGCCGGATGTGGAGGATGTCACGGAGCGTTACGCGACGTTGGACCTCATCGGGTGGGTGAAGGCGACCGCGCGGATTCGGGTGTACGGGCGCCTGGAAAACCTGACGAATGCGCAACCTCTGACCTCGCGGCGGCCGTTCGGCGCCCGACCACTGCGCCCGTTTTCCCTTCAGGTCGGCATTCGTTTTTCTCTCTAGAGGGGCGGCGCTGGGTCGACATTCTGTCGTGAACTGCTAGTCGCGATGCATGCTTGAACTTGGTAAAGGATGGCGTTTCCCGATCGACGACGAAGTCTCGAAGATCTGGCTGACGCCTAAGGGGGCCTGGGGGCTCAGCGTTCGCTGTAAGTCCACAAAGGTAAAAGTGGATGGCGCGTTTGAGGAGACATTGGCTCCTCGGCTCATCATCGACGACCTCACGTTCATGGGGTCTCATTGGCAAGACCTCGTGGGAATGGAGATCGCGCAGGAAGGCGCTTGGCACGGCGACGGAGATCCAAGCGCGAGTCTCGTTGTGGAGCAGAGCGGCGACCTTCGCGCGGCGACGGTTCGTGTCATCGGCTGCGAAGGAAAGTATTTCGAGGTCGAGGTCGACGGCGAGTGCGATATCTTCATCGACGACGACCATGATAAGGACGTTCCCTTCACGCTGAAAACGAAGCTTGTTTTCGAGGGCGTCCAGTTCCGTTTCCGCGCGGATGGACTCGACAGCCGTGAGCCCGAGCGAAAAGCCATCGAACTGCTCTCGAAGTACCTCGAGCCTGAGGGCTTCATGGCGCCTGAGGTCGAGTCTCTGACGGAGCCGGGTCTCTTCATGGCAAAGTTCGCCCCCCAGGTGAGCGAAGATGACGTCGGTGGCGAAGTCTCCGACGACGCGGACTTAAGCCCTGAGATGCGAGTGCTTCACCAGAGCGCTACGGAGCTTCTAGGTGGCATGCTGAAGCAAGAGTGGATCGAGCTTGAAGATGGCGGAGTCGCGAAGCTCGTGCCGGGCATGGTCGATATCCTCGAACTCGGCGGGCGTGGGTCGCGTCGCGCGGAGCGCGTGAGCGAGTGGCTGATGGAGCAGGACGATGTCATCGACCTGCACGTCAATGACGAAGACCTGGCATCGGTTCTCGACAAGTTCTGGTGAGATTGTCGCGCGCCACGTTCAGCGGCGCGTGTTCCAGCGGGATCTCCGGATGACTTTCAACGCTGTCTAGGGCGCTGAGGACGGAGCCATCGAGCCGATGCGGCCGACAACACGGTTGCGGCCTTGGCGTTTTGCTTCGTAGAGGGCAGCGTCGGAACGTCGTGCGGCGCTGACGTAGTCGCTACGTCCGCCCCAGACAGCGACGCCGAAGGAGCCCGTGACGCGAAGCGCAGGTCCGCCCGAGTCGTGCTGGATGAGTAGGTTTTCGATTGCGCCTCGCACTCGCTCCGCCGTGCGAACGGCTCCGTCGAAGGTCGTTTGGGGAAGAAGAAAGATAAACTCCTCACCCCCGCTGCGAAAGGCGCGATCGGCGCCGCGGAGCTCCGCACGAAGAACAGCCGCGGCGCTTTTAAGCACGGCATCCCCAGCATCGTGGCCGTGGGTGTCATTGACGCGCTTGAAGTGGTCCAGATCGAGCGTTGCGACGCCGACATCGTGACCTTGTTTCGCCAGCTGGGTCACCGCGCGGTCGAGGGCCCGCCGGTTTCCAAGGCCTGTGAGGGCGTCGGTTTCAGCCATGGTGTTGGCGTTGTCGAGAGCGAGTTCAAGAATGCGTTGGTGAGCTTGAGTGTGGCGAAGGAGCTCGCCCGCCTCGCCGGCGCGCTGAACACGTGCGCGTGTTTCCGAAACAAGCCGACTGGCCTCGCCCATGAGCGATTCTCGGAGCCGTTCAAGTTCACCTAAGGAGTTCGCGGAAGCCAGCTCTGCGTGGGCTTCTTCCAGGCGCACAAGAGCCGCCGGCTCCGGGTTGCTGAGGCTCGCGAGAAGGTGTGCGAGTTCGTTGATGGACGTGTGCATGACGTCGCCACGTTGCCGAAGGAAGAGCACTGCGAACGCGAGGCGCTCCATTTCGAGCCCAAATGCTTCGCAGGGTTCTGGTCGTGGGTCGGGACGAGGGGAGGCTCGAAGCACGTCGAGTCCCTTGTCGAGAGCGGGGGCTCCAGTCGCCAGGGCGACGCCTAGTGCGCTCTCGGCGGCGTCCGCGATGATGCCAACGGGCCCGTTTTTTGCTAAAGGATCGCCTGCGGCGCTGCTCTCGTGGCTGAGACGAACGCGCAGGGATTGAATCTCCATGGCCAGCTCGGAGATCTCATCAGCGTTGGTGGCGCGAAGAGCGCGAAGGCGGAGGGAGCGCACTTCGCCTTCGTCGAGTCCGCCGACCGCGTCTATGCGCGAAACACGCTCAAGGAGCGCCAGGAGGTGGCCAATAGCGTGCTTTGAGTCGTGCTCATCCTCCGTCGCCACTGGACGTCCGCGTCGACTCCGCAGCCGGATCATTGTGCCTTCGCCAGGCGTAGGAACCGCATTATAGCCAAGGATACGGTGATTTTCGGGAGGTCTTGAGCGCTATTCGAGGTTACTTAGGAGGCTATCAACCTGACCTAAGTAAGCGCCGCCGAAAAGGAGAAGGTGAACGAGCACCGGATAGAGCTGATAGACGCCGCGCCGAAGAGCGCTGCCAGGACGTGGTGGAAGAACCTCGTCGTACGCGTCGAATACGTGCGTCGAGAAACCACCGAAGAGGTGCATCATCGCGAGATCGACTTCGGGATCGCCGAAGTAAGAGGAAGGGTCTACGAGGCAGGGAGCGCCGCGACTGTCGGTGTGGACGTTTCCGCGCCAGAGGTCACCGTGCAGCAGTGCGATGGGCGCTCCTTCGAGCAGCGAGCGTAGACGGGGGATGGCCACTTGGAATCGGGTGACTCTCTTCGCATCGAGGCCCGCACGCTGGATCAGGTTTTGGAGTCGGCCCAGGTAAAAATTTGTCCAACTTGTACGTGTGTTGTCGATGCTGAGTGTCGCGATGTAGCCGGGCGCGTCGCTGCATCCCGCGAGCTGTGAGCGTGTTTGGTGGAGCGCGGCGAGCCCGCGTCCAAGAGTCTCGTCGTGGCTTTGGTTGGGCACGCCGGCGCCGAGGTCTTCGAGAATGAGAAAGCGCTCATCCTGCGCCAGGACGCAGGGCACTCGGAGTGGGCCGTGACGAAGCATGGAGAGTCCATGGGCTTCGCTTTTGAACATGCCGGGCGGCGCGCTCTGGTGGACCTTGGCGAAGACACTGCGTTTAGAGGAGAGTTCCAGCCGAAACGCTTGGTTGATGTCTCCCCCCCGGACGGGCGTGGCGCTCAGAACTTGATCAGAGAGCGTAGATTCGATGGCGACCTGGATGTCGCCCGGAAAGACGCTCACACTTCGCCGCGAGCGCTCATGTGCTCGAGGAGCCCTGTGCAAGCGGACTCACAGAGATCGAGGACGTGCTCGAAGCCGTTCGCTCCGCCGTAGTAGGGGTCTGGAACGTCTTGTCCCTGGTGGCTCGTGGTGAAGTCGAGAAAGAGCTGAACCTTTGCTCGTTCCGCTTCGTTGCTCGCGAGGGCGATCAGGTCATCTCGGTTCGATGAGTCGAGGCCGACAATGTAGTCGAAGCGTTCAAAGTCCTTGGCCTGAAAGTGCTGTGCTTGCCCGTCGATGACGACGCCACGCGTCGAAGCGGCCGCGCGTGAGCGTGGATCTGGGCGTTCACCGACGTGCCATCCGCTGGTGCCAGCGCTCTCAACATGAACGGACTCTGCAAGGGTCCTGTCCTCGAGCAGGCTGCGCATGACGCCTTCGGCCGTTGGGCTCCGGCAGATGTTCCCTAGACAGACAAAACAAACTCGGACCATGGGCTTACTCCGTGATGTGAACGCGACTCGCGCGAAAACCGGTTCGGTCGGTGGAGACGGCATGCCAACCGTCTGGAATGCGCGGCCACGTTTCTTGGAAGACACGATGCGCATCGGCGGGCGCGAGGTTCACGCATCCGTGAGAACGCGGCAGGCCGAATCGGTGGTGCCAGAACGCTGTGTGAAGCGCGAAGCTTCCTTCGAAGTACTGAGTCCACGGCACATCTTGGATTCGGTACGCGTCGTCTCCAGCCTCTGGGCCTAGGTTCGCCATCGTGTCTGTGATGGACTTCTTGTGAATCGTGAACGTTCCGATGGGCGTGTCGTGTCCATCGATTCCGCTAGAAACGAGGGTGGCGTAGACAGGCGTGTCACCACGGTAGATCACGAGGCTCTGGGAAGAGATGTCGACGTGGATCCATGGCTCGCCTTCTTCGATCTCGAAAGGTACTTCGATGGCTTCGATGATGCTGACGAACCAGTCACGGAGATAGCGAGGACCGTCGTAGGCGTCGCTTTCGAGGTGGTGGTAGAAGTGGTCGCCGATGCGGATTCGGTCGACGTAGTTGGCCACGAGCTCTTGGCGAGGGAGCACTTCGGCCTCCTCATCACGGGGAAAACGATGGGTTCCGTCGGAGCGCTCGATGTGAATCATCGGTCGTGCGTCGCGAAGCAGGTATTGGAGAGGCAGCGTGTGCTCTTCGCCAAGGTCGACGCCGTGAAACTCCGTACCGGTTCGCGGATCGAGGTGCGCAACCTTCACGAACCCACCACCCGTCGTTCGCGCGAAAAGACGGCTGCTCCGTTCTTGGACGTCCGTCGATGCAATGAAGAAGTTGCGGTTGAGGAAGCGCGCGACCGCGGCATGTGGGCGAGAGGACGGTCCCATCTCCCCGGCGAGAAACCGCGCCGCTTGCCGCTCGTGGTCCGCGTCGAGATATTCGAGGTACTGGTTTCCGTACGCGGCGGCGGCGCGCTGTTGATCACGGGATGGCAGCTGGTGATACTCCGGCGTCATCCGGTCCTTCACCATGTAGTAGTTGTAGGGCAGCACCGCGGCGCGATCAGCCGGCGGCACAAGTCCTTCGACTTCGGGCGGAGTGTCACCCACCTCTAGGCCCTGGCCTGCGCAAGCGTAGCCGCGGGGTGCGAGCTTGTACCAGCCGCTGGCGCACGTGGACGTTGTTGTTGGGTCCCCAGCGAGGCGAAGGCGCTCGCCCCAGCGCAGCCAGCCTACGACTGGTGCATCGGGGTCCGCTTCAGCGCGCACGGTGAGGCTGGTGCGCGTGACGAGGCCGTGGAGCGGAAACTCTCGGTCGAGGGCTGCTTCAAGAGCAGCGCGAGTGGCTTCGTCCGCCGCTGCCTCGGAGATGTTTTCAAGGTCCTCCATCGAGGGGCCCTCGTGCTCGATGGCAACCCCTTCGCCGGGCTCTTCATCGCCGCCGCAGGCGAGAAGGGTGACTAAAACTAGGACATATATCTTCTGCCAGCGCACTGCGGGGAACATGAAGGGGGGATCCTGTTCGTGCAATCGAGCTACACACTACTCGTGGTCTGAAACGTCTCCAAAACCGGTTTCCATTCCCTCTGAATCACTGAACGGAGCTTCGTCAGTACCCGCATCGGGTGCCCCCGCGGGTTCGTTTTCCTTCTCCGGCTTAGCGCTTGGCGGCGGGATCGTGTCCCCATCGAGGAGCGTGGTCTCTTTCGAGGGCATTGGCTGCGGAGATGCTTGGGGCACGTCATCGAAGAGAACAGGCTCGCCCTCAAAGCTGCGGGCGGAGTGCACCATGAGTGCCGTTGGAAGGGCGCTCAGCATCCCGTTCATACGATCGAAGAAGCGCTGCAAGTCGGTCCCCTCATCAGGAAGTCGCAATCCAACGATGGCCAGGTCTGCCTCGCGACTCTCGACGCGCATGATGTCCGAGATGGCTCGATCACCGCGCAATAAGACACGAGGTGAAGCTTCGAGGCGCGCCGCTTCGAGAACTTTGCGGAGCGCCGCCTCCGCCTCCGCCTGTTCGGCTGGGTCGCCGACGACGGTTAGAACTTCGACCTTGGCGCCGCGCCACTCGCCGTGCGCCGTGATCAGAAAAGCCAAGAGCAGCATCAAGCCGCCGTTGCCTTCGAGGCCGCCCCACCACACGTGAACCAAACGCGCGTCCCCAAAGCTGCGCTGCTCGTCATAGTGCATGAGCAGCAGCGAGCGATCGAGCGCCGACAGGTCACGGCACATATGGAAGTATGCTTCGAGACGGTCGCGTTTGCGCGGCCATCCCGCGAGCACCGTGTTGCTTTCGAAGTTCCCCATGCCGTAGCTCTGGGTGACTTGGACGGCGCCTTCGTAAACGTCAGCTACGATGTCGACGCGATAGAAGACGTTTGGAAAGAACTCCGTCATCTTCTCTTCGAACGCGACGAAGAGTCTCTTTCGTTCGTCTGCGAGCTCTACAACTTTACCCCGCAGGAGGTGGAAGTAGGTGACCACGCCGCGGTTCTGAACGATGGCGTTGCCGATGTGCAGCAGATGAGGACGCTTGTTGGGGTCACCGCCGGCGATGAGAACGTTCGGTCGCCAGTTGAGGGGGTGATATTCGGCGCGGCGCAGGCGCTGAAGGGCGAAACGAACGACGGCGGACCAGATTCCGTGGCGAGAGTCGCCCCAGGTTGTGCCGATATCGCGCCTTGAAGCTACGAGGAAAATGAGTCCGGAGAACAACGTGGCTGCGATCATCGCTGGCAGATCGATGATGCTCATCACGTAGAAGCAGCCCGCCCCGCCGGCGAGACTGATGATCCATGGAGTCTTGAAACTCGGACGAAAGCTCGGGCTGCCGGCCCAGCCCTGGAGTCCGCAGGCGAGGTTGGTGAAGCCGTAGGTCGCCAGGAAGAACATCGTGAGCACCGGCGCGATGGCGTCGAGGCTGCCCAAGAAAATGCCGGCCTGGGAGAGGGCGAACGTCAACATTGTGCCGATGCGCGGTTCGTTGTTTGGGCCACTGGTCTTCGCGAGCATGCTCGGAGCCAGGCCGTCCATGGCGAGCGCCTGCAGTGTGCGCGGCGCCGTCATGATGCTTCCAAGGGCGCTAGAGAGTGTTGCGCCCCAGACGCCCAGATAGATGAGCTGGGGGACCGAAGACACGGACCATACGACCTCAGGGTCCGTGATGAGTCTGGTGTTGTCGTAGTTGAGCGAAAGCCAGACGGGGAAGGCGAGGTAGACCAAGAATCCTACCGCGATGGCCCAGAGCGTTCCCTTTGGGAGCGAGACACGTGGGTTGCTCAGGTCGCCGCTCATCCCGACGCCGGCCATGATGCCGGTGACGGCCGGGAAGAAGATCGCGAACACCGTTCCAAAGGACTCAGCGTCGGGGCCGTCGTTGAACCAAACGATTTCCCGGGGGAACTCACTGGTCGTACCGCTGAAGAAGCTGACAAGCGAAAGCACAATGCACGCCATGACGACGTATTGCGCTTTGATCGCGAGGTCTGCGCCCTTCATCGAGAGCATCGTTAAGAGAATATTGACGACGGTGCTGATGAGCAGCGGATCAAAAATACCCTGCCACTCCACCGGAATGAGCGGCATGAGCGCGCCGGTGAAGCCGACGATGTAGAAGGTCACGCTCAGCGCTTGAGCGAAGAA
>JBLHKB010000215.1:0-10603 GCA_047619315.1 Polyangiales bacterium
TCGCGGACGCTGGCTGCATACTGTGCGGGTGTCAGGGTTCGGAGACCCGCTACGATGGGCTGAAACTCTTCTTCCGGCGGCTCTGGCGGTAGAAGCTCAGGTCCGGCGCCACCGATATTGCCTTGGCAGGCGGTGCTCAACGCAGCGAGGAGAAGCATCACCGTGCGAACGAGGGCCACCCGTAGAAATTACGCGACGGTACTGCACACGTCAACGCCGTGGAGGATGAGAGCTGATCCCTCCTGCCGTGGTGAGAGTTTTCCCGTCGGATCAACTTGGTTCGAGAGGCGACGAACGCCGACGAAGCACAGAAAAAACGACATCGGGAGTACTGGATGCCCTTCGTTCTACTTCCACGAAGTGATCCCCAAGGCTGGGGAAATACACATCGCCCTCCGCTGCGCGGTCGACGTGCGTGAGGTAAATCGTCGTCACAAACGGAAGCGCTTCGGCGTAAACGCTCGCGCCGCCAATGATGATGGGAACGGCGTCGTCCACTCGAGCCGCCGTGAGGGCACTGTCGAGATCCGCAAAGACCTCGACGCCTTCGAGTGTTGTGGCGCTCCGCGATAGAACGAGGTTGCGACGCTTCGGAAGTGGGCGGCCAATCGCTTCGAAGGTGCTTCTGCCCATAATAATGGGTCGACCTGTCGTGAGGCGGCGGAAGTGCTTCAGGTCCTCGGGGATGTGCCAAGGGAGTCCCAGGTGCCCCTCGCTGGAACCGATGAGACCCTGCTGGCCAACGGCCACGACGAGCTCAAGAGGCGCCAGCTGGCTGGGCTCGTCAGCGTCGTTCATCAAACCGCGACGGGCGCTTTGATGCGCGGGTGAGGATCGTAGCCTTCAAGACGAAAGTGCTCGAAGCGAAAGTCCTCGATGCGGGTGATGGCTGGATCGATGTGCATTTTCGGCAGGTCACGTGGCTCTCGCGTGAGCTGGAGCGCAGCCTGCTCGAGGTGGTTTTCGTAGAGATGCACGTCGCCAAACGTGTGAACAAAGTCACCGCGTTCGAGCCCACAAACCTGCGCGACCATCATCGTCAGCAACGCGTAGCTTGCCAGGTTGAAGGGAACGCCGAGGAACACATCACCGCTTCGCTGATAAAGCTGACTGCTCAGTTTGCCGCCAGCGACGTAGAACTGGAAGAGCGTGTGACAAGGCGGCAGCGCGACCTGAACGGCTTCTTTCGGATTCCAGCCCGTCACTAAATGACGCCGTGAATCCGGCGACTTCTTGATCGCATCGATGACCCGCTGGATCTGGTCCACGCCATCATCTTCGTAGGTGCCGTCTTTGCGAAGCGTGGCACCGAAGTTGCGCCACTGATGTCCATAGACCGGACCCAGGTCGCCTTCGCTTCGACCGAAGCGCGCTGTCTGCTCCGCCGTAGACCACTCGTCCCAGATGCTCACTCCAGCTTCGTTGAGGGGACCCACGTGAGTGGAGCCAGAGAGGAACCAAAGCAGCTCGTGAAGGATGCTCTTGAGATGGACCTTCTTCGTCGTGAGGAGCGGAAACCCAGCGGCGAGATCGACGCGGTATTGGTAGCCGAAGAGACTCCGAGTCCCCGTACCCGTTCGGTCGGACTTCTTCGCGCCGTCGTCTCGGACGGTGCGCAGCAGGTCGAGGTAAGTCTTCATTCCGCCTCTTCGACGGCCGGCGGGTCTTCAACGGCGGTGTCGCGGCGAATCGAATAGCGAACGAGTGAGCGAAGAATATCATTGCGCTGCAAGTCGCCGACGAGTCGCTTCACGTCCTCATAGATGGAGGGGTCCACGAGGAAACCGCCGATGGTCCCCCGGCCGGCGCGCATCTCAGCGCTCATCGCCGCAAGATCATCGCTGAGGCGCGTCAGGTTCCCGATGAGTTCTTCGCCTGCGTCTGCGTAGATGAGGTCGTGCACCGTGCCGTCGCCGGTGCGCACGTCTTCAAGCATTTGAGCGACTTCGCCAGAGGCGCGTCCGATATTGCTCACCGCGAGGCGTCCATCGTCGCCGTAGATAAGCGCGTGAGCGCTACCATCGCCGCGCTCAACCTCTTCGGCGATGCCGCGAAACGACCGCGCCGTGCGACGAAATTCGGCGCTCGTCGTCTGTAAATTAGAAAGCGTCTCGTCGAGTCGGTCGGCAGTTTCCGGGTTGGTCATCAGTCGCTGTACGGCGCCGTCACCGCTGGCGAGCATCCCTGTAAACTGAGCGAGGTTTCCGACCATGGCGCTTAGGTCACGGTTGAACTCCTCGCCGCCGAGCGTGGCCGTCATGCGCTGAATATCACCAACGGCGGTGTCGACTTTCGCGCCGAGCTCCGTGGCGAGGGCCATTAGGTCTCCGCCGGGACTGATCGGCAACTCCGCATCGGAGGGCCACTCGGGCAACGAGGTGTGGCCCGGGCGAATATCGACGAGGCGGTCGCCGAGCATACCCTTGCTGCCAAGGGTGATCTGGCTGCCGCGAATGGGTCGCCCGGCGTCGGCGGCCTCCTCACGCGCGACGGCGGTGTCGTCAGGGTCTTCGTCGCCATTGGGTGCGTCGGGGTCCGTGCCGACACGTCCGCGTATGAGCGGCGCCGCTGAATTGATGACCTCAAAGCTGACGTCAACGCGACCATCGTCCAAGAAGACAACTTCGTCGACGGTGCCAACGGTCACGCCGGCGATTCGCACGACGTTGCCGACACGAAGGCCGCCGACGTCGTCGAAGATCGCGTGGTAGCTCGTCTTCGACGAGAACATGTTCGCTTGGTTGCCGAGAGCGAAGGTGAAGCCACCACCAATAAGAACGGCGAGGACCACGAAGATGCCCACGCGAGCGGGACTGCGAGGCTGTTCCATTATCCGGCGCTCCGAAGAAGAGTCGCCGTGTCTTCGTTCTCCGGCGCGATGCCGTGGACGAAGTTGTGGACGCGTGGATCGTCGGACTGCATCAGGTCCCGTGGCGAGCCGGAAAAGATGATGCCTCCGTCTTGGATCATCGCTATGCGATCGCTCAGACGGAAGACGGCAGGCATGTCGTGGGTCACGACAACGGAGGTCACGTTAAGTGTTTGTTTCAACGACAAGATAAGTTCAGTGATTCGGCGGATGGTGACTGGGTCGAGGCCCGTGGTGGGCTCATCGTAGAGAAGTACATCGGGGCGGATCGCGATGGCGCGGGCGAGACCCACGCGCTTCTTCATACCCGCCGAAAGCTCCGAAGGCCACTTGGCGCCTGCCCCCTCAAGCCCGACCTTTTCGAGGGCGTCCTGGGCTCGCTCCTCCATATCGACTTCGCTCAGCTCACCGGCCTCGCGGAGCCCATATTTGACGTTCTCGCCGACGCTCATGGAGTCGAAGAGAGCTCCGCCCTGGAAGAGCATCTGAACTCGTCGACGAACGGGCGCCATCTGACGTTCGTCGAACTCGTCGATGCGCTCTCCATCGTAGAGGATCTCACCACCATCGATGGGGAGGAGGCCGGTCAGAAGCTTGAGCATCACGCTCTTCCCTTGGCCCGAGCCACCGATGATCGTGATGGACTCGCCGCGCTCGATGCTGAGATCGAGGTGCCGATACACCCGCTTCGGGCCAAAGGCTTTCTGAACGCCGCGGAACTCGATGAGTGGACCGCTCACTATCGCCTCGCTCGATCCGTGACGATGGCGCGCAACGTCTGAAGCGCCATTCGAGCCTGGTAGTCGTCGGCGAAGGGGACGCCGGTTTCTCCGCCCGTCTCGCGCAACGAATCGCGCCCAGGCCGCTCTGAGCTGGGAGCGCCTTCCTCGGGCCGCTCAAGATGGCGCCGAAGCGTCGCCTCGTTTGGCTGGTCATCGCTTTCGATGCGCATCTGTCGGAGCGCAGCCGGCGACAGCTGTTCGACGAGGACGTCGGGCGTGATCCCTTGAGCCTGGATGCTGGCGCCGGAAGGCGTGTAGTAACGGGCAATGGTCATCTTCAACGCGCCGCCATCGGGGAGCTCCACAAGGTTTTGCACGCTGCCCTTCCCCCAGGTCGTTGTTCCGACCACTGTTGCGCGTTCGTGATCATGGAGCGCGCCGGCGACGATTTCGGCCGCGCTCGCTGAGTATCCGTTGACCAAAACAACCATGGGCCAGTCTGGACGCGTTCCTCGTCGATGAGCGCTGGATGCGTTGAGGACCTGGCCCCCGCGTCCGCGCGTCGACACGATGGCGCCGCTGGAGAGGAACTCATCGGAAACGCTGACGGCTTCTCGCAGCAAGCCACCCGGGTTGTTGCGCATATCGAGAAGGATGCCTCGAAGCCCGTCGTTTGATTCGTCGATGGCGCGGTCGATGGCCGCACGCAGCTCGTTCGTCGTGTTGGACTGAAAAGCGCGAAGCTCGATGTAGAGAAGGTCGCCGACGAGGCGCGCGCTCACGGGATTGACCTCGATAATCGCGCGCGTGAGCTCGACGTCGATGGTGGATTCAACGCCTTCGCGGCGGATGCCGACGCGTACCGGGGTACCGGGCTCTCCACGCATGATTCGAACGGCATCGGAGATGCGCATGTCGCGTGCCATGCGCCCTTCGAGGTGGACGAAACGATCTCCGGGCTCAAGACCCGCGGCCTCGGCGGGGCCACCGTCCATAGTTGCGAGGACCACCAACCAACCATCACGGACGGAAATCTCGACGCCGACTCCAGCAAAGCGCCCTTGGGTGTCGGCGCTCAGCATCCGGTATTCGTCCGGACTGAGGTAGACCGTGTGCGGGTCGAGGGAAGAAGCCATTCCGGAGATCGCTCCCTGGATGAGGGCGTCTTGATCGACAGGCTCAACGTAAGCGGCCTCGATATGCGCTAACGCTCGTGCGAAAACGGAGAGGTTGGCGAAGGGGCTTTCGGCCGTCGTATCGGCACCCACAAAGGCGGGGGCGACGATAAGACCCCCCGCAAATGCTACGGCCATCAGGGCTATTCGGCTCATGCCCGGCAGGGTACCCGTTTCTTCTTAGTGCTGCCTCTCGGGCTGCTATTCGGGTGATGAGACCCACAAGGGAGACGAGGTCCGTTGACAAGTGCGGGGGCCCCTGTAGTAGGATGCTCGATTCGTCGGGTCTAATCCCACACGAACGCACCCGAGACGAGGAACCATGGGCACCGACAAACGCAAACAAAGCCTCTATTTTCCCGAAGCCATGCTGGAAGAGATCCAGCATGAGGCAGCTCGGCTCGACCGCTCGCTTTCGTGGATCGTTCAGCGATGCGTGAAAGTTGGACTGTCGGAGATTCGTAAGCTCCCGTCGGTCAACGACCCCGAAGACTCGACAGAGTAGGACGCGCGAGTAACTGGACCCGCTGCCCACCGCGCATTGCATGGTTGGCGGATCCGTCGCGTTGTACGTCTGCGATTCGTCGCGCATGCTCGGGGCGTGTCCGATATGCATAGATACGAAGTGCTCTAGATGGAGTACGATCAGCAGGGCTTCGTGCAGGCAAAGGACGGGACACGTCTCTTCTACGGTCTCCGGGGTCCCACCCAGGCGACCGGCGACGACGTAAAAGCCCCAGTCATTCTGTGCGACGGAATCGGCTGCGAGGGTTTCGTCTGGCGATACCTTCACCCGCACCTCGCGGAGGATCGCCTTGTCGTTCATTGGCACTACCGTGGTCATGGACGTAGCGGACTCCCGCCGTCGAGCGACAGCATGACCATTGAGCAGCTGGCGGATGACCTGTGTGAACTCGTGGGGCACGTTGGCCTCGACCATGCGATCGTTGCAGGCCACTCGATGGGCACCTTGGTGGCGCTTGAGTGGGAGCGTTTGCAGCCGGAGAAGTGCCTTGGTGCGCTCCTGCTCTGCGGCAGCGCCGGCCGCATCACTCACACCTTTCGCGGCAGCGATTCCCTCAGTGAGCTCTTGCCGGGCCTGCTCGATGTGGTCGCTCGGCACAAAGGAATGGTGCGGGCGCTGTGGGGCCGCGTCCCGCCGAGCTTCGCCTATCGGCTTGCCAAGCTCAGCGGCGAGATCGACCCTGCCACGCTTCGCAGCGAAGACTTCGAGCGTTACTGGGAACATGTCTCAGACATGGACCCGGACATCTTCCTTCACCTGCTTCGCTCCGCCGGCGAGTACGACGCCGCCGCGCACCTAACGGAGCTGCGAGCACCAAAACTCGTCGTCGCCGCGGAGAACGATACTTTTACCCCGCCCGAACACGCGACTGCGCTTGCCGAGGCGCTCCTCGATGCGGAGCTCTTTCATGTTCGCGGGGGAAGCCACGCGGCGCCGGTGGAGCAACCGATGACGGTCCAGCTTCGCGTCGATAAGTTCTTAAGCGACCGTAACCTCTAGCCGACCGCCCGCCTGAATCCGCGTGCGAAAAAGCCGGCGAAGCGTAAATGCTTCTCCGGCTTTTTTCCCGCAACGTGGCCGCTGCTGCCCCAATAAGGAAAGGAGCTGCGAGTGGCTCTTAGCAGTCGAGTCGGAAGAGTTGTTGCCCCATGAGGAGCAAAGACCCCTTCGTCAACTGCTGCTGACCTTCGGCGCGAATGAACGTTCCGTTGGAGCTGCCAACGTCGGTTAGAAAGACACGGCCGCCTTCGCTGTGAATGCGGCAGTGAAGTCCTGAAACGTAGCCGTCATCTGGGAAGATGATGTCACCACGCTCGCGGCCCAAGTGCATTCCATCGGTGCCGATAGGGAAGCAGTTACCGTACGAGGTGCGGCCCGTGACGAGGCGGATTCGACCAAAGTACCCTGGGTTCTGACTACCCATGGTAACGGTCCCATCCGCGCCGGGCTGGGTCTCTCCGAAAGCTTCAAACTCCAGAATCTCTTGGCCGATGCGGAAGATCGACTCGTTGGTCAGCTCGGTGGGCGTGTCACGATCGATGCGAATGTACACACCGTTGAGACTGTCGAGATCCGTGACCGTCGCAGACCCGTTGGAGAGTACGAACTCCGCGTGCTGTGGGGAGAGGTAGGAGTCGCTCGAGAACGGCCCCTGGGACTCACGACCAATGATCGTCGTGGCACCGAGAGGGAACGTATCCCCTTCGCTTCCATCAGGACGAATCAGCGTGAGCGAGCCTTCCGATGCCCCGACGGGCGGTGCTGCGAACGACGCTGCGGGAGCTTCGGCGCTCGGAGCCGCAGACGGCGGTGCCGCAGACGGCGGTGCCGCAGACGGCGGTGCCGATTGCGCAGCTGCAGGCGCCGACGTCATGTCGTGCCCACACGAACCGCAGAACTTGAAGTTCGGCGGAACCGACGAACTGCAATTCGGGCAATCCGATGGCTGCGGTGGAAGGGGTGCAGCTGCAGGGGCTGCGTCGACCTCCACGCCGGCAGGCGGCGTCGGAGCTGAGAAGCTCTTCGGCTGGGCCTGATCACGTGGAAGTTCCGCCCCGCATCCGAGACAGAACTTGTAGTGGTCTTGATTTTCCTTACTACAACGCGGGCAAACGATCACCGAAATGCCTCCTATCCAGGCTGCCGGCAGCATATGGGTTTCTAGCGCGGGGGGTCAACTCCGTTGTTGTCCAAGCGCCAGGTATTTTCCCTCCCTTTTGTTCCTCGCCTCTCGGCCCATCCGGGAAGATGCTATTTCTAAGGCTCTACCGAGAAGGACTGGGATGAAGCCAAGAGCGTGTGCAGCGTGCGGGACACGCAACGTCGGGAGCACAGGCCGCTGCGCGGGGTGCGGATCGAACCTCCGTTTGGATCCTGAAGTCTCCAATCTCTTGGGCGAGGAGGTCGGCGGTCACCTGCTCACCAAGCTCCTGGGGCGTGGAGCGATGGGGAGCGTCTACGCCACGGGCGACGCGGAGAGCGGTTTGGCGCTTAAGGTTCTGCACCCGCACGTCGCCGGCGACGCGCTCCGCGTGAAACGCTTTCACCGCGAAGCGAAGGCGGCCTCCGGGCTCGCTCATTCATCGATCGTTCGGCTCTTTGAGTTTGGCCACGACGATGCACATGGCCCCTTCATCGTGATGGAGCGGCTTGAGGGTGAGAACCTGGTGGAGCGAACAACGCGCTCAGCCCTCACCCCCTTGGAAACCGTTCAAGTGTTTGACCAGGTTCTTTCCGCTCTCGCCCATGCGCATGAGCACGGCATCGTTCATCGCGATCTCAAGGCAGAGAATGTGGTTGTCCATGAGGGCGTCGATGGTCTCGTCGCGAAGGTGTGTGACTTTGGCATGGTCAAAATGCTCAACGAGGATGGAACCGCGATCACCGCCGAGGGTCTTGTTTGTGGAACGCCTGAGTACATGTCTCCTGAGCAGGCGCGTGGTGAAGAACTCGACGCGCGGGCCGATATCTACGCGCTGGGGTGCTTGCTTTTTCTGGTGCTCACAGGCCGCCTGCCGTTCCGTGGAAAGAACGCGGTGGACACACTTGGGCAGCACCTTGCGCGTCCTGTTCCCTCGGCTCGTAAGGCCTGCCCTGAACGCAGAATCCCAGCGCATCTCGACGCGGTGGCGCGTATCGCCATGGCTAAGGCGCCATCGGCTCGATACCAAAGCGCGGGTGAGATGCGGGACGCGATATTGGGAGCGGACGCGCCGGACAAAGAAAAGCAGCACGGGCGATTGTTCGCCGTGCTGCTTCTGGCCCTTGCGGTGATGCTGGGCTGGGCGCTCACGCGCCAGTGATGGGTGACGATCTCGAAGCTACGAGGTCATCTCCACGCGAAGGAGCTGGTGACCGAGGAAGAGGTAGTCACCGTGCTCGAGCTCCTGCTCACCTTCGATACGAACGTAGGTGCCGTTCCGTGAGTCTTCGTCTGTCAGGACAAAGCCACCATCCTTGTAGTTCACGCGAGCATGGTTTCCGGACATGAACTGGTCTTCAGGGAAGTTGAGGTCCACCTCTTCACGACCAATGCGCGCCGCATCCTCGCGAGAGCAGAACACCATGCCGTCGACGCCACCTTCGATGACCTGCGTGATCCGGAACGCCGCTGGGCGCTTCGGCGACGAGTAGAAGTAAGTTTGGTCAGGACCAGGACCCGACGAGTCCACGGGCTGCTCGTCGACGCGAAAGATCTCTTCGCCGCAAAGGAAGTGGGTGCCGGGTGCCACTGGAGTCGAGCCCCGAACACGAAGGTAGACACCGTTCTCGCTGCCTTCGTCACGGACCGACAGCTTGGTGTCGCGGAAGAGGAAGTTCGCATGCCGCGGGCTGAGCCAGCTGTCCTCTGGAAACAGGATCTGCCCGTCACTTCGTCCTGCCACGTGTTCGTTGGCTTTGAGGTGATAGCTGAGCCCTTCGGTCCCTTCGCCTCCACGGACGAGGATCAACCGAGCGTTGCCGGGTGCTTGAAGTTCACCGAAGTAGTTAACCTGTGACTCTTTGACGACCTCGGGCACCTGTTCGCCACATGTGCCGCAAAACTTGTGGCCCATCGGTACGGGGCTCGAGCAACTCTTGCAGACATAATTGCGCGCTTGATCCATTTCATCCTCCTGAGTGGCCGCTCGAATAAGCTCGCGGCCACAGATCACACATCGGGGTGCTCCCAGCGGAGACAGCGCTTCGCACTGCCCGCATACGATCCCAACGTACTCTTCTATCGACCCCGGTTCCAAATCCCTTGTCTTTGTAGGGCAGCGACGCGGTAGAGGTCAATTCTTCGTTTCATTCCGTCGACAGAGCGGCGGTCGCTGCGGCTCGGACGATGGGCTCTGAATCGCTACTTTGTGCTCTCTGTAGGGCTTCTTGAGCCTCCTGATGGCCCGCGAGAGCCCGAGCGGCCGCCTCTCGAACATACGCGTAGGCATCGGTCTCAAGGGCGGCGATCAGCGCCTCAGGCTGATTCAAGGCCCCCAATGTGCGAGCTGCCTCCAGCCGAACGGACCAGTCTTCGCTCTGAAGAAGCTCCGCCACGCGCTCAGAGGCCCCGACGGATCGGACCTGACTCACCGAGCGAAGCGCTGCGCGAATAACAGACGCCTCAGAGTCTTGAAGCAAGATCGCGAGGGCCGCTTCGACCGTATCGCCGGAGAGCGTGCCCAAAATCCGAGCGACCCGCTCCCGGACTTCGGCGTTGGGGTGATCATTCAGAGCGGCGATATCATCGGCCCAGGCCGGCACCACCTCCGCAAATAGCTCTGGCGAAAACGATCCCACGTCGAGACGTCCGTTCTCATCGACGCGCGCGAGGACTGCACTGACCCGCTCGATGGGACCTCGAAGAGCGGCGCGGCCCGATTCACGAAGGGCGGGAGCGAGTCCAGCATCCGTCCCGGCTCCGTGGCCGCCGCTCTGCGCCAAGAGCGTAGTGACGGTTCGTTCGACGTTGGCGTCTGGGCGATCGGGGAGCACGTCATCCCGCCACTCATCACGCAGCGCGCGGCCCGCCGCGGCGCGCACTGATTCATCCGCCGCAAAGAGCGCCTCGGTAAGCGCGGCGCGTGCTTCGTCGACGGCGATCCCACGTTGGACAAAACGTCCAAGAGCGATGGCTGCGGCGCTTGCAGGGACTGGAGCAGTCCGGCGGAGATGCTCGCGAAGGACCGTCACGTGACGCGCTTCGCCGACGCGGCCAAGAGTCCAGAGTGAAGCAGCGAGGGGCGCTGGATGACGCGCGAACGTCACGATGGCTGCCTCTGCCTCTTCGGCAAAACGACCACCTTCGGCGCCAAGCCCGATGAGAGCGTAG
>JBLHKB010000216.1:0-10530 GCA_047619315.1 Polyangiales bacterium
AGGTCGCCATGGAGCCGAAGCAGCGTTTCGCTATCCGCGAAGGCGGCCGCACTGTTGGTGCTGGCGTCATCTCAAGCATCCTCGACTAACGAGAGCCAATATGAAGATTCGTATCAAACTCAAGGCCTATGACCACCGCCTCCTCGACCAATCGGCGAGCGAGATCGTGGAAACGGCGAAGCGTACCGGAGCTCGCGTTGCGGGCCCCATTCCGCTTCCCACCCGCATCAACAAATACACCGTCCTTCGCGGACCGCACGTCGACAAGAAGTCGCGCGAGCAGTTCGAAATCCGCACGCATAAGCGGATGCTGGACATCCTTTCCCCGACGCCCGAAACCTTGGAGAGCCTTGGCAAGCTTGATCTCTCCGCTGGTGTAGACGTCGAAATCAAGACCTGATCGGCTTCGGAGAATCAGATGAAAGCCAAAATCAAAAACCTGAAAAATGAAGCCGTCGGTGAGATCGATCTCGCAGACGCGGTCTTCGGCGTTGAAGTCAACGAGGGTCTCCTCTACGACGTGCTGAAGGCACAGCTGGCCAGCAAGCGCCAGGGCACGGCCTCGGTGAAGAACCGAGCTGCCGTAACCGGTACTCGCAAAAAGGTCTACAAGCAGAAGGGCACAGGCAACGCGCGTCATGGCACGAAGCAGGCCCCTCTTTACCGCGGTGGTGGTGTTGCCCATGGACCCAAAGTCCGAAGCTACGCATACCGTCCAACGCGCAAGATGCGTCAGGGAGCTCTTTGCAGCGCTCTCTCGCTTCGCGCACAGGAAGGTCGCATCACCGTCGTCGAGAACTTTGAACTCGACGCCATCAAGACCCAGACCGTTGCCGGAATCCTCTCCACCCTCGAGGTCGGCACTGCCGTCATCATCGATGGCAAGGACAACGACAACCTGAAGCTCAGCGTACGCAATCTTCAGGGACGCATGGTTCTTCCGCCCGAGGGCATCAACCTCTACGACCTCCTCCGCCACGAACACATCGTCGTGACGAAGGATGCAGTCAGCGCGCTCCAAGCGCGGTTCGGGGCTTAATCATGGAAATCGAACAAATCATCAAGCGCCCCCTCATCCTCACTGAGAAAGGCACCATTCTTCGCGATACGGAGAACCAGTACCTCTTCGAAGTGGATATGCGCGCCAACAAGATCGAAATCCGAAAGGCCGTCGAAGTTCTCTTCGAGGTCTCCGTGACGGACGTCAACACGCTCATCATGCGCGGCAAGATGAAGCGAATGGGCCGCACACGTGCCAAGACTCAAAACTGGAAGAAGGCGATCGTCACCCTCGCGGACGACGATTCCATCGACTTCTTTGAAGGAGCCTGAACAATGGCCATCCGTAAGTTCAAACCAACCTCTCCATCACGTCGTAACTACGACTCCGCTGACTTCGACGGTCTGTCGAAGAAGGCCCCCGAGAAGAAGCTCACCAAGAGCAACCCTTCCAAGGGTGGCCGAAACAACCGTGGACGAATCACGGTTCGTTTCCGCGGTGGTGGGCACAAGCGTCGCTACCGAGCGATCGACTTCAAGCGGAATAAGATCGGTGTCCCGGCCAACGTGGTCGCCATCGAATACGATCCAAACCGCAGCGGTCGTATCGCTCTTCTCCACTACGCCGATGGCGAAAAGGCGTACATTCTTGCGCCCGACGGCCTCAAGGCTGGAGACCAGGTTATCTCGTCGCGTAACGCTGACGTGAAGCCCGGTAACGCGATGCCTCTTCGCCACCTGCCTCTTGGCACGATGGTTCACAATGTTGAGCTCAAGATCGGCAAGGGCGGCCAGATGGTCCGTTCAGCCGGTACAGCGGCACAGCTTATGGCAAAGGCTGGCAACTACGCTCAGCTCCGTTTGCCTTCCAGTGAAGTTCGCATGGTGCATCTCGATTGCCGTGCCACTGTCGGCCAGGTCAGCAACACGCAGCATGCTCGCGTGACGCTCGGCAAGGCTGGACGTAGCCGTTGGCTCGGTCGTCGTCCTCATAACCGAGGCACGACCATGAACCCTGTCGATCACCCTATGGGTGGTGGTGAGGGTCGTACGGCAGGTGGTCGTCATCCTTGTTCGCCTTGGGGTCAGCTTGCCAAGGGCAAGAAGACACGGACCAACAAGTCCACCAGCAAGTTCATCGTTCGGAAGCGGAAGAAGTAAGTAATGGCACGTTCAATTAAGAAGGGTCCGTTCATCGACCTGCCCCTCCAGTCGAAGGTCGATAAGGCCGTCGCATCGGGTGATAAGAAAATCATCCGTACCTGGTCCCGCCGCTCCACCATCACTCCCGAGTTCGTTGGCTTCACCTTCGCCGTTCATAACGGTCGAAAGTTCGTCACCGTGCCCGTAAGCGAGAACATGGTGGGTCACAAACTTGGCGAGTTCGCGCCAACCCGTACTTTCCACGGTCACCAGGCCGACAAAAAGGGCCGCAAGTAAGGCGTTTGTAGCTTATTGAGCTCTTTCTGATGTCGATCGAAAAGTTGATCGAATCATCGGTTGAGTGACCCGAGGTCGCGTGCTAGATCCCGCGCCCTTCTGCACTAGGTGTTCCCGATCCGGGAGAGCTAGAATGGAAAGGCAAGTGATCACACGACCTTAGGTCCTGAGAGCCTCTCTAGGCGACGTCACGGCAGACAATCATGGAAGCAACCGCAAAAGCACGATTTCAGCGTATCGCGCCCCGTAAGGCACGGATCGTATTGAACTTGGTCCGAGGGAAGAACGTCGCGAAAGCGATCGATGACCTCAAGTTTACGCCAAAGGCAGCAGCCTCCATTGTGGGGAAGCTACTGGAGAGCGCCATTGCCAATGCCCGCGAGAGGAATGAGAACGTCGATCTAGACGCTCTGGTCATCACGACCGCCTTCGCGGACAAAGCTCCGAACTCACACATGCGCCGCTGGCGTCCGCGAGCTCAGGGTCGCGCGACTCAGGTCATCAAGGGCATGAGCCACATCACGGTCGTCATCGGCGACGGGGAAAAGGACAACTAGTATGGGCCAGAAGACCCACCCCTACGGATTTCGACTCGGCGTAATCAAGCCTTGGAAGTCCAAATGGTTTGAAGACAAGAACTACGCGAAGTGGTTGCACGAGGACCTCGCCCTCAAGCGCTCCATTACGAAGAAGTTCTCTCATGCAGGTATCGCTGATATCGAGATTGAGCGCGCCGCGAACAACGTGAAGGTAGTCATCTACACGTCGCGTGCGGGCATCATCATCGGTAAGCGCGGTGCAGGCGTCGAGCAGCTCCAGCGCGAGCTTCAGAAGCTCACGCAGAGCAACCTGATGGCTCCTGATATTCAGGAAATCCGTAAGGCCGAGACGAACGCACAGCTTGTCGCTGAAAACATCGCCACCCAGCTTGAGCGACGCGTCGCTTTCCGCCGGGCGATGAAGAAGGCTGTTCAGACGGCAATGAAGTTCGGAGTGAAAGGCATTCGTGTCTACGCCGGCGGCCGTCTTGGCGGCAGCGAGATCGCACGAAGCGAGTGGTACCGAGAGGGCCGCGTTCCGCTTCACACACTTCGCGCTGACATCGACTACGGCAACGCCGTGGGCAATACAACGGCCGGCACGGTCGGAGTGAAATGTTGGATCTTCAAGGGTGAAGTCAACCCTGGCGAAGTCGTCAACCGACGTGGCCAAGGAGGCCCGCGACCCCGTCGATGACGGCCGCGTGCTCCTGGAAAAACTGAATACCCAATGCTTCAACCAAAACGAACCAAGTTCCGAAAGCAGTTCACCGGCCGCATGCGCGGCAAGGCGTACCGCGGCTCGGATGTTTCCTTCGGAGACTTCGCGCTCCAAGCCACCGCCTGCGGTCGCCTTTCATCCCGCCAAATCGAGGCGGGACGTATGGCCATTCAGCGCAAGGTCAAACGTCAGGGTAAGCTCTACATCCGAGTCTTCCCAGACAAGCCACTTACCAAAAAGCCTCTCGAGACTCGAATGGGTAAGGGTAAGGGTCCAGTCGAAAGCTGGGTCGCAATCATCAAGCCTGGCAAGGTGCTCTTCGAGATCGAAGGCATCCCCGAAGAGCTCGCCCGCGCAGCGTTCAGCGTTTGCGGTCACAAGCTTTCTGTACCAACTCAGTTCATCACGCGGAGGGATCAGCTATGAAGCCCGCAGAAATCCGTGAACTCAATCAAGATGAGCTCACGAATATGGAATCCGATCTGTCGCGCAAGCTTTGGAAAGCTCGCTTTGACAATCACACGAATGCCCTCGATGACACGAGCGACATTCGAAAGATTCGCGGCGATATCGCTCGCGTAAAGACCATCCTCACGCAGCGCGCTGCTGAGGCGTCGGAGTAGAACCATGAGTGAAGAAACAGCCACCGCAGAAGCGGCCGACGAGAACTCACGAGGCCGCAATCGCCGCCTTGTGGGCCGCGTCGTGAACGACACTAAGGCCGAAGGCCGCGCCAAGAAGACGATTGTCGTCGAGGTGATTCGCCGCTTCCGTGACCCGTTCTACGGCAAGTACGTGAAGCAAAAAAAGAAGTACCACGCGCATGATGAGAAAGAGGAGTTCCGCACGCGGGACGTCGTCGAAATCAAGTCGTGTCGTCCAATGTCAAAGACGAAGCGCTGGACGGTAAGCCGTCTGGTCGAGCGTCCACCGGAGGTATAAGATGATTCAGACTGAATCAGTTCTCGATGTTGCCGATAATAGCGGCGCCAAGCGAGTAAAGTGCATCAAGGTGCTCGGTGGATCCAAGCGACGCTACGCCAGCGTCGGCGACGTCATTGTCGTATCCATCAAAGAGTGCATGCCGAACGGCAAGGTCAAGAAGGGCGAAGTCGCCCGGGCCATGATCGTTCGAACTAAGAAGGGCATTCAGCGCCCGGACGGAACCTGTCTCAAGTTCGACTCGAACGGAGCGGTTCTCGTCAACAAAGAAAATGAGCCAATCGGCACACGAGTTTTCGGCCCTGTTGCGCGAGAGCTTCGCGCAAAGAAGCAAGGCATGAAAATCGTTACTCTTGCACCGGAGGTGGTGTGATGGCTTTACGACTAAAGAAGGACGATGAAGTCATCGTCATCGCTGGTAAAGAAAAAGGCGAAAAGGGTCGCATCCTACAGGTTCTCGAAGACGGCCGCGTCCTCGTCGAGGGCGTAAACGTCAGGAAGCACCACCGTAGCCCGAAGAAGTACCGCGAGGCCGGCATCATCGAGAAGGAGCGTCCAGTGGATGCTTCCAACGTCGCCATCCTCGACCCTGAGTCCCAGAAGCCAACGCGTATTCGCATGAGCACCAACGACGAGGGCAAGAAGGTCCGCGTCTCGGTTCGAAGCGGCGCGACGCTGGACTGACGAGCAATCGGCTCGACAGACCACTAGGCAAGAATCACAACGGCCCATCCACAAAGCCGGGTCCCGGCGCCAATCATGGCAGGACCTTATCGGCGTGGATGAAACCAAAGAATAGAAAATGACATACGTAGTTAGATTAAAGAAGAAGTACCGCGACGAAGTAGTGGCCAAGCTCATGAAGGAGTTCGAATTTGAGAACCCCATGCAGGTGCCTGAGCTCAAAAAGATCGTCGTGAACATGGGCCTTGGTGATGCCGTCGCAAACGCGAAGCTCATCGACGCTGCCGTCATCGAGATGGCAACGATCACAGGTCAGAAGCCTGTGGTGACCAAAGCGAAGAAGTCCATCGCGACTTTCAAGCTTCGTGAGGGCATGCCCATCGGTGTGATGGTGACGCTCCGCCGTGAGAAGATGTGGGAGTTCGCCGACCGTCTGATTACGTTCGCGATCCCTCGCACACGAGACTTCCAGGGCGTTAGCAAGAAGTCCTTCGACGGCCGTGGCAACTACACGATGGGCGTCAAAGAGCAGATCATCTTCCCTGAGATTCAGTACGACCAGATCGACAAGATCAAGGGAATGAACATCACCTTCGTCACAACGGCGAAAACTGACGATCACGGGCGAGCGCTGCTGCGCGGCCTCGGGATGCCCCTCCGAAAGTAAGTGGACGCTCGTTCCCAGAACGCGCCCACACACGAGAATTAAGAAGAGAGTTTTTTCGCTATGATGACCGACCCCATCGCCGACATGCTGACCCGCCTGCGGAATGCTGCGCTTGCGCACCAGGACCAGACGGAGATTCCCCTGTCGAAGCTCAAAGTAAACGTTGCCAAGATCCTCAAGGAGGAGGGCTACGTCACAGACTACCAGGTGGGCGAACGCTCCCTGACGGTCCAGCTCAAGTACGGCAAGAACCGACGCTGCGCCTTCATCGGCATCAAGCGCACCAGCCGACCCGGCCGACGTCTCTACGTCGGAACTACGGATATCCCAAAGGTCCACAACGGACTTGGAATCGCCATCATGTCGACCTCGAGTGGTCTCATGACGGACAAAAAAGCACGCGAGGCCAAAATCGGTGGCGAAGTGCTCTGTGAGGTGTGGTGATGGCTGCTGAAGTTCAAAAGCAAAGCCGCAACGGCAAGAAGCCCGTTGTTGTCCACGATGGTGTATCCGTTTCCATCAGCGGGCAGACCGTCAAGGTCAAGGGTCCAATGGGCGAGATCGAGCGCACCTTCCGGGACGAGGTCAAAATCTCCCAAGAAGGCGCTGACGTCGTCGTTCGTCCCCGTGACGGCATGGGCCAGCCTGGCGTTATGTTCCAGGGCACAACCCGTGCGCTCATCAGCAACATGGTCGAAGGCGCGAAGAACGGCTACAAGAAGAGCCTCGACTTCCGCGGCGTCGGTTACCGTGCTGAGTACAAGAACAACACACTCAAGATGACCGTTGGTCTTTCGCACCAGCCCATCTTGGCGATTCCAGAGAACGTCAGCGTGAAGATCGAACAGATCGACATGGCCGGCACGAAGTTCCCCCGCGTGCACCTCGAGTGCATCAGCAAAGAAGTTGTCGGTCGAGTGGCCGCCCGTATCCGTTCGATTCGCCCGCCGAATCCCTACGGTGGTAAGGGTGTTCGCTACACAGGCGAGAAAATCCGCGAGAAGGCCGGCAAGTCCGGTTCGAAGTAGAAGGTATAGCGATGAACAAGCAAAACATGCGCATCCGCCGCAAGCGGCGAATCCGAGGCAAAGTCTCCGGCAACGAGGAGCGCCCACGACTTTCGGTTTACCGCAGCGCAAACCATATCTACGCACAGGTGATCGACGACACGACCGGGCGCACGCTCGCGTCGAGCTCGTCGAAATCCAAAGGCTTCAACGTCGACGCTGACGGTAAGATCGAACAGGCTAAGGCCGTCGGTGTTGCAGTCGCCACGGCATGCAAGCAGGCTGGCGTTGAGCAGGTCGTTTTTGACCGCAACGGCTACATCTATCACGGCCGGGTGAAGGCCCTGGCGGAAGGCGCCCGCGAGGGCGGCATTTCGTTCTAAGGAACCTTCGTTCCAGAAAACCAAGGACACACCATGGCTTATTCAAGCGAAATCATCGATCCCAACTCCCTCGAAGACATCACCGAGCGAGTTATCTTCATCAACCGCGTTGCTAAGGTCGTCAAAGGCGGCCGCCGCTTCAGCTTCTCGGCGCTCGTCGTCGTAGGCGACGGCAACGGCCACGTTGGCGTGGGGCTCGGCAAGGCAAACGAAGTTCCTGATTCTATTCGTAAGGGCAGCGATGCCGCGAAGAAGAACATGTTCCGAGTGCCCCTCGTCGGCGCCACCATCCCTCACAAAGTTCTTGGCCATCACGGCGCAGGCAAAGTCATGCTTCGCCCAGCGTCACCTGGTACTGGTGTCATCGCAGGCGGCGCAATGCGCGCTGTCCTCGAGGCTGCCGGCGTCAAGGACGTGCTCGCTAAGATTCTCAACACCACCAACCCGCACAACGTTGTGGGCGCCACCGCCGATGCTCTTCGCCAGCTCGAAGACATCAAGATGGTTGCCACACGCCGCGGCTTGAACCCAGAACAGGTTGCAGCCCAATGACTGCGAAAAAGCTAAAAATCACCCAGCTCAAGAGCGGCATCGGCCGCAGCGCTCGCCAGAACCAGACTCTTCGGGGACTTGGACTGCGCGGCATCAATAAGAGTGTCGTCATCGACAACACGCCGTCGTTCCGCGGCGCAGTGAAGAAGGTCCTTCACCTCGTATCCGTGGAGGAAACCAATGGCTGAGCAAAACGACATTCCGATTCTCTCTCGACTTCGCGCACCAATCGGTGCGGTGAAGAACAAGAAGCGCAAAGGTCGCGGCGTTGGCTCCGGCATGGGTAAGACCGCCGGTAAGGGCATGAAGGGCCAGAAGGCTCGTAGCCCTGGTAACTTCTCGAAGATTGGCTTTGAGGGTGGTCAGACACCTCTCTTCCGTCGTCTTCCGAAGTTCGGCTTCAGCAACGAGAAGTTCGCTAAGAAGATCGCCACGTTCAACGTGTCGGACTTGGCTCGCTTCGAAGCGGGTGCCACGGTCAACATGGCCTCTCTTAAAGAGGTTGGTCTTCTGTCACGTCGCGTCGATGGTGTAAAAATCCTCGGCAACGGAGACATCAACAAGGCCCTCACGATCCACGTCCTCGGCTTCTCGAAGAGCGCCAAGGAAAAGATCGAAGCTGCGGGCGGCACTACGACCGTTCGCGAGATTCCCACCACGGCCTCTGCCTAAACTACCTTTTTCCGCTGGGTTGGACCTCTAATTCACGTTTCGGCGTGCATTGGGGCCGACCAGTGATTATCGAGACTTCCTTATGAGCGTCTTTGCGAACATCGCCAAGATCCCCGAGCTACGCAAGAGGATCCTGTTCACCCTTGGTATGCTTGCCGTGTACCGCGTTGGCATTTTTGTCACGACACCGGGGGTGAATCGAAGCGTCCTCCAAGAGAAGATGCAGGCACAGTCCGGCGGCTTCCTGGGGATGTTCAATCTCTTCAGTGGTGGCGCTCTGGAGCAGATGTCGATCTTCGCGCTCAACATCATGCCCTATGTCTCGGCGAGTATTATTCTCTCCCTGATGGGCGTGGTTGTGAAGCCGCTCGAGGAGCTCAAGAAAGAGGGCGAGGCTGGTCAGCGCAAGATCAACCAGTACACGCGCTACGGCACAATCATTCTGTCCATCATTCAGGGCACAGGCATCGCGTTCTGGCTTGAAGGTATGAATGGTACCGCCTCTGGCGGCCTTGGCGGTAGCGTGGGTGATGTGGTCTCGGACCCAGGCTGGGTTTTCCGCTTCATGACGGTTTTGTCGCTGACGACAGGAACGGCATTTCTGATGTGGCTTGGTGAGCAGATCACCGAGCGCGGCATCGGTAACGGCATCTCCCTCATCATCTTCGCCGGCATCGTCGCCAACCTGCCCGACGCGCTCTTCAGTACGTACTCGCAGCTTCAGATTGGGCAGATGAAGCCCACCGACCTTCTGGTCATCGCCTTCATCGCCGTCTTGACCACCGCGTTCATCTGCTTCTTCGAAAGGGCTCAGCGCAGGCTGCCCATCACCTATGCGAAGCGGATGATAGGTCAGAAGATGCATGGAGGGCAGCAATCGCATTTGCCCCTCCGTGTGAACATGGCCGGCGTCATTCCGCCCATCTTCACGTCCTCACTGATGATGTTCCCAATGACCTTGGCGAATCTGGGCATTCCCGGAATGAACTGGCTCAACACCCAGCTTCAGCCGAATGGTCCCAACCAGTGGATCTACATGACGGTCTTCGCGATCATGACGATCTTCTTCTGCTTCTTCTACACTGCGGTGCAGTTCCAGCCCGTCGATGTGGCTGAGAACCTCAAGAAGCAGAACGCGTACATTCCAAATGTGACTCCTGGTCGAGACACTGCGGACTACATTGACCGGGTGCTCACACGCATCACGGTAGCGGGCTCGCTCTACATCACCCTGGTGTGCACCGTGCCTACGCTCTTGCAGTCTGGTTTCCAGGTCCCTTTCTACCTCGGTGGTACATCACTGATGATTGTCGTCGGCGTCGCTCTCGACACGGCTCAGCAGGTTGAATCCCATCTTATCAACCGTCACTACGAGGGTATCTCGAGCGGCGGCCCAAAGATTCGTGGACGCAAGTAACCCATGAATCTTGTTTTCTTCGGACCGCCAGGGGCGGGCAAAGGTACGCAGGCCAAGCGATTGGTCGGCAAGCTGGGGATCCCGCAGGTTTCCACAGGTGAGATCATGCGCGCGGAGCGTAAGAGTGGATCTGATCTAGGTGCTCGTTTTGAGTCTTTCATGTCGAAAGGTCAGCTCGTACCAGACGAACTTGTCCTCGAGCTCATCAGGAAACGCCTGGAAGCAGACGACGCCACGAACGGTGTGATCTTCGACGGCTTCCCACGAACAGTGGGTCAGGCTAAGGCTCTCGACGGGATTTTCGGGGATTTGAACCGAACTTTGGACTGTGTCGTGGTCCTCGAGGTGCCTGAAGCAGACATCGTCGACCGTATCTCGGGCCGACGTATCGCAGTGGGTAGTGGACAGGAGTATCATGTCCGCTATAATCCGCCCCCTTCAGGCGTTGAGGTAACGCAGCGGGCTGATGACAACGAAGAAACCGCGCGCAAGCGGTACCAAGATTAC
>JBLHKB010000217.1:0-10458 GCA_047619315.1 Polyangiales bacterium
TCAGCGGCGGCGGCCTCAGCGGCAGCGGCCTCAGCGGCGGCGTTCTCGGCGGCGAGGGCTTCGGCGGCGAGGGCTTCGGCGGCGAGGGCTTCGGCGGCGAGGGCTTCGGCGGCGAGGGCTCCGGCGGCCATCGCTTCAGCAGCCAGCGCTTCGGCGGCGCCGGTGTGGTCGTTGACCGGGTCTTCGCTCGGCGGCGTCACGTCGTTCTCCGCGGGAGCGGTCCCGTTGGCGTTCGTGCCATTCGTTGCCGGAATCGTCGGGTCGGTCGTGGTCGTTGTTGGCCTAGGCGGCGCGTTCGTCGCGACGGTGTCGTCGTCCTTGCTCATCAAGAACCCGACGATGACGATGGCGCCCACCATGAACATAGCGGCGGCGGCCATGATGTAGAGCCCCGTCTTCGACTTCTCTAGCTCGGCGGCGGCGGCGACAGGTACTGGCGCGACGGCGGCAGCAGCCTTCTTCGGTGGCGGAGCGGCCTCTTCTTCGACGATCTGCATCGCGTCGAGGGGCTGCGTTTTGTCCGGTGACTTCTTGCCAGGGTTGGCGGCCTTCGACTTTGCAGCCTTCGACTTCTTCGACTTCGAGCCCTTCGATTTCGACGACTTCGAGGACGATTTCTCAGCCGAGGGCAAAGGCGCCGGCGGCGGCACGGAGGTGGAAGGACGCTCCGAGGGCGGCGGCGGCGGCGTTGAAAGCGCGGATGCTTCCGTCGAAGGCGCGGGCGCCGAGGGACGAGCGGATGTCGGCGGGGGCGGGGGCGTGGTGCTCGGACGCGGCGCTAGGCCTTCTTCGAGGATGTCCGAGAGCTGAACCTGCTGCGTCTTGTCCGGATTGCGTGGAGTCTTGGCGGGTTCGGCGACGGCCTCTTCGGCGACGGCCTCTTTCGCTGGCTCAGGCTCAGGCTCAGGCTCAGGCTCAGGCTCAGGCTCAGGCTCAGGCTCAGGCGCCATGCTTGGAGGCTGCGGCGGCGCCATGCTCGGCGGCGGGGGCGGGGCGGAGCCTTGAAGAGGCATGCCTGGAAGCGTGCGGCGCGGATCGAGGTCCTCGCCGGATGAACGGAGCGCTTCCGGCAGGAAGGGGTCGAGTTCTTTGTGAACGGCGCCCGCGGAGACCGGGCGGTTGCGTGGACGTTTGTCCAAGAGCTTCGCGACGAGGTCACGCACAGGCTCCGGCAAGGAGTCCGGGGCGGGCGGTTCGTCGACCATGTGGGCGTCCAGAACGGTGCCCGTGTCCCCTTCGAAGGGAGGCTTTCCGGTCGCCGCTTCGAACAGAATGCAGCCCAACGCGTAGAGATCGGATCGGAAAGAGACGAGCTTGCCCTTCGCCTGTTCCGGCGAGAGGTACGCGGGAGTGCCAAAGAGATCGAAGACCTCGTCGTGCTCGAAGGGGGCCGCGATGCCCGCATCAAAGGCGACGACTCGGCCGCCCTTTTGAAGAACGATGTGCTCGGGTTTCAGATCGCGAAAGAGCAGACCCGCGCGATGAAGTTCGTCGAGGCCCGATGAAAGCTGCGCTGCGATGGCGATCGCTTCGCTCGGAGGAAGCGCACCGCGCTCGAGGCGATCGCGCAGGGACTCGCCCTGAAGCTCCTCGCGAAAGAGCCACAGCGTGTTGCCCGTTTCGCCCGTAGCGATGGGAAGCGCGAGGTTCTCGTGGACGAGCGTGGCCTGCTTGGTGAGCTCACGCTTGAGGCGTTGTCGCTCCGAGGCGCTACCCGCGACGCTTGGCGCGAGCACCTTGAGCCAGCCGCTGCGCCCCGAGTTCTTCTCGGTGGCCTTCCAGATGTGACCGCTCGCTCCTTCGCGAGGGTCGCCATCAACATCAAATCGTTCTTGGAGGTCGGAAGGTAGGTCCATGGGGCGTTCTCAAGGTTTGCCGCCGTAAAGAACGACGGGCCGCGGGTGGCGGGAAACTAGTGGCCAGCCCGGTCCAAAGCAACTGGCCGGGCAGATCTAAATGAATGGGGGTTCGCTAGGGTAGACGGCCCGGGTGGGCCCTTGGTCTCGCTATGGTGAAGATACGAGTGCCGAGGGCGCCAATTCCTTGGGATCGTCTCGATTTCTGGAAGTGCCAAAAGACTCGAAGGCCAAGGCGGCCAAGACCAAGATGTACTCGGCCTGAATGGCGAGGGAGCTCTCCACCCAAAGGCGAGCTTGGACCCAGCCATCGAGGGGGATATAGGCGACCAAGACCACCGCGGACCAGACGAAGGCGCTCCATCGCGCGCTCTGAGCCTCGAGGGGAAGCAGCCAGAGCAGGTACCAAGGATGGACCTGGGGCGCACAAAGTAAGGCCGTAAACACTAAGAAACGGGTGACCCGGAGGGGGTCGACCTTCTTCCTGGCCAGCCAGAAAGCCGCGAAAAGCAGGCACAGAAAGAGCAACCCTCGCGTCAGAAAGGATGAAAGCACCTGGGTGGCCATGATGGTTCGTCGGCCGACGGGCTTTTTTTCACGCTCGTACGCGTGCCAGGGATCGAGAGCGCTCCCGCGAACCCAGGCGAAGGGGGCCGCGAAGGCTTCGACGTCGATGCGACCTGGCGCCACCCCGAAACACGCCTCGAGACCCGCGCGCATAGCGGTGTCGACCCAGCGGTACGGACCAGCGTTACCTTCCCAACGTCCGGCGTAGTGGGAGAGCCCCGACACTTCGTCGTCGCCATACCCCGCACGAGCCACGGGAACCAAGAGGAGGAGCGAGACGGCAAGCGCCGCCGCGGCCACTCTTGGACGTCGAAAAAGGAGGAGTGGCAAAAACAGAAGCCCGATGAGCTTGAGGCCGACGCTCACCACGCAGGCAAACGCGGCGCGTGCAAAACGTGCGTCGCGGAGATTCAGCGCAAAGAGCAACACGGCGCCGCCGACGAGCACATCGAGGTGAGCGCCGAGGGCGGACTCCATGAGAGCGAGTGGGTTGAGTCCGTATGCGAGGGCGGCGCGATGCGAAGCCGAGGACGTGAGCTTGTAGACGATGGCGACGTGGACGCCGAGGGCGAGGGCTTTGAAGGAGAGCGGGTGATGAAAAATGCCGCTGGTGAGAGCGAACACAAACTGGGCGACGGGCGGGTACACGGTGGGGATCTCCGCGTGGTTGATGCGCGACCACCACACGTCCCGAAGCCCCGCCACCGCTGGACTGCTCGGCGCGTGGGCGTAGGGGTCCACGCCGGCGAGGCTGACGTGTCCATCCCAGAGAAAGCGGAACACGTCGTCGCTGAGGAGCGACGGAACAAAGAGCGCCGGCAGCCCTGCGCAAGCGACGACAAGACAGAGCGTGCGCGTCGAGAGGACCTCTTCCCGCAAGATGAGAAGCGCCCCGTAAGGGACGAACGTCGCCAACAGCGCGAGGACAACACTCGAAGGTGCCGCACCGGACGCGCAGAGGGCCGACGTGAACCAAATGCAGCCGACCCAGGCGGCGAGTAGGACAGCCCTACCCAGGTCCCTCTTATTCAAGACTCAAGACGCCGGTTACTCAACGGTGAACTGCACGACGTCCGCCGTTTCATTGGGCGCCACTCGTTGGTTCCAGGCGCCGATGACCTGGCCGCCCACAGCGACGCTCACCGTCGCGGTGGTGAGGCCCGCGGACGAGTCGCACTCGAAGAGGTAGTGGAGCTGAACCTTGTAGGTTCCCGTTGGCGCTTCTTCGGCCCAGACTGCGTTCTCGAGTCGGTCGTGGGTTTGACCTTCTCGGCATTCGCCGCGGGCGTCGTAGTCGAGGTGGCCGCCGGAGAGCGAACGCCGACGCTGAAAGCTCAGAACATCTTCGCTCGGGTCCATGACGTAGAGATCGATGTCCGCGCCCGTGTTCCACGTGACCGTGACCTGAACGCGGCCTGTGCCGACGCCGCAGCCTTCGTCGATGACGCCGTCGCAGTTGTCGTCGAGAGCGTTGCACTCTTCGGTGGCCCCGACGGCGCACTCAACCTCGACGGGCGTGGCGCCTTCGCTGGTCGAAACGTTGATCGCGCGAAGAGGCTCAGGGGCGGCTTCCACGACGGGGCCCGCAGAGGCCGTAACCTGAAGCTGAATGGTGCCCGTGCAGGAAAAGCCAGTGAGAGCGAGGCACACAAGTAATGCGTGCGATGGGCGGAGGAGCATTCGCGGAGCGTTGCACAAAGGTGCGAAAGGGGAAACACGGGGGGTCGGCGCTAGGTTCTCTTCGAATCTCGAGCCCCGGTGATATCTTCCGCACGTCGAGTCTGAGCCTTGGCCACTACAACCACTTGAAGGGCGACGTCGAATGCAGCCAGAACCTCTGAATATTCCGAACCCAGCGCTGAAGAACACGAGCAAGCGCAACTTGGGATGGGCCATCGGCGCTTTGGGATGTGGCTGTCTTCTTCTGCTCATCCCCATCACCGCGGCCATCGCGATTCCCGCCTGTATCAACTACGTCAAACGCAGCAAAGCCGCGGAAGCGCGCACCGAACTTCGCTCTCTTGGGACGAGTATCGGTAGCCTCTGCGCTGCCGGCGAGGACCTGAGTGGCTTGCGGGCGGGGCCGATGCCCGCCGTTCCTAGCAGCCTCCAGAGCGTGCCCGCTTGGCATACGGATCCCGGGTTTGCGCGCCTCGCTTGGACTTCGAGGTCGCCTGTTCGATACAGCTATCAGATCGAGCCGGCTGCCCATGATCCGACACAGCTGACCTTGAGAGCAAGTGGCGACCTGGACGACGACGGGATTCTGTCGAGCCATGTGCTGTCTTGTGATCTTCGCTCATGCTCTTGCACGCGGACCCCCCAAGTGAACGACGAGCTCGAGTAGACGTCCGCGCCAGATGATTTATTGGTCGGGCTTGCCCAGGAGGAGCGTTCGAATGCGAGTGCTCTTCGCCAGGCTGAAAAGCACCGGCGGAACGGCGGAGCGCGCGGGTGCCACCGGGCCCATCGCGCCGCTGTCGTTGAGGGCGCGCGAACCTGGCCCGTCGAGGACGAGGTAGAGGTGCACGAGCTTCTTGCCCGCGGAGTGCTCTGCCACGTCGACGATGCGCTTTCGGTCTAGGGAAAGCTCCGTGCCTCCTCGGCGAATGAGCAGGCGCGTGTCCGTGAGCACGTACTCGCTGTCCGCCCCGAGGCGACGCGGGTGTACAAGGCCGTGAAGCAGAAGCGAGATGCCGATGGCGACGATGCTTACCCATGAGATGAGGACGGCGGAGAAGAGCAAGCCCCACTCCAGCGACTTTACCTGGAGGCCGAGCCCTTCGAGGTTGAGAAGGATGCCGATATTGGTCTGCGCGTAGAAGATGGACAGCGCGGTCACGCTCACGCCAGCCGCGGCGATGGCGGCTTCGCGCCACCCGAGATGACGACCCATTGGGCGTCCGCTCCAAGTGATCTTCTCGCCGACATCGAGACGCTCGACGAGAGGCTGCTGTGCATCGCCGGCGCCCTCTACGGCCTCGACACCACGAATCATCGCCCAGAGTCGGTCGGGCTCACGGACGTCTTCGAGGAGAATACGAAGCTGCCGGCGCAGAGGTCCAAAGGGGGTGGCGACGACGAGCTCGAGATGACCCACGACGGGAGATACGCGGTGCCAGTGAATACGGCCGAAGGTGATGCTGGCGCGGTCGACGAAACGCTGGGTGCGGCCACGCTGAACGATGACGCGGCGGTTGGTGACGGCGTAGGCGACGTTGTCGAGGCGGTGGCGTGGCCAAACAAAAGCGCCGATGGCGAGGGCCGCGCAGAACACGCCGAGGGACAAAACCTGGTGCCCACCGATCATTTCGCTGGCAAACATCAGGCTCGCAAAACACACGGCGACGATAGCCACGGCGGTCAAGAGCAACGAGGCCACGGCCCAGCCTCGAGAACGAGCCACCTGCGCAGGCGCGCCTTCCCAGAGCACACGCTCTGCGGGAAGCAACGGCCATTCAGGTTTGTTGTTCATACCGCTTCTTCCAAGGTAAGGCCGCATAGAGGGATCGACAACGTTGGGCGGGAAAAGTTCTTCGGACCCTCACATCTCTTAGGGGAAAAGAGACTGCTCTCGGCCTATAACGCGATACGCCAACGACCCGCTCGAAACCAAAAGCGTCGGACTCCGAAGGACATCAAAGGCGCCTCATTGGCCAGCACAACTTGGCGACGTCGCCTCCGTCGAAGGAAGCTCTGGTTCTCATCGCGAGCGCGCTCTTCGCGCACAGCGATGGCTTCGTGGTTGCAGAATCTGATTCCGGAACGCTCGACGCCTGGCGACTGGACGCTCCGGCGCCACGGCCTCTCCGAGCGGAGAACATCACGAGCGCATCCATCCACCGTTTATTCTGGGAAGGCCCCGTCGACGGTTCACCGCACTTCGACGGGAACGACTGGGCGCCCTGAACCCGGATTCGGCGCACCACAAAAGCAGGTTGGCGCGGAGCACCTTGACGGAGGGAAACACGAGGGGCAGTCTCCGCGCCATGTCCATGACCGATCTCGCCGCCCGCCTTAAGTCCTCGGCCCAAGACGTGCGCAAGCACTCGGACCGCGTCCCCGATGTGGCGCTTGTCCTCGGCAGCGGACTCGGCGCCTTTGCCGATACTCTCGAGAACAAAACGGTCATTCCTTACACGGACATCGCCGGCATGCCGATGTCCCACGTGCAAGGCCACGCTGGAAACCTCGTCCTTGGCGAAGCCGAAGGAAAGAGCTGCGTCGCCATGCAGGGCCGCGTTCATCTCTACGAAGGTCACCCCGTCAGCGATGTGGTCTTTGGACTGCGGCTGATGATTCACCTCGGCGCGAAGACCGTGATCATCACGAACGCCGCGGGCGGCATCGGCGAGGAGCAGAACGTCGGCGACCTGATGCTTATCGAAGACCAGATCAACCTGACCTCGAAGAGCCCGCTCATCGGCGTCAACGACGACTCCCTGGGCCCCCGCTTCGTGGACATGACGAAGACCTTCGACCGAGGTCTCATGGAGCTCGCCGACGAAGGCGCAGCGGCGCTGGGATTTGAGCTCAAGCGCGGCACCTACGTGGGCGTCCTCGGACCGACCTATGAAACCCCGGCGGAGATTCGTTTCTTCCGCACCATCGGTGGTCACTCCATCGGCATGAGCACCGTCAACGAGGTCGTGGCAGCACGGCACATGGGCGCGCGCATCTTGGGCATCTCCTGCATCACGAACAAGGCCGCGGGCCTGGGTGATGAAGAGGTGCTCACGCACGCCGAAGTACAGGACAACGCGAAGGGCGCGCGCGGAAAATTTGTATCGCTGCTCGGCGCTACGCTCCGCCGCCTCTAGCCGCTTGCCGTGTCAATAGCGACTGCTGTGCCTGCGCTTTCTCTCGTGCAGTGGTCTTGAAAACGACATGGCTGGCGAGACCTTTTCCAGATCCAACGACCGCGGGAATGTCACCCGTGACTTTCAGACGAACCTCACGCTGATGAACTGCGGCTGGGACTGGGCCCAGCGACTCTGACGCGCGATTGATGCTATTCTCTGGGGATGACTTTCAAGCGGCTCGCCTACGCGTTTGTATTCTTGCTCGCTGGCTGCTTTGAGAGCCACTTCGGCCCCTGCGCTGAAACGCGCGCCTGCGTCCGCGTCGACGCCATCGGCTGTTGCACCGTGAGCCGCCCTAGCCTCATCAGCGTCTGCGACGCGTGCCCCGATGGCACCGTGGAAGTGGACGCTTGCCGAAGCGGCGGCTGCGAGGTCACGTGCGACGAACCGGTGCAGTGCCGCGAAGATCTTGGCGCGGGATGCTGCGGCGACGAAGTGCCCGGAGGATGTGAGTCATGCCCCAGCGGGAGTGTCGCAGCGGACAGCTGCGGGGCTGTGTTTCCTGAATGCGGCTGCGATGAGATGCGGCGCTTTCCGATTCAAGAGGCGCTGTGCTTCTTGCAAGTCACGGACTCATGCTGCGACTCCGGTGACGCCATTCCGGCCCTAATGTGCGGCTGCCCGGACGGATACCTCGCAGAGAACTCCTGCACATTCGACGGCGATGTCCCTGAGTCCGAGTGCTACCGCGACCTCGGCGATGGTTGCTGTGGCGAGGCGGTGCCGTCGTTCTGTGGCGTTTGCCCGGCGGGTACGCTCCTGGACTGCGCCGCTGTCATAGAAGCTGGCAAAGACCGAGCCGGTGCACCCCAAGAGCCACCACGAGAGTGCCGTGTTGAAATTGACGAGGGCTTTTGTGGGTGCCCCGTCGACTTTGACGCGTGCGGCCAGTGTCCTGCGGGAAGCACCCAGAACTGCAACTTCATCGAGTGCGACTCGCGCTAGCCGCCGGAAGAGGTGTGTCCCGCCGAGTCTTTTGGGACACGTTCTAGTAAAAAAGCCAAAAAAGCGGGCCCCATTCGAGGGACGGGTTAGGGTTCCGCGTGACTAAGAAGACTCTGCTGATCCAGGGCGGGACCCTCGTCACGATGGATGGGACCAGGCGCGTATTCAAGGGCGATGTCCTTGTCCGCGACGGGCGCATCGCGGCACTTCGGGGACCCGGAGAAGCTCGCCTTGTTGCGCCTCGTGGCACCACGAAGATCGATGCCAAAGGCATGCTCGTGCTACCTGGCCTCATTCAAGCCCACGTGCATCTTTGCCAAGCGCTCTTTCGAAACATGGCGGACGACTTGCCGCTCTTGCCTTGGCTCAAGGAACGCATCTGGCCCTTTGAAGCCGCGCACGACATGGCGTCCCTAAAAGCGTCCGCAGAGCTCGGCCTCGCGGAGATGATGCTCGCGGGCACGACGACGATCCTCGACATGGGCACCGTGCATCATCAGGACGCGATCTTTCGCGCGATGAAGCGCTCCGGGATTCGCGGTATCTCCGGCAAAGCCATGATGGACGTCGGCGCCGACGTGCCCAAGGGGTTGCGCGAAAGCACCCGCGCAAGCCTCCGCAACTCCATCGAGCTGGCTGAACGCTGGCACCAGAGCGCAGACGGACGGCTGGAGTACGCCTTCGCGCCACGCTTTATCTTGAGCTGCAGTGAGAAGCTCTGGCGCAAGGTCGCGAAGGCTGCGGAGGAGCGCGGACTGCGCATCCATTCGCACATCGCGGAGCACGCCGAAGAGCGCAAAGCGGTGAAAAAGATCCTCGGCATGGACGATGTCGCCGCGCTCTTTGAGTATGGCGTCGCGGGTCCTCACGTGATCCTTGCCCACGGCGTGCAGCTTCGGAAAACCGAGATGCGACGCTTGGCAAAGGCCGGCACACGCATCGTGCACTGCCCCAGCGCCAACCTGAAGCTCGCCAGCGGAATTGCCGACGTCGCGGGAATGCGAGAGGCCGGCATCGTCGTTGCCATCGGCGCAGACGGCGCACCGTGCAATAACCGAATGGATCCTTGGACAGAGCTACGCAGCGCCGCTCTTTTGGCGAAGGTGCGTCGAGACGACGCCGCCAACTTGCCAGCGAGAGAGGCCCTTGAGCTGGCGACCATCGATGGCGCACGCGCTCTTGGACTCGACGACGAGGTGGGCTCCATCGAGGTCGGCAAGAAGGCCGATGTGATCATCGTGGGCCGTGATGGACTGCACCAGGGCCCCGGTGACGATCCTTACTCACAGCTGGTCTACGCGACGCAACCCTCCGATGTTCGCGACGTGGTGATCGACGGTGAGGTGATCGTACGCGATGGAACACACCTTCGGTTCAAGCGCGAGAGCGTGATGCGCGCGGCACGCCGTGAGGCAAAGAAGGTAGCGGCGCGGGCGTTCTGATGGCGGCGTTTTCTGCGTCGGGTCTTCGCAAGAGACCGCGCACCCTCGCCGGTGTGCTTGCACTCATCGTGGTGGGACTCGCCTGCGTCGCGTTCTGGCGTCTCGACCAATATTACGCGCACGGGCTGACGGCGGATTGGTACGTCGACCATGACGGAAACCGCCAGCGTTTGATGCGCACCGTCGAAGAGCGGCCGCAGTTCCGCAACGAACACCGTCCCCTTGAGCGCTACCTCACGCACTGGGACGAACGAAAGCTGGGCATCCCCGATTCTCTGCCGGACATCGACGGGCGACTTCACGGGACCATCGTGGTGCCCGCAGGAGACGACGCGCATCGCCTGGTCGTAGACCACAGCGGCGAGGCGACGGTCTTTATCGATGGCGTGGAGAGCGAGCGAGAGCCCACGCACGTTGAAACAGACCTGACTTCGCCGAACCTAGGCAACCCCATTCAGCGGGTTCACAGCGAAGAGCTGTCTCCGGGCGAACACGACATCAGCATCGAGTGGCGCAGTGTGATGCAGAACCCAGGCATCAACTGGGACCGCACTCCGGACGTGCATCTGCGTTTCTTGTGGGCCGTGGAGGAAGAGGTCCTGCCGAGTGTGCTTCCGATCCTGAATGCGCGAAGTACGGAGACCGCGAGCGACGACGAAGACGAAGACGAAGACGAAGACGAAGACGAAGACGAAGACGAAGACGAAGACGAAGACGAAGACGAAGACGAAGACGAAGACGAAGACGAAGACGAAGACGAAGACGAAGACGAAGACGAAGACGAAG
>JBLHKB010000218.1:0-10439 GCA_047619315.1 Polyangiales bacterium
GACGAGGCCCTCGTCGTTGCCGACCTGCTGGCGCTGAGTCTCTATGACGAGCGACTTCGCCCGCAGCTCGCCGACTACTACCGTCAGGCCGCGGAGCAGATCAAAGAGTACTTGGAACCAAATCTCATCGACTTGGGTATCGAGTCCCGCGTTCCGATGACGATGCTCCCACGTCTTGTGCTGGGGCTCTTGGATGGTCTCGTCATGCAGGCCTTCGTGGACCCAGATGCGCTCTCCCCGGAAGACGTCGTGACCGCCATCGAAACACTCGCCATGAGTCTTCTGAAAGCTCCCGAAGGCACGAAGTGAGCAGTCCAGACTCCTTCCGCGGCATCCTCGCCCAGGATCTCGTGCTTCGAACACTTCGGCACGCCGTTGAAAACGAACGGGTCGCCAGCGCCTACATCTTCGAGGGACCAAGCGGCGTCGGTAAGGAGCGCGTGGCCCTGGCCCTGGCTAAGGCCGTCATCGGCGAAGACCACGCTCGACGCATCGATGAGGGCAAGCACCCCGACGTGCGGATCTTTCATCCCCGTGATGAGGGCCACCGAAACATCAAGGTCGAGATGCTTCGGGAGGAGATCCTCCCGTACGCCGAGTTCGCACCATTCGAAGCGAAAGCCGCGTTTCTCATCTTTCCCGAAGCGGACGTCAGCTTTCCGGAAAACCACCCCGGTTCCGCAAACGCGCTCCTCAAGACTCTGGAAGAGCCAAAGCCAGGGGTGACCTTCATCCTGCTCGCGGAACGTCCCGATCGGCTGCTTCCAACAATTCGTTCGCGCTGCCAATCCGTCCGTTTCTCGCGCATGCCCATCGAAGTCATCGAAAAGATCCTCGTCGATGCCGGGGTCTCGTCCGGCCTCGCCCGCTCTGCAGCCGCCCTCTCCGGCGGACGAGCGGATCGCGCCCTTCAGCTCTGTGAAGACGATGCGGCGAACGAGCTTCTCGATTTTGCCATGCGCATGGACGCAGCCACGCGCGGTTCGCGTCCTGGCGCGTTGCTCGACGTCGCTGAAGAGCTCGTGAAGCGGAAAAACGTCGGGCTCGCTCTCGAGGGCTTGTCGCTCTTCTACCGGGACATGGTCCGAATCGACCTAGGTTTCGCGGACGAAGCCCTGGCCTTCCGCAGCGAAGCGGCTCAGATGAGAAAGCGAGCGCTCACGACCACGGCATCTCAGGCTTCGGGCCGGGCCGGGCTTCTTCGGGAGGCGAGCGAAGCCCTCGAAGCCAACGGCAACCGGCAGGTGGTGCTCGACTCCCTCATGTTCAGGCTGAGGCAGGTTCGCTAAACAGGTTTCGGCTGGCGGGCTTGAGACACGCTGCCAAGCTGGCGTCGAAGACCTTCGATGCGCACATTTTCGACACTCGGCCCGCTTCCCCCCAACTTCGACGCAGCGCTTCGCGACGTGCACGCCAAAGGCGGCGAATACCGAGAGGCTGCTGCCCGGGTGCTCGGCGACCCTCCACCGGGCCGCGAGACCGAGGCCCGCGAAGGACTCATCACTCTCCTTTCGGACATCTACGGTCCGATTCGAGCCCTCGCCGCCGATGGCCTTGGAGATGTGGGGGATGAGCTCGACCTGGAGCTCCTTCTCGCGTGCACCGAGGACGAACACGCCGACGCCCGCGCTTCCTCGATCATTGCGGCCGCAAAAATCGATCCCTCGGACGCACTATGGCTTGAAGGCAAGCTTGAGGATGAACATCCACGGGTTCGAATCGCGGCCCTTGATGCGCTTGAGACCAAGCGCGCTCCTGCCGCGATCATCGCCTCCCGGCAGTTCCTCGAGGCAGACCCCTCAGAATCCGTGCGAATCGCGGCCGCTGTGTTGGTGGGGAGCATCGATGACCTCGGTGCGGCTCGGACTGAGACCGTGCAGGCGCTGAAAGACGTTCTCCACAGTGGAACCGACCTCGCACGAAGCGCTGCTCTCAGCCTTGCACGCCTTGGGGATGCCTCCGGCGAGGCGCAACTTATCGAAGCACTTCATGATGGGCCATGGCGCCTCGCCGCGATCGATGGACTTGGGCTCTTTTCCTCCGCGGCCAGCGCAAACGCTCTCGCGGAGTTGGGTGAGCGCGTGTTCGCGAGCCTCATCGACCGCGCGGCCGCAGCGGCGGCGCTGGCGAAACGTGGGGATGCCCGGGCGGTTCCCATCCTGCGGCGCGTGCTCAGCGCCTGGCGTGCAGATGGCAGGGACTACGCGCTCTTTACGATCGCGGAGCACGGCATGAGCGAGCTCTTGCCGGATCTCCTTCCGTTTGTTGGACGGCTCCGCGGCGCGTCGCCGACGGCGCTCGCTCGGGCCCTGCGCGCCATCGATGACCCACAAGCGCAAGACGCCGTTCGACAGCTTGAAATGAAACACCCAAAGCAGGCGGACTCGTGAACCCAGACTCGACCATGATGGCCCCACTCTTCGACACGCACTGTCACTTGGACCACGCTAAATTTGGCGAGGACGTCGATGAAGTGATGGCTCGCGCCAAGGCTGTAGGGATGTGGCGCATGACCACGATCGGTTGCGCGCGAGGCCCCGACGAGCCGTGGGGGGCCATCGACATCGCCCGAGCGCACGATTGGATCGTGGCCACCGCTGGGGTGCACCCCCATGACGCACACGCGTTTTCGGCTCTCGACCTGAGCACCGTCAGCAACGTCGCCACGGATGAGAACGTCGTCGCGATCGGCGAGATGGGCCTCGACTATCACTACGACGAGAGCCCTCGAGAGCTTCAGCGAGAGATCTTTCGCATGCAGATTGCACTCGCCCGCCAAGTCAAAAAGCCCATCGTGGTTCACTCGCGTGAGGCCCGAGCCGACACACTCGCGATCCTGCGCGAAGAAGGAGCGCGAGACGTTGGCGGGATCATCCACTGCTTCAGCGAAGACCCTGATTTCGCGAAAGCTGCGCTCGACCTTGGATTTATGTCGAGCTTCAGTGGGATCGTCACGTTCAAGAGCGCGACGGATATTCAGCAGGCGGCGAAGGCTCAACCCCTTGATGCCATCCTGGTGGAAACAGACGCTCCTTACCTGGCTCCCATTCCCTTCCGTGGAAAGCGCAACGAGCCTTCCTATGCAGCTCGCACCCTCGAATTCATTGCAGAACTCCGAGGTGAGACCGTGGAGTCTCTACGGCTGGCAACGAGCCGAAATGCAGCCCGAATTTTCGGGATGGCGGCACCGCCAGACCTAATTAGCGCTTGACCAAAAAGCCCCCCTCGTTAAGGTGGCGTCCCTCGCCTGTAGAAGGCCCTGGAGAAGTTTGTGAATAATACCCTCGGCCTAATCGGCAAAAAGCTCGGAAACACTCAGATTTTTACGGACACAGGCGAAATGCGCCGTGTGACCGTGGTCGCTACTGGCCCGTGTGTTGTCCTTGGAAAGCGCACCATCGAAGCGCATGGCTACTCAGCTGTGCTTCTTGGATTCGGTGAAAAGCGCCTCAAGAGCGTCAACAAGCCGGAAGCCGGCTTCTACGCGAAGATCGACCAAAAGCCTGCCCAGACGGTTCGCGAGATTCGGCTCCCCGCCGAGGTCGTGGAAGGCTACGAGGTCGGACAGACCATCAGCGCCTCGGACATCTTTGAAGATGGCCAGTTCGTTGATGTGACCGGCACCTCGAAGGGCAACGGTTACACCGGTGTCATGAAGCGTCACAACTTCAGAGGGTATAAAGCTACGCATGGTCAGCATGAGTCCCATCGTCACGGTGGCTCCATCGGTATGAACATGACGCCCGGTCGTACCTTCAAAGGTAAGAAGATGGCTGGACAGAGCGGAAACGAACGCGTCACCATTCAGAGCCTCAAGGTTGTGAAGGTGATGGCGGAAGAGGGCTACGTCCTCGTCGAAGGCTCCGTTCCTGGCCCCAAGGGTGGCATTGTCACCGTGCGCAAGGCGGTCAAGAAGGCCCCGAAGCGCCCCATCGAAGCCTAAGCCCGTGGGTCGGCATCGTCGGTCGCGTGGCGGCGGCCGCGGCGGCCAGGACATCTACACGAAGAAAGCCCTCAAAGAGGGCTACCCAGCTCGCTCTGTTTACAAGCTTGAGGAGATCGACCGAAGGGTCGGTCTTTTTCGTCGTGGGATGAAGGTTCTCGACTTGGGTGCAAGCCCAGGTAGTTGGACGCTCTACGCCGCAAAGATGGTGGGACCTGCTGGAAGCGTGTTGGGCATCGACCTGCAAGAGCAGCGCACAGGCCTCCCGCCTCATGCCAGCTTTCGTATTGGTGACATGTACGATGAAACCGTCGAATCGTTGGGTGGACCCTTCGATGTCGTCATCAGTGACATGGCACCGGACACCTCGGGCCAGCGCGACGCTGACATGTACCGGAGCTACGAGTTGGTCTTAGGAGCTCTCCGGCTGGCGGAGGGAACCCTTCTTCCAGGTGGAAGCTTCGTCGCGAAGATATTTCAGGGCGGCGAATATGAAGACGCGCGCGCAGAAATACGGAAGTCCTTCACAAAGGTCCGAACTCTTCGGCCCAAAGCGACGAAGGACATCAGCTACGAAGTCTACTTGGTAGGGATTGGCTTCAAGCCGAAGCCGCCACCCTCGGGAGATCCTCTGGAGGAGACTTTGCAAAGTCCGCTCTCGAAGGCCGACGAGAGCGAATAGTCAGCGCATTCGGCGCGCGGCGGCCAGATGGGCGGTCACGCGCTCAGCGTAGCGTCCACTGGGTTCAAGCGCGAGGTAGCGCTCGAAGTGCGTGATGGCAGGCGCGTACTCGCCTCGAGCAGCAAGCATACTGCCAAGCAGGTAGTGCGCCGTGGCGAAGGAATCATCCATGGACAGGGCTTGCGTGAGTGCTCGCTCTGCGCCTTCTTCATCGTCATTTGCTCGGCGAGCCAGAGCAAGCTCCGCAAGTAACGCGGGCGTGGGTTCACTGGCTTCAATAGCCATTTCCATCGCGCGAACCGCGGCATCGAACTGCTCCGCGCGCCGCAGCCCATTACCGATCGCGACGAGGGCTGGCGCGTCACCGCGTGCAAGGGGCAGCGCTCTTCGAAGCTCGATGGCGGCTTGGTCCGCGTTGTCCAGCCGCAGGTAGATGAGCCCCAGGTTCGCTCGGGCGGACGCATCTTCGGGCAAGAGCCGAACCGCTCTCTGGTACGCGTCTTTCGCCTCATCGACTTCGCCGTTCTCTTCCCGGGCGAAGGCGAGGTTGAGCCACGCCTCACCATACTGAGGCCGGAGTGTAACGGCACGCTCCAAGAGCACCGCGGCCTCGTCAGGCCGCTGTTGGTCACGAAGCAAAAGACCCAGGTTGTTCAGAGCTTCCGGAAAATCCGCATCAAGCCGAAGTGATTCGCGGTACGAGGCCTCGGCGGCGGAGTAGTCATTCTGTAGTTCGAGCACCAAGCCAAGGTCGAGGTGGGCGCGCGGGTCCTCAGGGGATGCTTCAATGGCGGCTTCAAACGCCGCTTGGGCACCGGGCAAATCGCCACCAGCGAGTTTGGTTTCACCGCTGCGGACCGCCGCACTCGCGGGATGCCGCTCGGGTTCAAGCGCCGCGGCCTCATCCGGAAACATGATGTCTTCGTCGCCGCTTGATGTGTTCGTCCCTGCATCGGCAGGCGGGCAGCCTGTGAGGAGCAGAATGGATAGCCAGTGGCTCTTAAAGGCGTTCATGTTTTGTTCTCAGTGCGGAGGCGCAGGTGTACGTTTGTCACTCAGCACGCCTAGGGCGCGCAACAGCTCTTGTTCTATGTGCTCAAGACGTTCGACGTCTACGACCTTCCGGCCTTGGTGGTCGAGAACGTAGAAAACGTCGGCGACCCGTTGCCCTTCAGTGTTCACCTTCGCGAGGTCGATGGTCAATCCAGCCTCGGCAAGGATCCGAGTGATGGTGTGGAGAACCCCCACGCGGTCACGGGTAAACACTTCGACAACCGTGTGTCGCGGGGACACTCCGTTGTCGATGGTGACTCCCGTCGGGATTTCCGGGCTGTGTTTGAGTGACCAAGCCGGCGGCTTCGGAATCTGCTGGAGAAGTTCGTTGGAACTTTTTCTTCCGTGCATCAACTCGAGGAGTTCCGTTTCGAGCTTCCCACGAAGTTGCTGATTGAGGCGCGAGCCCTCCCCATCAGCGACGGGACGCCCTTCTCGCGCGCGGCGCACCCAGAGTACATCCAGCGCCTTTTCATCCAGCGTATAGACCTGGGCGCCGACGACGCCCACATGATGGGCTGTGAGCACTGCGCAGACATCGGCGAGCAAACCGGGACGGTCATCGGCCCAAAGAACAAGTTCGCTCACCCCATCGCTCGGGCCCGGCCCAAGACCCAGACCAAACTCGCCCGCATCACGAACGAAACGGGCATGTCGCCGAATCGCATCGGCATCATTGGCGAGGACGTAGCGGTCCGGGAGTCGGCGCACGAACGCACGAAGCACCGCTTCTCCGTCGTCGCCGACGAAACCGACCTCCACATCGGTACGCAATGATGTGGCACGTTCCGAAATACTTCCGCCTTCAAGCGTCAGCGCGAGGGCAAAGTAGAGGTCGTCCAGCAGGCGCGCCTTCCACGAAGTCATCGCGGCAGGATTGGTCGTCGAGAGAATCGCCACCGTAAGTAGGTAGAGATCACGCAGGCGCTCTACGCTCTCTACGTTTTGAGCCAGCTCTTCGAGGACCTCTGGGTCGCTGGTGTCACGCCGCGTCGCCCAGCGGTAAAGCGTATCTCGCTCATTCAGGAGCCAGTGGATATGTGCCGCATCCGCGGACCCAAAGCCGAGGCGTTCGACCACCGGGGCGCTGAGTTCAGCCGTCGCGTCTGTGGGACCGTGGGCTTGGAGTTCTCCCAGAGCGTGGAGGAAAGCTGCAACAAAGAGCGGCGCCTTTCGTGAGGTTTCAGCCGCAGCGCGACTTGCGAGACCGAGATGCGCAAAGCGTTTTCCGCGAGCGAGTCCACGAAGGCGGTCCAGGGCCCGGACCGCATGCACGTCGAATGTATACACGTGGTAAACGTCATGGATAACTCGTCCTACCAAAGGCTCGAGCTCGGGGACCATGGCCGTCGTCAGCCGCACATCATGCAGCTCCGCGGCAAGCGAAGTTCGCTGGACGCCGGAGCGCCCTGTCGCCGTGAGCAAGCGAACAAAGAGTGGCCCCGCTGCAGGATCTCGGCGCAAGCGTGCTGACCATTCCGGGTCCGCCGCCGCACGTGCGATGGCATCCCTGGAAAACCCGTAGGGCGGCATCTTCGTACGAAGCACCTGCTCATAGAGCCTGAGCGCAAGCGTTGGGTTGTCCTGAAGCGCACTCGTTTGTTCGAACGTAATTTGTCCCGTGAACTCCGCGATGCCGCCACCAAGTGTTCGGAGAGCCGCGCGCGTTCGTCGACGAGGAGTCTGGGCCCGCTCGGCGAGGCGCTCGGACGTCTGGGCCACAATCCCAGCGTGTCGGTAGTAAGCCTGCATGAACTGCTCGACGGCTAGCGTGATGCCATCGCAGAAACCCATATCGTACGCGATCTCTTCTTGATCGCTAAACGTCAAGCGGTCCTGCTGCCGGCCGGCGCGCGCGTGCAGCCGTAAGCGAACCTGCCAGAGAAACTCGTGCGCGGAGAGTAACGGCTTAAGTTCGTGGTCCGGCAGCACTCCAAGTCGAACGAAGTCCTTAAGCCCGCGCGCATTCCAACGCGCGTTCGCAGCCCACATCGCAACGTCCAAATCCCGCAGCCCGCCGCGCCCCAGCTTCACGTCGGGCTCAAGCAAGTGCAGTGAGTCGCCGAACCGCTTGTGGCGTGCACGCGTATCACTCTGAAGCGCAGCGAGGAAAGGCGTCAGCCGTGGACCGAACACGTGACGCCTAGCGCCGCTGGCGAGTTCGCTCATGAGCGCGGCATCGCCAGCGATCATACGCAGATCGATGAGCGTGGTGGTGGTTCGAATATCCTCCGCAGCGAGCGCGAGGGTCTCTTCAATTCCGCGTACAGCGTGACCGATCTCCACGCCGATATCCCACAGTGGATAGAGCAATCCCTCTGCGACGTGCTGCACGTAGGGCGAGTTTGGATCGTCACAAAGAAGGAGAATGTCGATATCAGAGCGCAGACCCAAGAGACCGCGTCCGTAGCCGCCTACCGCAACAAGGGCGAGACGGGAACGCGACGCTTCAAGCTGCCGCGCCCTAGCATCCGTCGCGCAGAAGAGTGCGCCCAAGAGACCGTCGAGCACGCGTGAAAAGGTCTGGCCGGCCTTTACGGCTCCGCCGCCGCTCTCAACCGAGTCGCGGTATTCCTGGCGGTATCGCTGAAGGTAGTCCCCGCAGGTAGTATCCAGGTCTGGGGCGAGGCGGCGCAGAAGAATCGATGGCTCGCCGGTCACGGATAAACAGTATGGCAGCGCCTCCACAAGCGGCAAGGACGCTCATGGTCGCGGAAAGTTCTACTGCGAGGGTTCCTCGGGTCGGCTGAGGTAGTTGAGTATTCCCTCGGCGATTCCGTCCGAGAGACGCTCGCGATACACCTCGGTGCGCAACGCCTCGGCTTCCTCGGGTTTCGTGAGGAATGAAGCCTCGAGCAGTATCGCCGGCATTCGCGCACCGACGAGAACGTAGAACACCGCCGACTTAACGCCGCGGTCTGGAATTTGGGGCAAAATCGTTCGAGCGCCGGCAAGGGTGCTCTGATGCACCGCGTCCGCGAGCGCACGCGACTCATCCAACTGACCTCGCCGATGAATGCCCGCCAAGATCCGTTGCAGCCCCGTCACTTCGTGCACGCGCGTCCCGTTCTCTCGCGCGGCGAGACGGGCCGCCTGAATATCGTCGCCGGTGTCCAATACGAAGGTCGTGATTCCGCCTCGGTACACGGTCTCGTTAAGCGCATTTAGGTGTATGGAGACGAATAGGTCCGCGCCCAGCGCGTTCGCTCGTGCCGCCCTGTCCTCAAGAGGAAGTTGTATGTCCGCCTCACGCGTAAGAAAAACCCGCGCCGACGGCGCCCTCGCGCGAATGGCCACAGCCGTTCGCCGCGCGAGGTCGAGCACCAGATTCGATTCAGTGAGTTCTTCGTAGCGTGCGCCGGTTTCGACGCCTCCGTGGCCGGGGTCAAGAACGATGACGGGTGCCACGTCGATGTCGTCTCGTTCAGGCGGAAGCTGGATATCCACCACGAAACGGAGCGGCTCTTCGAAAGTCACTTCATCCGTCGTCGACCGGGCGTTGAGCTCAAAGTGAATTTCGTTGTCTTCGAAACGAAGCGCCTGAATCGACTCTGCCCGAACAGGAATCTGAGACGGCACGTCAGCGGATCGGGTCAACGACGCAAAGCTCATCCGCAGCCCACCAAGAGACTCTGTCGTTTCGTGTTCGCAGCGGCCTCGCATTCCGCCCGCCACATTCAAGAGCACACGTATAGAACCTCCGCCGCTATCGAGCGCACGAACGCGAACGACTTCGCAGCGCGACGCCTCCCGATCGATGCGGGCGCGCACGGCATCGGAGACACCGCCCGGCTCGGTGTCGGAACAGCCGTAGACGAACGTGCGGTAGCGCTGGGCAGCGATATCCGCGTCGTCCTCGAACCTGGTGAGGCGGGCCAACGCCTCACAACTGTTTGGCTGCTCTCGCCATTCCGCCGCTCGCTCGAGCATCACACGCACGCGATCGTGCGTCTCGCGAGCCAGGCCTGCGCGCTCCGCGAAGTCAGCGGATTCGATCGCCGATGCCACCCCGTCCTCGGTGCGGCTCGCAGCCTGAGCTTCGAAAGCGTCAAAACGTTCGAGATCCGCGGCCTGAAGCGCCTCCAACGGGTCCGTTTCCAGCGGCTCCTCACATGAAAGGAAGAAGAGCGACGCGAATGCGTATGACAGGCACCAGCCCCCTCTCGTTCCCCTCATGCAACCCATATTGGCTGGTTAGCAGGAAAGCAGCTGGCCGTGCTATCGTCGCCTCGCATGAGTAGTGCCCAAACCGAACTTTCGCCCGAACCGGCCGCCGGAGGCAACGATAAGACCCTAGTCGATGGTTCGCCCCTTGGGGCGCCCACTCCAGGTGCCGTCGCCGACGAATCTATGGCGTTGATCGCGCAGAACTCCGATACGGAGAACGGTCATTCGCTCGTCGCAGACGTTGATGACAAAAATGAGGGCGCCAGTGGCCTGATCGTCGACTGGTCGGCAAAATCAGATGCCGGGGAGGCTGATCCGGAGGCTGATCCGGATCCGGATCCAAAATCGAAGTCGAAGTCGAAGTCGAAGCCGGAACCTCCGCTAGAACCGAAGGCAAAGTCCAAAGCCAAGTCGAAACCTGCGGCTGCATCTATGGCAAAGTCTGAACCCGGGGCGAAGGCAAAGTCTGAACCCGGATCGAAGACAAAGTCCGAGACAAAGTCCAAAGCCGAACCCGAGGCGAAGTCCGAGACAAAGTCCGAGACAAAGTCCGAGACAAAGTCCGAGACAAAGTCCAAAGCCGATCCGAAGGCA
>JBLHKB010000219.1:0-10338 GCA_047619315.1 Polyangiales bacterium
ATGCGCTTGCTTGAGCGGGCTCAGCTCGGGGTCCTGCAGGCGAGCGAACCGTTCAACCATGGGCATATCGCCTCGAAGGGACGCTCCGAACGCAGCCAGCAGCGCTCCACTGATCAGCACCGGCATCGCTTTGATGTAGAACGCGTTGTTGCTCACCACTCCAATGAGGATCAGCGTCATGACCGCGAGCGGCAAGCGCAGCACGGGCCAAAGATGCTCACGCTTCGTTCGCCACAGACGCAACGCCATGAGCGGGACAAGCAACGAGAGCACCACCAGGCCAGTCATCCGTGGAGTAAAGTGAGTCAGCGACCACCACACGGCGAGCGGATACGTCACCGTCAATACGGCGTTGAGCACATGGATCGCGATGCGCACGGTTCGGCCTCAGCCGAGGCCTCCGGCCATGGTGATCACCTGTCCCGTCACGTATCCAGCGGGGTCGCTCGCAAGCCACGCGACCAACGACGCGACTTCTTCCGGAGTGCCGATTCGCCGCATCGGAATATGCTTGAGGATCAGGTCGACGGGCGCGCCTTGGATCATGTCCGTGTCGACTAAGCCCGGCGCCACGGCGTTGACTGTCACGCCGCGTTTTGCGACCTCGATGGCGAGCGCCTTGGTTGCGCCGATGAGCCCGGCCTTCGCCGCCGAATAATTCACTTGGCCTCGATTGCCCGCGACGCCGCTCACGCTGGAGATGTTGATGATACGGCCGCGACGCTTTCGAACCATGGGCATCACGAGCGGCTGTGTGACGTTGAAGAATCCATCTAAGGTCGTTCGGGTCACGCTCTCCCACGCGTCCCAGCTCATCGCCGGAAAACTATCGTCCGCGGCGATGCCGGCGTTGTTGACCAGCACATCGACGTGAAGACCCTCCTCGTGGAGACCCGCGATCGCAGCATGAACAGCCTCTCGGTCCGTCACGTCGAAGGGCAACAGACGCGCTTCTCCACCCGCGGCTTCGACGGCCTCTTTCACCTTCGTCGCCGCCTCAACGTTGCTTCGGTAGTTGATGAGAACCGGGCAACCCTGCGCTGCGAGGGCCTTCGTAATCGCCGCGCCAATGCCGCGGCTCCCGCCGGTGACGAGTGCCCAACCGTTACTCATCGGCTTCGCCCTCGTCGTAGTCGTACTCCGGAATCGCCGCCGCATACTCAGCGCTTAAGGACTGACCGCCCACCTGAACGCGAAGAGCCTCCTCGATCACGGGGGTCCAGCTCGTCCACGAGTGATCGCCGTCGTAGATAAATGCGTTGTGCGCGATCTCGTGCTCACGCATGTGGCGCACGAAGCGACGGTTGCTGATGCCGATTCCGTTCCGGTCTCCGCTGCCCCACGAAATGAACATCGGCATCCCCACATCACGCGCGCTCTGCCAGCGCGCATAGAAGTCTTCTTCGCGCAGGCTTCGAGCCGAATCCGTCGGGCCGAAGATTCGCCGCATCGGAATGAACATCGCGAAGAGACGATTGTCGGCGAAGTCGCGCATCCGCGGTGCGTCAAAAATGGGCGCGCTGAGTGCCGTAACGCTCGCGAAGGCCTCCGGGCGATGCAGCGCAAAACGAAGCGCGCCGTGGCCGCCCATCGAGACGCCCATCACGTGGCACGCTTCTGGGCACGCTGCGGTGTGCCAGCGTTCGATAACCTCCGGCATGAGCCTGTCGACGATCCAATCTTCATAACGCTTGGTGCCGTCGTACCAATTCATCCAGAATCCGTCGTCGCCTTGAGGGAACACGATCACCGCGCGCGGAATCGTTCCTGCACTGACCGCCTCGTTGAGCTTCGTTGCCAACCCGCGTTCTTCAAACGTCCGCGCATCATCGCCGCCGCCGTGAAGAAAGACGACGAGTGGAAGTTCTTCACCATCACTGAAATCTGGCGGCGTCCAAACGGCGTATTCAACCGGCGCACCACCCAAGTGGTCTGGGCGGGTTGGAACGTGCTCCACGTTCGGGGTCGTAACCGAAGAGCAGGCGAGAGTACTTAAGAGCGCGCAGGCGCTAAGTAAGGGAAGACGCATGCAAGAGCCATAGTTCCACCGCTCCACGGGTCAAGGCTGTCTCGTTTCGGGCAAAATTCGCGGTCAAAATCGATGGGACCCGCAAAACCTGGATGCGGTACCCTCCGACGGGAATGAGCCCCGTTTCCGTCTTCCTCCTGGCGATTGCCACCATTTTCGTCGTCGGCATCGTCGGTGAGATCGTTTTCTCCAAAACGGGTGTTCCTGATGTGGTCTGGCTCATTGGCGTCGGCGTCATCATCGGCCCCGTGAGTGGACTGGTCTCCCACGAAGGCCTCATGGAGATCGCGCCCTACTTCGGGGCGCTCACTCTGGTGATCGTTCTCTTCGATGGAGGAAGCGAGCTCCGGCTCGGTGATCTAAAAAAGGCTGCTGGTCGTGGCACCTTCATGGCGGTCTTCGGGTTCATATTGGCTGTCATCGCCGTCGCAGGCGTCACAAAAGCCGCCTGCTGGGCCGGCATCCTTCCCTCGTCGTGGACGTGGATGCACGCGATCATGGTCGGCACTATCCTGGGCGGTTCCAGCTCTGTGGTCATTATGCCTGCGCTGAGCAAGGCGGGCCTCTCACCAAAGATCTCGAACCTGGTGAACCTTGAGTCGGCCCTCACGGACGTGCTCTCCGTCGTTGCCACCGGCGCGGTCATCCAGATCCTCGCGTCGACGAGCGCCGATGCGGGCGGGGCAGGTGCCGCCGCTGCAACCCTCGGCAAGTCTTTCGGCATCGGGGTCGGCGTTGGTGCCGTCGCGGGCCTCCTGACTGTTCTTGTCCTCAACCGGCTCGAGACGTCCGAGTACGCCTACCCGCTTCTTCTGGGTTTCTTCCTCGTCGTCTACGTCATCGTCGATGAGATGGGCGGAAGCGCCGCCCTCGCGATTCTCACGGCAGCGGTGATGGCCGGGAATGCGCCAGCGCTGTCGAAGTCCATTGGCCTGGCTCAAGCCGCCCACCTCGGCCGGAACGTCAAAGGTGTCCACGGAGTCATCACCTTTATCATCAAGAGCTTCTTTTTCTGCTTCATCGGCGCCATGCTTGGTCCCCCCTGGAGCCTGCTCTTCTTTGGCGTTGGCATCGGCCTCATCCTACTCCTCGCACGCGTTCCGAACGTGCTTCTCGCCACCGCACGGAGCGGTCTCTCGACGCCCGCTCGCTCACTCGTCGGTGTTCTTATGCCCCGCGGCATGGCCGCCGGCGTTCTCGCGATGATGCCTTACCAAGCTGGGATTGAAGGCACGGAGAGCCTCCCCGTCGTGATCTTCTCTGCCGTGCTCACAACGATCCTGATCTTCGCCGTTGGCTTCCCAATCTTGAAGAAGCGTCTCCCCCCGTCCGACCTCGCGGATGGCGGCGGAAACGCCAATGGCACTCTCGCGGGATCATTCCAATCAGCAGACGTAGCTCCCGCTCTCGCCCGGGCCCTCGAAGGCCGCCCAGAAATATCGGGGGACGCAGCAACGATCGCGGCCCCCGCCGTCGCCCGCGAAGCTGCGAAGGGCTCGATGCGCATTCCCATCGGACCCGCGGACGCAACGTCGGTTGATCCCGGAGGACCCGGGGCCCGTTCCGCGGTCCCTCTCAGCCCCATCGACGATTCGGAGGAAACAAAGTGAACGAAGACAAGAGAGTCGAAGTTAGTGTCGAAGCCGGCGTGGCCCACGTCGAGATGAACCGCGCTTCAAAACGAAACGGCCTCGATACGGCGATGTTCGATGCGATGATCGAGGCCGGCACCGCTCTCGGTGGGCGAAACGACGTCCGCGCCATCGTGCTGAGCGGCCGCGGCCCAGCCTTCTGCGCGGGTCTCGATTTCCAGTCGATCATGAGCGACCCCAAGGCGATGAAGCACCTCCTTCTCCGCGAAGGGAGCATCGCCAATATCGCTCAGCGCGTGGCCTACGTCTGGCGTGAAGTCGAAGTGCCAGTGATCGCCGCGATTCACGGGCCGTGCTTTGGTGGAGGCCTTCAAATCGCGCTCGGCGCGGATATCCGTTTCGGGGCCCCGGATGCACGTATGAGCGTAATGGAAATCGAATGGGGACTCATCCCCGACATGTCCGCTACGCAGACGCTCTTGCGTTTGCTTCGTCCCGATGTGGCGAAGGAGCTCACGTTCACAGGTCGCATCGTGGATGCCCCCGAAGCGCTCTCCCTGGGCTTGCTTACGCAGGTACTAGACGATCCCCTCGAGGCGGCCAAGCGCTGCGCTCAGCAGATCGCGAGCCGTTCACCCCAAGCGATTCGCGAGACCAAGCGCCTCTACGATGAAGCACCTTTCTTGAACGCCGAAGACGCCCTCGCCCTCGAAACGGAGCTGCAGCTGAAGCTGCTTGGCACACCCAACCAGCTAGCCGCCGTCCAGGCTCGCATGCTTAGAAAGACCGCGACGTTCCGCGACCCGGAGTGAGCGCGCCAGCTTAGGGATCGGTCTAGAACCCAAAGAGCTCAAAGACGTCAGCGAGCTCTCTTCGCACTTCTTCTTGGCTAACGCCGAACTCCTCGAGGCTGTATTGATGCTGGCTTCGGTAGCGGCGCTGCTTTTGCGTCGCGTCGTTCAAACGCGCTCTGTATTTTTCAGTGATCGGTAACGACATCCAGTCGTAGATGTCTTCGACGACGGCGCGTGGGTCCGACACGAGCTCGGGATAGCGAACCACGTGTATTCGTTCCTTTGGCAAGTCGCGTACGAGTTCTGCTCCCGCACGATAGTACGCGTAGCCCATCTCGATCATCTCGCGGGACGCGTCCGTTCTCTTTCCAAGCTCTGGCGAATGTGTCTGCCATTTCGCGTGGTACATGCTGGCAAAAGAGGGGAGCGCCTCAAAGGGATGACGCAGCAAATAGACGAAGCGTGCATCGGGAAAACGCTTGAGCATCGACCGAACACGCGGCGCAAAGAACACGTTCTTGTTAAGAAAGCGCTTGTTTCCGTCCACGGAATAGAGGTGCTTCTTCACCGTCGCTTCGTAGAAATCCATAAAGGACTCACGCTCCGCGTCAGCGTGCGAATCGAGCCAGGTCAGACGCGTGTAGTTGCGCATGAACGGATTGAGGAGCGAAATTGAAGGCGACTCGAAGCAGTAGACGAAGGTCGTTTCGTCCTCTTCTTCTTTGTCGATCCCCATTGCGTGGATGCCATCCCACGCGTTGTTCTCGAAGAACGTCTGGTTGATCGTCTTGACCCCTTGCTTGAGCAAGGGTCCCAAAGGGCCGTCCCCGAGTGCTGCAAATGAGCGCTGCAACGACACGGCGCTGAAGATCGATTGATGAAGCTTGAAGCCTGCGAAAGTCTCCTCGTCTAGGCCCATCAAGCGATGAAGCATCGTGGTGCCACTTCGACCGTTCGCGAAGATGAATACGGGCTGTTCGACCTTTTGCGCGGACCAATCGGGGAAGGCGAGGTCGTCGACCTTCCGAGCGCCCTCGAGGAGCGTGCGCAGCCCGACAAGGCCTGCACCGTAGCCTCCCCAGGTTAGGGCTCGCCTCGGCGTGAGGTTCGCCGCAGCACTCGTCAACATCGCCGAAACCGCTTTTCGATTCACATACATGGGTTTGCGCAACGTGTCCCGCCCCGCGGGGAGCCGCAACCCCGCCGGCGTGCTAACGCTGGGTCATGAAATACGGGTCTCTGTTTCTCGCTTGTGCTGTGTTCGTTGGATGTGGGGACGACGACACTCTTCCCATTCTCGACGCTGGAACCATCGATTCCGGCGCGGGGGATAGCGGCGCGGATCCAGATGCCGGAAATGACTCGGGCCCAGAGCTCGATACGGGCCCGGAATGTGAAGCTGGTGAAGTCCCCCTTGGCCGCGGCGAACACTCCATGATCTACGACACACGCCGCGACCGACTCGTCGCCTACGGTGGCACCGTCGCGTTCCCCGAGATGTGCCGTCCTCGCTACGAGTACACGGACGAGATTTGGGTATTCGACGCAGTCTGCGGTACGTGGCGTCAAAACACTCCAACGATTGGCGGACCAGGTCGTCGCGCACGCCAGGCCATGGTTCATGACGCTGCAGGCGACCGCGCCATCGCCTTTGGCGGCCGCACCCATCAAGGCGGCGAGTCGTTCCGCAACTATGCTGACATCTACACTCTCGATCTTGAGACGATGGCGTGGACCGAGCTCTTCCCCGTCGGCGACACGCCACCCGCGCGGTCCCACGCGGCCATGGTCTTCGACGAAGCGAACAACCGCCTTGTCATCTTTGGTGGAAACTCCGGCGGAAACGTCTTCATGCCCGTGGTCTCAAACGACACCTGGGAATACGATCTAGAGACGAACATCTGGACCGAGCTGGCCCCTGCTCGCTCTCCAAGTGGTCGCTACGGACATGCGTTCACGCGCGTCGATCGTACGATGTACATCTTCGGCGGCACCGCCGGAGCCTTCGCCAACGATGTTTGGGCCTTCGACCTCGACACAAACGAGTGGACGCCCGTGAGCGGTGGAGGCCCCGACTCGCCACCGACGCGTTTTGGCGCCGCTCTCTTTGATGACGATGACGGCGGACTCATCATGGCTCTTGGCCACGACGCCACGGACCTGGGAAACATCAACGATCTGTGGCGTCTCGACCTGACGTCCGCGACCTGGACCGAGCTGCATCGAGGAGATGTGCTCAACTCGATGGCCAACGCCATCTGTGATTTCCCCGCGGACTTCACCACGCCAGACTTGGACGGCCCTGAACGGCGAAACTTCCAAGGCTACGCAGCAGGTGACGGGCGCGCTTTCATCAGCTTCGGAAAGACCGACTGCGGCAACGCCAACGATGTCTGGGCCGTCGACTTCACCACGCCGGAGTGGGCTCTCGTAGGCTCGACGACAACCAGCGGTGAGGCTTGCAACCGCTCCGGTCGCGAAGACTGCACGTCCCTCTGCTTCTAGACCTGTTCTCGCGTCTTCTAGCGGCCCTGTTGATCACAAAACACGTCCAAACTAGACTTTTTTGACCATTTCAGCTATTGTGACAGTTGTGTGACACCGCCCCCGGCTTGGTCACACCTGATTTATGTCCGCCCCAGACCAACAGCCCGGCCCGCCTCGTCGAAAACGAGAGCGGCACGTCACCCATCGAAGGGCATCCGCTGCCCCTTCAGCGCCAGGAAGCCCTCAACCCCGCAAGCCTATGAAGGCTGCAAAGGGCATCGCGCAGCCGCAGGTCGCGGCTGAGGAAGGCATCCTGGCCGATGTTCTTGAACCCACGACATCACTCCTCGACGAGGATGAATGGTCTTTTCGCGAGCCCAAATGGCGCATTCACGACCGAACTCATCTGGAGTTCGCCGTCGACTACGAGATCCCCAAGGAGCTAAAGAAGGAGACCTACGTTTGGGAGGCGTACTTCTTCATTCCGCGCAGCCTGAAGGTGAACAGCGATACGTTTGAAAAGCGGCACATCTACCGCGACCTTCAATCCTACGTACGCCTCGCTCTTCCCGCGATGCCCCTCGCCGAAGTGGCTGAACTTCCGGGAGAGCGCATCTTGACGGCGCTCTCCGACGCCACCCTTGGTATTCAAGAGCTCAGGCTCTTCGCCTGTCAGCTGCGGCGTTCCGCGTCTGAAGCTCTTCGCATGATTCGCAAGGACATCGAGCGAGGGGAAGTCGATGAACTCGAGCCTTCCTGCACGTCGTTCGCGGTGCTGCTCCGCGACTCACTCACGGCTCTCCGGCAGGTCATCCCCATCGCCGTCCATGAAGAGACTCGCATCACGGCGCGCTGGATCGACGAAGACTGTTCGCGCATTGTTGAAGCGACCCTCGGCCAACTCAGTATTCTACTGCGACGCAGTGGACACGAGAAGCTCGCTGCGACGGTGGCCGCTGGTGCGGTTGAAGAAGCAATCTACCGACGCGACAACGATGTGGGAAGCGTGGGCTACGGCGACTCCGACAAGCGCGACGTCGAACACCTCGAGTTCCGGCGCCATCTCCTCAAGCGCTTCAGTGCATCCGTTCTGTGGTTGCACCGAGAGGTCTCCGAAGCCGGCAAGTGGACGCTCCAAGCGCTCTACGCCATCGCCGCGAGCGTCGCGATGGCGTTCACCGTGGGACTCGCCTTCTATCACGGCACCCCCGACGCGAATGCGTTCAACAACCTTTGGAAGTGGGCGACGATCGTCATTCTGGCGTACGCCGGCAAGGACCGTATCAAGGCCACCCTCCAAGGTGTGTTTACGAAGTGGGTTCGCAAGTGGATGCCCGACCGACGCTGGCGCCTCGAAGACCGCCTCAAACGCATCGCCGTCGGCACAGTTCGCGAGCGCTCGGAATTTCTCAAAAAGAAAGACATTCCGGCGGAGGTGCATGCTGCTCGCGTCAGCACGCATCAACACCGTCTAGAAGAGCAGGCACGACCCGAGCACATCCTTTGGCACAAGAAGGACTGCGAGGTTAACGCTGAGGCCGTCCGAAGTGTGGATGAACGCTATGGCGCCATCACCGAGATCTTCCGGCTGAATCTTCGGGAGTGGCTGGTGCACACGGACAACGCGAAGCAGCGCACGGTGTTCGCCGACCCGGACGACCAACACATCTACACCGCCATGGCGCCCCGTGTGTACAATATCGCGGTCGTGTACCGGCTGCGTTCCACCACCGACAACGACGCCCCATGGCGCCGAGTACGCGTGATCATTTCACGCAAGGGCATCAAACGAATCGAACGCGTTCTCTAGGACACGACACTTGTGAAAGGCGACGGGCCAGGGGCTGGCTTTGCGTTCGTCGCGTTCAATCGAGTCTCACTCATCGCCAGCGCCCAGAGAGGGAAATACCGACGATAGAGTCGGTAATCCAAAAGTGCCGTTCGGAAGAACACACCCGTCATCATAGGCGCGGACCAATCGCCGTCCTCCATTTGAAGCGAACGAAGGGTGGCTGCAGCGGCATCGAACGCCGGAGCGAAAGCGTCTCCGCCCTCCGCCAACGTCATCGCCGCCCACGCGGTTTGCGTCGGATGAGGCGCCTCGCCTTCAATGTAGCGATCCTCCAGACAGCTACGCCACGACTCGCTGAACGAGCCGTCGTCACGCTGCTTCGCGGCGACGAAGGCGCACGCCTTTCGAATTGCGGGATCGTCCGGCGTGGCTCCGGCGGCAACGAGGCCGCGCACGCCGAAGAGCGTTCCGTACAAGTAGGCGACGCCCCAGGCGCCATCCCAGCTTCCGTCTGCGTTTTGAGAGGCGCGCAGGTATCTCTCGGCGCTCGTAATGGCGGTGTCGACGGCGCCGCGCATCATCGTGGGGTAACGATGTCGAACCGCTGAAAGTGCGACTAAGTTGGAGGCCGTGCACTCGAAGTAGGAGAGTTCCGTCATGGAGTCTCCAAACATCTCAGCGGGATTCATCCACTCGAGGCCAGCGCGGACCTTCCGCGACTCGTAGGAGCCAAACCCTCCATCAAAGTTCTGCGCCTGCAAGAGGAAGCGAACTCCAGCTTCAATGCGCTCGGGCTTCGGCGTGAAGAGATCCTTCGGCGCTTCAAGAAACGCCAGAAGCGCCTCCGCGGTACAATCACTGACGGGCCAACCGTGCCAAATGCCAGCGAAGCAAAAGCCGCCCGTCGGGTCGACGCGGTCCTGAGACGCGTACGCCCTCACAGCACCACCACTCGGGGTCATGATCTGCTGGGTCTCAAGCCAGTTCAGCCCGCGAATCAGCGCGTGATCCACGTCGGTGCGCGCGTTTCCTTTTAAGCTCCCGCGCGCTTCGGACAGCGCTTGAAGCGCGAAGGAAGTATCCCAGGTCGCGCTGCGAGCACCGGTGACTCGGAGGCCCTCCGCCTCGTCTTCCCAGACCCAGCCCTTCACAGGTGCGTCATCCGCTGGGTCACCGCCAAAACGAGCGAGCTGTGCATGCAGGTCCGCGTCGCTCGGATCCATGGCGTGTAGCGTGAGCGCGAAGAGCAGCCCGTTCACGGGTGAGAGACAGGTGTAGTCCGTGCTTCGGAGCTCGAAACGGATTCGCTTCACGAAGCGATCGAGGAGCCACTTGCGTAGGCGCGGTGAATGGAAGCGTTCGGCGACGTTGACGGCGGCGTAGACACCTTTGAGGATTGTGCCGGGAGGTGCCCACAGGTCCTTCTCTCGAAGTCGACCGCGAGAGCCACGAAAATCGAGTTCTTCGAAGCGGCGGCCTGGATAGAGTTCGCTTCGCAGATCCCGAGTGAGGTTCGTGATCGGTGCTTGAACTTTGAGCGAACGGACGCTTGCCATGCCCATGTAAATCAAGCGCGTGTGGCAATAGTAGTTGGCTGGGTGCAACGGCACCTTCTCTGGGAGGAGCCACGCTTCGGGTGGGACC